>NZ_JBSFFN010000019.1:0-145896 GCF_053596135.1 Streptomyces sp. NPDC001770 | reverse complement strand
TCGACCGCCTCGACACCGCACACGTCGAAGCCGACGAACTCACCGTCCACACCCCCGACCTCGACGACGTGTTCTTCGCCCTCACCGGCGGCGCCCGCGTCCCCCACCAGTCCGGCCCGTCCGCCGCGTCGGAACAGTCGGTCAACTCCCAGGAGGACGAAGTCCGATGAGCTCCCTCTCCCTCGCCGTGCGCGACTCGTCCACGATGCTGCGCCGCAACCTGCTGCACGCCCGGCGCTACCCCTCGCTCACCCTGAACCTGCTGCTCACGCCGATCATGCTGCTGCTGCTCTTCGTCTACATCTTCGGCGACACCATGAGTGCGGGCATCGGCGGCGGGGACCGCTCCGACTACATCGCCTACATCGTCCCGGGCCTGCTGCTGATGACCATCGGGAGCACCGTGGTCGGCAGCGCGGTCTCCGTCTCCATGGACATGACCGAGGGCATCATCGCCCGCTTCCGCACCATGGCGATCCACCGGGGATCGGTCCTCGTCGGACACGTCGTCGGCAGTGTGCTGCAGTCGGTCGCCAGTGTGGTCCTCGTCGGGGCCGTCGGCGTCGCCATCGGCTTCCGCTCCACCGATGCCACCGTCCTCGAGTGGCTGGCGGCGTTCGGCCTGCTGGTGCTCTTCGCCCTGGCGCTCACCTGGATCGCGGTCGGCATGGGCCTGGTCAGCCCGACCGTCGAGGCGGCGAGCAACAACGCGATGCCGCTGATCCTGCTGCCGCTCCTCTCCAGCGCCTTCGTCCCCGTCGACACCATGCCCGGCTGGTTCCAGCCGATCGCCGAGTACCAGCCCTTCACCCCGGCCATCGAGACCCTGCGCGGACTCCTGCTCGGCACCGAGATCGGCAACAACGGCTGGATCGCCGTCGCCTGGTGTCTGGGCCTCTCGGTCCTCGGCTACCTCTGGTCGACCTCGACCTTCAACGCCGACCCGAAGTAGTCACCGTGACCACGCGGGCCGCAGCCCGCAACCCGTACCGCCCCAGGGCGGCGTTGTCCGGCACCGAGCCGGAGAGCGCCGCCCCTCGGCGTTCGCACCTCTGTCCGGATGCGGCTGTCCGGATGCGGCCGGCGCCACGTGGCGCGCGTTTCCTCCTCTGTCCGGATGCGGCCGGTGCCCACGTGACGCGCGTCTCCGGCCCCCGTCCGCACCGGCTCTGGCGCGCAAAAACTAACAGCGCTAGTTTGGGGTTCGGACGACCAGGCCGCGTGGGAGACGCCGGACGCTCCGGTCCGGCGACGCCAGTGGGCGGCCCGCACGCAGGTACCGCAAGCCCGGGAGGAACAGCCATGAAGGCCCATGACGGGATGTACATCGGCGGCGCCTGGCGGCCCGCCGAGGGGCGCGACACCATCGCGGTCGTGAACCCGGCCGACGAGCAGGTCATCGCCCATGTGCCCGCCGGTACGGCCGCCGACGTGGACGCCGCCGTACGTGCCGCGCGCGCCGCGTTCCCCGGCTGGGCGGCCACCCCGCCCGCCGAGCGGGCCGCACGGCTCGCCGCCCTGCGCGACGTCCTCGCCGCCCGCGCCGGGGAGATCGCCGAGACGGTCACCGCCGAACTCGGCTCCCCGCTCCGGCTCTCGCAGACCGTGCACGCGGGCGTACCGGTGCTGGTCGCCGGTTCGTACGCCGAACTCGCCGCTGCCTACGCCTTCGAGGAGAAGCTCGGCAACTCCACGGTGCTGCACGAGCCGGTCGGGGTCGTCGGGGCCATCACCCCCTGGAACTACCCGCTCCACCAGATCGTCGCCAAGGTCGCCCCCGCGCTGGCCGCCGGCTGCACGGTCGTCCTCAAGCCCGCCGAGGACACCCCGCTGACCGCGCAGCTCTTCGCCGAGGCGACCGAACAGGCCGGGATCCCGGCCGGCGTCTTCAACCTGGTCACCGGGCTCGGCCCCGTCGCAGGCCAGGCCCTCGCCGAGCACCCCGGGGTCGACCTCGTCTCCTTCACCGGCTCCACCGCCGTCGGCCGGTCGATCGGTGCCACCGCGAGCGGCGCCGTCAAGCGTGTCGCGCTGGAACTGGGCGGCAAGTCCGCCAACGTCATCCTGCCTGGCGCCGACCTCGCCAAGGCGGTCAACGTCGGGGTCGCCAACGTGATGTCCAACTCCGGCCAGACGTGCAGCGCGTGGACCCGGATGCTGGTGGACGCGGAGCGGTACGAGGAAGCCGTGGCACTCGCCGCGGCGGCCGTGGCCAAGTACGTGCCCGGGGAGCGGATCGGCCCCGTCGTCAACGCCAAGCAGCAGGCCCGGGTGCGGAGTTACATCGAGAGGGGGGTGGCGGATGGCGCCCGGCTCGTCGCCGGAGGCCCCGACTCCCCTCGCGAGAAGGGCTATTACGTCAGCCCCACCGTGTTCGCCGACGTCACCCCGGACATGGTCATCGCCCAGGAGGAGATCTTCGGCCCGGTCCTCACCATGCTCCGGTACGAGGACGAGGAGGACGCCCTCCGGATCGCCAACGGCACCGTCTACGGCCTGGCCGGTGCGGTCTGGGCGGCCGACGACGAGCGGGCCGTGGCCTTCGCCCGCCGGATGGAGACCGGCCAGGTCGACATCAACGGTGGCCGGTTCAACCCGCTTGCCCCCTTCGGCGGTTACAAGCAGTCCGGCGTCGGCCGCGAGCTCGGCCCGCACGGCCTCGCCGAGTACCTCCAGACGAAGTCCTTCCAGTTCTGACACCCGCCAGGAGTTGCCGGGACAGCCTTGAGTCCGTCCCGCCCGCAGCCGGGCCCCGCCGGGCCCGGCCGATCACACGAGGAGCCGTCCGTGGTTCGCGCCGCCGTACTGCCCGCCGTTCAGGCGCCGTTGGAGATCACCGACATCGAACTGCCGGAGACCGGACCGGGCCAGGTGAGGGTGAGCCTGGCCGCCGCCGGGGTCTGCCACTCCGACCTGTCCCTGAGCAACGGCACCATGCGCCTGCCGGTGCCCTGCGTCCTCGGGCACGAGGGCGCGGGCACCGTCCTGGAGGTCGGCGAGGGTGTCGAGCACGTCGCCCCCGGTGACGGAGTCGTCCTCAACTGGGCGCCCTCCTGCGGTACGTGTCACCCCTGCCGGATCGGAGAGGTCTGGCTCTGCGCCGACGCGCTGAAGGGCGCCGCGAACGTCCACGCCCGTCTCGCCGACGGCACCGAACTCCACCCCGGCCTGAACGTCGCCGCGTTCGCGCAGGAGACCCTCGTCGCCGCGAACTGCGTGCTGCCCGCCCCGGCCGGCATCCCGCTCACCGACGCGGCCCTCCTCGGCTGCGCGGTGCTCACCGGCTACGGCGCGGTCCACCATTCCGCCCGGGTGCGCGCCGGGGAGACCGTGGCCGTGTTCGGGATCGGCGGGGTCGGCCTCGCCGTGCTCCAGTCGGCGCGCATCGCCGGGGCGTCCCGGATCATCGCGGTGGACGTCACGCCGGAGAAGGAGGAACTGGCCCGGCTGGCGGGCGCCACCGACTACGTCGTCGCCTCCGCCACCACCCCGCGTGAGATCCGCAAGCTCACCGACGGGGTGGGCGCGGACGTGGCCGTGGAGTGCGTGGGCCGCGCGCAGACCATCCGTACCGCCTGGGAGTCCACCCGCCGGGGCGGCCGCACCACCGTCGTCGGCATCGGCGCCAAGGACCAGGACGTCACCTTCAACGCCCTGGAGATCTTCCATTGGGGCCGCTCCCTGACCGGCTGCGTCTACGGCAACAGCGACCCGGAACGCGACCTGCCGGTGCTGGCCGGACACATCCGGGCAGGACGCTTCGACGTGTCCTCGATGGTCACCGAACGGATCTCGCTCGACGGCATCCCCGCCGCCTTCGAGAACATGATCGCCGGAAAGGGCGGCCGGGCCCTGGTCACCTTCTGAACCGTCCCGCGCTCCCGGCCGGCAGGTGCCGTCGCCCGCCCGTACCGGCTCCTGGTCCGGTCGGGCGACGGCGGTCCCGGGGCGCTCCGGTCAGCGCACCGGGGCGTCGGCCCGTTCGACCTTCTGGGTGCCGTTGAGGGTGCGGTACGAGCGGACCCAAGCGGCCGTGGCGTCCTGGCGGGTCTTGTCGGAGACCGCGTAGTAGTCCATCTGCGAGCGCTCGGCCGTCACGTCGAGGACCCCGTAGCCGTGCCCGTCCATGTCCACCCACTTCACATGGCGGTTGGCGGCCTTCACCGCCAGGGCGGCGACCGCGGAGACCGTCTGCGGGGGGACCCCCAGGATGTCGTCCAGATTGTCCGAGGTCACCGAGGTCACCACGAACTCGGTGGCGGCCGAGGCCGACAGCGGATACGTCGCCGCCTTGACGGGCACGTCGTTGGCCCAGGCCATGTGGATGTCACCGGTCAGGAAGACCGTGTTGGTCACCGACCTGGTCCGCAGGTGGTCGATCAGCTCCTTGCGGTCGTCGGTGTAGCCGTCCCACTGGTCGACGTTGACGGCGAGGCCGCCACCGGGCAGACCGAGCAGCTCGGCGAGGGGCGCGAGCACGTCGGCGGGGACGGAGCCGAAGGCGACCGGGGAGATCATCACCGACGTCCCGACCAGCTTCCAGGTGGCCGCCGACCCGGCGAGACCGGCCTTCAGCCAGTCCAGCTGGGCCCGGCCGGTGATCGTACGCTCCGGGTCGTCGACCGAGCCGCTGCCGACCGACGCCTGCGCGGAACGGAAGCTGCGCAGGTCGAGCAGGTGCAGTTCGGCGAGGCTGCCGAAGGAGAGGCGGCGGTAGACGGTGCCCTCGGTGGAGGCGCGGACCGGCATCCACTCGAAGTACGCCTGCTTGGCCGCCGCGACCCGGTCGGCCCACGCGCCCTCGGTGGCCGGGGTGTGGTTCTCCGCCCCGCCGGACCACGCGTCGTTGGCGAACTCGTGGTCGTCCCAGATCGCGATCACCGGGTGCGCGGCGTGCAGGGCCCGGAGGTCGGCGTCGGTCTTGTACGTGGCGTGCCGGGTGCGGTAGTCGGCCAGGGTGAGGATCTCGTTCAGCGGGGAGTGCGGGCGGACGACGGTGTCCCCGTGGGCGTAACCGCCGGACGCGTACTCGTAGATGTAGTCACCGAGGTGCAGCACGGCGTCCAGGTCGGCGCGGGCCGCGAGGTGCCGGTACGGGGAGAAGAAGCCGGCCTCCCAGTTGGCGCAGGAGACCACGCCGAAGCGGACGCCGGGCGTCGCCGCACCGGCGGCGGGCGCGGTACGGGTGCGGCCGGCGGGGGAGAGGACCTGCCCGCCGGCGGCCGAGAAGCGGAACCAGTAGGCGGTGGCCGGGCGCAGCCCCCGCACGTCGGCCTTGACGGTGTGGTCGGACGCGGCGCGGGCGAGGGACGTACCGGCGGCGACCGTACGGGAGAACGCCTTGTCCTCGGCGATCTCCCAGCCGACCTCGGTGTCCGCGCCCCGCCCGGAGCCGGGCACGGCGTCCGGGGAGGGCGTGACGCGGGTCCACAGGAGGACGCCGTCGGGGAGCGGATCACCGGAGGCGACACCGTGCAGGAAGACCGGCCCGTCGGCGGCCCGTGCGGCACTCGCGCCGAGGAGGACGGGGGCGGCGACGGCCGTCGCGGCGGCCGCCCTGACGACCGTACGACGGCTGGGTGCGGGAGCGTGTTGTGTGGTCACGGGCGCACACGCTACTGACGGGTACGGTCAACTGGCGGACGAACGGCAGAAGTTCGCCGACCCGTCGGGCTCCGGTCGCCCCGCGTTGTGCCGGTGGTGTGCGGCGCCGGTGCGCGGCCCTTCGTACGGAGGGCGCGTGAGCGCCCCTCAGCCCTGCGGCGGCCTCTCGGCCCGTCGGCGGCCTCTCAGCCTTGCGGCCCCTCGGCCTCTCGGCCCGTCGGCGGCCCCTCGGCCCGTCGGCGTCCTCTCGGCCCGTCGGCGTCCTCTCGGCCCGTCGGCGCCCCCTCAGCCCTTCGGCGGCCTCGGCGCGAGCAGCCGGGCGTCCATCTCGCCCTCCTCGAAGAGCCGGGACGCCGGACCGACGACGAGCGGGTCCGGCGTGCCGACCACCGAGGTGTCCTTGCCGGGGTAGTCGAAGCGGTCCAGCACGTGCCGCATCGCCTCCAGCCGCGCCCGCTTCTTGTCGTTGCTCTTCACCACCGTCCAGGGCGCGTCCGCCGTGTCCGTGTGGAAGAGCATCAGCTCCTTGGCCTCGGTGTACGCGTCCCACTTGTCGAGCGACGCCAGGTCGACCGGACTCAGCTTCCAGCGGCGCACCGGGTCGATCTGCCGGATCATGAACCGGTTGCGCTGCTCGTTGCGGGAGACCGAGAACCAGAACTTCACGATGTGGATGCCGTCGCGGACCAGCATCCGCTCGAACCCCGGGGCCTGGTGCATGAACTCCAGGTACTCGCGGGTGGTGCAGAACCCCATCACCCGCTCCACCCCGGCCCGGTTGTACCAGGAACGGTCGAAGAGGACGATCTCGCCCGCCGTCGGCAGATGGACGGCGTACCGCTGGAAGTACCACTGCGACCGCTCGCGTCCGGTCGGCTTCTCCAGGGCCACCACCCGGGCCCCGCGCGGGTTGAGGTGTTCGGTGAACCGCTTGATGGTGCCGCCCTTGCCGGCCGCGTCCCGCCCCTCGAAGAGGACCACCAGCCGCTCGTCGTGCTCCTTCACCCAGTGCTGGAGTTTGATCAGCTCGATCTGGAGGGCGCGCTTCTGCTTGTCGTACGCCTTGCGGCCGAGCTTCTGCGGATAGGGGTAGTCCTCCCGCCAGGCGTCCCGGGCGCGGCCCTCCGGGGTGACCAGCTCCGGGTCGTCGTCGCCCCGCTCGTGGAGTCCGAACCCCTCCAGGTGCGGTCCGCCGAACCGGGCGGCCCGAGCCGCCTCCGCATCCGGCCCGGAACCCTCCGGCCCGGAACCCTCCGGCCCGGAACCCTCCGGCCGGGCCCCTCTGCCCGGGGAGGCCCGCCGGGGCGATCGGCCGTGCTCGTCAGACCCGTCCGGTTTCCTGCTGCTCGACGCCATCGGGGGTTCCCTCCACCGGCTCGGCCACGACCTTCCGCGTCCGCCCAGTCTGCGGACGGGTCCGGGAGACCGCCACCCCGGCCAGGCAGAGCAGCCCGCCGAGGACGGAGAGCGCGGCGGGCACCTCGTCGAGCACCAGCCACGACATCAGCACCACGAGGGCGGGTACGGCGTAGGTGGTGGAACCCATCCGGCCCGCCGTGGTGCGCGCCAGCGCGTACGCCCAGGTGGTGAAGGCCAGTGCGGTCGGGAAGACGCCCAGATAGATCATGTTGAGGGTGGCGGAGAGCGGGGCGTCGGCGGCCTCGTGGACCAGTACTCCGCTGAACGGAAGGCAGCCCGCCGCGCCGATCAGGCAGCCGAAGGCGGTGACCTGGAGCGGCGAACCGTGCCGCAGCGCGGGCTTCTGCGCGACCACGCCGGCCGCGTACGTGAGGGCGGCGACGAAGCAGAGCAGCACCCCGAGCACCGAGGAACCGCCGTGGCCCGACATGGAGAGACCGACGACGACGGCGCCCGCGAAGGACACCCCCATGCCCACGAGCAGCCGGCGCGGCAGCCCCTCGCCCAGCAGCCGGGCGCCGAGCAGCGCGATCAGGATCGGCCCGATGTTCACCACCATCGCGGCGGTCCCCGCGTCGACCTCCTGCTCGCCCCAGTTCAGCACCACCATGTACAGCCCGAACCAGAGGAGCCCGGAGACGACGATCCCGGGCCAGGCGCCGCGCGCCGGCAGCCCCTCGCGGCGTACGAGCAGCAGGGCGACGAGCACCACCGAACCCGCCAGCAGCCGGCCGAGGGCGAGCGCGCCGGGGGAGTAGGCGTCGCCCGCGCTGCGGATGGAGACGAACGCGGTCGCCCACAGCACGACGGTGAAGCAGGCGGCGGCGACGGCCCGCCGGTCGGGGCCGGAACGGGGAGCGGAGGCGGAGGCGGGCGATGTGCTCATGGACAGGACCGTACGGGGCGCGGGGTCCGGCGCCCACCGGATTGCCGGGAAGCGTCAATCGTCCCGGCGGTGGTCCCGCTCCGGGCGGCCCTCATGCGCCCTGCGCGGGCCGGAGCCTCCACGCGGGCCCTGGAGGGAAGTACGGGCGGGGTCCAGTTGCGCGTACTGGAGCGCCAGCCCGTCGATCAGCGCCCGCAGCCCCGTCTCGAAGGCTCCCTCGTCCACCTGCTGGCGCCGGTCGGCGAGCAGGTGGGCCTGGCCGAGGTGCGGGTAGTCGGCGGGGTCGTACGCCGTCTCGTCGTCCACGAAACCCCGCGCGAAGGAACCCAGCGCGGAGCCGGTGACGAAGTACCGCATCAGCGCTCCGATGTACGTGGCCTGGGCGCGCGGCCAGCCCGCGTCGACCATCGCACCGAACACCGCGTCGGCCACCCGCAGCCCGGCGGGCCGCCGCCCCGGGCCCTGCGCCAGGACCGGCACGATGTGCGGATGGGCGGAGAGCGCGGCGCGGTAGGAGACGGCCCAGTCGTGCAGGGACCGCTGCCAGTCGCGCGGATCGTCCGCGTCGAACATCGACAGATCGACCTGGGCGGACACCGCGTCGGCGACGGCGTCCAGGATCTCGTCCTTGTTCCGGAAGTGGTTGTACAGCGACGGCCCGCTGACCCCCAGTTCGGCGGCGAGCCGCCGGGTGGAGACCGCACCGAGGCCCTCCGCGTCCACCAGCGCGCCCGCCGCCTCGACGATCCGTTCTCTGCTCAGGAGGGGGGTACGAGGTCGGGCCATGCGGCACATAGTAGGGCCTGGCCGCCGGAAACCCGCTGGTGATCGGCCCTGCTCCGTGCCGACCCGGCGGATCACGGCGACGGCGGCCATGAGCGGCGCGGGTGCGGCCCACCGCCGGCCGGTCGCCCCGCGGGCCGACGGCAGCGCCGCCGGCCCGGCCGCCGCCCCGCCGCCGGCCGCGTGACGACGCGCGACAGGACGATCGCCGGGCGGGCGTCGTCCTCCCGACCGGCCCCTTTCGGGTCGTCGGGGGCGGCTGAGGGCCCGTGCCCGCCCCTGGCGCGCGAGGCGCGCGTGCCGGACAGGTCCGAGTCCTCCCGCCGGGGTTGGCCGAAAAAGAGCTGCGGGGACCGCTGGGCCCGGAGGGCTTGCGCCGTGCGGCCGTGCGGCACATAGTGGGCCTCGACAAGAAACTAGCAGTGCTAATTAAAGTGCCGGCGAGGTCGGCGGCCCGCTGGGAGCGGAGCCCGACGCGGAGGAGTGGAGTCCGATGAACCTGGAGCTCAGCGAGGAGCAGGAAGCGGTCCGCCGGCTGGCCAGGGACTTCGTGGCCAAGGAGGTGACCCCGCACGTCGCCGCCTGGGACCGTGCCGAGAGTGTCGACAAGTCGATCGTGAAGAAGCTGGGCGCCCTGGGGTTCCTCGGCCTCACCGTGCCCGAGGAGTACGGCGGCTCGGGCGGCGACCACCTCGCGTACTGCCTGGTCACCGAGGAGCTGGGGCGCGGCGACTCCTCGGTGCGCGGCATCGTCTCGGTCTCCCTCGGGCTGGTCGCCAAGACCGTCGCCGCCTGGGGCGACGAGGAGCAGAAACGCCGCTGGCTCCCCGGGCTCACCGCCGGAGAGCTGATCGGCTGCTTCGGCCTCACCGAGCCCGGCACCGGTTCGGACGCGGGGAACCTCACGACGAGGGCCGTGCGCGACGGCGACGACTACGTCATCGACGGCACCAAGATGTTCATCACCAACGGCACCTGGGCCGACGTGGTGCTGCTCTTCGCCCGTACCGGCGACACCCCCGGCCACAAGGGCGTCTCCGCCTTCCTGGTGCCGACCGACACCCCCGGCCTCACCCGCAACACCGTCCACGGCAAGCTCGGGCTGCGTGGCCAGGCCACCGCCGAACTGGTTTTGGAGGGCGTCCGGGTCCCCGCGTCCGCGCTGATGGGCCCCGAGGGCAAGGGGTTCTCGATCGCGATGTCCGCCCTGGCCAAGGGGCGCATGTCGGTGGCCGCCGGCTGCGTGGGGATCGCCCAGGCCGCCCTGGACGCGGCCGTCGGCTACGCGGGCGAGCGGCAGCAGTTCGGCAAGCCCATCGCGGGCTACCAGCTCGTCCAGGAACTCCTCAGCGACATCGCCGTGGACGTGGACGCCGCCCGCCTCCTCACCTGGCGGGTCGCCGACCTGATCGACCGGGGCGAGCCCTTCGCCACCGCCGCCTCGCAGGCCAAGCTCTTCGCCTCCGAAGCGGCGGTCCGCTCCGCCAACAACGCCCTCCAGGTGTTCGGCGGTTACGGCTACATCGACGAGTACCCGGTGGGCAAGCTGGTCCGCGACGCCCGGGTGATGACGCTCTACGAGGGCACCAGCCAGATCCAGAAGCTGATCATCGGCCGCGCGCTGACCGGGGTCTCCGCCTTCTGACCGGGTGCGGGGTCCCCGCCTTCCGGCCGTCCCGCACCGCGCCTGAGTACGGCCGTGAGTACGGGCGCGGATGCGGCGCCCCCGCCCGGCGGCGGAAGCTCGGGGCATGAGCGACACGACACCGGTCAAGCAGCAGAGCACCGCCGCCTTCTACGGCCAGGCCGTCGCCTCCTTCGGGGTGGCGATGAGCGCGGTGACCCTCGGGATCTTCTTCCTCGACGCGGACGGGTGGGTGCGGGGGTTCCTCGCCATCGGCGTCCTCTACCTCGTCACCTCGTGCTTCACCCTCGCCAAGGTCATCCGCGACCGCCAGGAGGAGGGCCGGATCGTCAGCCGCGTCGACCAGGCGCGACTGGAGAAGATCCTCGCCGAGCACGACCCCTTCCAGAAGCTCTGACGCTCCTGGGCGCGCGGGCAGGAGCCCGCGGGTCCTCCGCCCCGTACCGTGACCACCCGGTGCGGGGCGGAGTGTTTTCGGCGAGGATCTTGTCCCGCCTCCCCCTTTCGCGCGGGCGGCGCTATCCTGCGGGCACGGTCCTAAGCGCTTGCTCAGGGTCGGGGTATGGTGTTCGTCCGGCGGACTGAGAGGGGCGCGTGACCATGGGTACGGCGGAGGAGACCGACGGCCAGGAGACGCCGTGGGGCGAAGTGACCCCCGAGGCCGCCCGGCGGCTCCTCGTGGCGGCGGTCGAGGCCTTCGCCGAGCGCGGCTACCACGCGACGACCACCCGTGACATCGCCGGCCGGGCCGGCATGAGTCCGGCGGCTCTCTACATCCACTACAAGACGAAGGAAGAGCTGCTCCACCGGATCAGCCGCATCGGCCACGACCGCGCGCTCTCCCTGCTGGAGGCAGCGGCGGACGGCGACGGCGCCGCCCCGGACCGGCTCGCCGTGGCCGTACGGGCCTTCGTCCACTGGCACGCGGAGCGCTTCGCGACGGCCCGGGTGGTGCAGTACGAACTCGACGCGCTGAGCGACGGGCACCGCGCCGAAATCATCGAACTGCGGCGGCGCACCGACGCGGTGATGCGGCGGATCATCAAGGATGGTGTGGAGACCGGGGAGTTCGACGTCCCCGACGTGCCCGGCACCGCGCTCGCCGTCCTCTCCCTCTGCATCGACGTCTCGCGCTGGTTCAACGCGCAGGGCAGCCGTACGCCCGAGGAGGTCGGCGCGCTCTACGAGGACCTGGTGCTGCGCATGGTCGGCGCCCCGAAGTAGAGCCCAGCGACGGGCCGTGGGCCGGACATGGCGACGGGCCCGCCGAACCCCGCGTCCTCGGGGTGCGGCGGGCCCATTGCCGTACTCGCCGTACCGGCAGCCCGCTGTATCAGAAGTAGTAGCGCGAGAGCGACTCCGCGACGCAGGCCGGCTTCTCGCCGCCCTCGCGCTCCACGGTGACGACCGCGGTGATCTGCACCCCGCCGCCTGCCTCCTCGACGCTCTTCAGCACGGCCGTGGCGCGCAGCCGCGAGCCGACCGGGACTGTGGAGGGGAAACGGACCTTGTCGGTGCCGTAGTTGATGCCCATCTTCGCGCCCTCGACCGCCATGACCTGCGGCACGAGCACCGGCAGCAGGGAGAGCGTCAGATACCCGTGGGCGATCGTCGTGCCGAACGGGCCCGCCGCGGCGCGTTCCGGATCGACGTGGATCCACTGGTGGTCACCGGTCGCCTCGGCGAACTGGTCGATCCGCTTCTGGTCGATCTCCAGCCAGTCGCTGTGCCCCAGCTGCTCGCCCACACCGTCGCGCAGCTCCTGTGCGGAGGTGAAGATCTTCGGCTCTGCCATGGTCCTGGTCCTGCCTTCCGGCTCACTGCCTCGATGTCTAAGCGCTTGCTCAGCATGGAGTGGCCGCAGGCTCCTGTCAACGAAGTGGCGGCGCTCCCGCTCCCGTAGATTTCGGGGCGTGCCCCAGATTCCCCAGTCGCTTCACGAGCTCACCGTCGGCCAGCTCGCCGCGCGCAGCGGCGCGGCCGTATCCGCCCTGCACTTCTACGAGGCCAAGGGGCTGATCACCAGCCGCCGCACCAGCGGCAACCAGCGCCGCTACGGCAGGGACGCACTCCGGCGGGTCGCCTTCGTGCGCGCCGCCCAGCGGGTCGGCATCCCGCTGGCCACCATCCGCGAGGCGCTCGCCGAACTCCCGGAGGAGCGCACGCCCACCAGGGAGGACTGGGCCCGGCTGTCGGGTGCGTGGCGCACCGAGCTGGACGAACGCATCAAGCAGCTCAGCCGGCTGCGCGACCATCTGACGGACTGCATCGGCTGCGGCTGCCTCTCGCTGGAGAACTGTGTCCTCTCCAACCCGGACGACATCTCCGGCGAGCGAATGGCCGGTTCCCGGCTGATGCCGGAGCGTCCGACCGCGCCGGAGACGTGCGACTGACAGCCCGGGGCCGGAGGGCTGGCCCCGGCCCGTCCCGGTCTTTCCGCGCCCGCGCCCTCAGGCCGCCGAGGTCAGTTGCTGGTGTCCTATCCGGTGGGCCCGCGCCAGGGTCCCCGGCGTCAGCGCCGACGGCGGTACGAGGATGCCGCAGCCGGTGCACACCGGCCCGGACCGGGGTTCGCGCCGCAGGTCCTGGCGCCAGACGATCCGGGTCTCCGCACAGACCGGGCAGGCCGTGCCGGGCTCCGCGCCGAGCGCCGTGATCAGCCGCAGCAGCACCTCCGGGAGCGGGGCGCTCGGATGCGTACCGGGGTCGGCGCAGCGGGCCACGCCGTTGCCGCCCCAGATCCTCCGGTGCCAGGCGTCGAAGCCGCCGGGCCTGCGCAGCCCCTCGCGCTTCTCGCGGCGCCGCCGCTCGGCGAACCCCGCTTCGTACGACAGCCAGAGGGCCCGGGCGGCCTCCAGTTCGGCCAGCGCGCCCGTCAGCCGTGCGGGGTCGGGTGCCCGGTCCTCCGGGGCGAACCCGTGCCGGGCGCACAGATGGTCCCAGGTCGCGCGGTGCCCGTAGGGGGCGAAGCGCTCCAGGCATTTGCGCAGCGAATACCGCCTCAGGGCCAGATCGGCCCGGGGGTCTCGGACCTGTCTCGCGAGGCTCCGGAAACCGGCCATGCCACTGCCACCTCCGTCGTTCGGTGTTCCTGTCGTGGAGTGGACGTACGCCTGCCCGTTCTGGTGCCCCCGAAAGATGATTTCCGGCCACGGATCGGACGGCGGTGCGCGGGGCGGTGTTCAGGGAGGCACGTGGCCGCCGGTCCGGGCGCCGGAGGGGGCGTGTGACGATTCGGCAAAGGTGACTGATGCTCACCTTACGGTCCCGACTTACCGTCGGTAATCTCCGGCGCATCGGCCTCCTGAGGAGTACGCATGCCCCCACGTACACGTACCGGCAAGCTCGCCGCGACCTTCGCGGCCGTCCTCGCACTCGGAACCTCCCTGCTGGCGGGATCAGTCCCGGCCGGCGCCGCCCAGGCCGCGGTCACCGCGGCCACCGACCACTGCGCCGGGCAGTGCGCGGACATCCTGCCGCCCGGCGCGAACGGCAACGCCACGCTCGCCGACATCCTCGGCAACAAGCTCTTCGGCACCCACCCCGCCCACAGCGACGACCAGCTCGACCGCTACACCTCGCTGATCTCCGGCCAGAGCACCCTCACCGACGCCAAGCTGACCGACTTCTTCAACGACGCCTCCTTCGGCGTCCCGTCCGGTCAGGTCGAGTCCGTCACCTCGCCCCGCAGCGACGTCACCATCACCCGGGACAAGAAGACCGGCGTCCCGCACATCGTCGGCACCACCCGCTACGGCACCGAGTTCGGCGCCGGATACGCGGCCGGCCAGGACCGGCTCTGGCTGATGGACCTCTTCCGCCACATAGGACGCGGCGAACTCACCTCCTTCGCCGGCGGGGCACTCGCCAACCAGGGCCTGGAGCAGCAGTTCTGGCCGCAGGCCCCGTACACCGAGGCCGACCTCCAAGCGCAGGTCGATCGGATCAGGACCACCGAGGGCACCCGCGGCGAGCTGGCCATGTCGGACGCGCAGGCCTATATCGACGGCATCAACGCCTACAAGGACAAGGCGAAGTCGAGCCGCAACTTCCCTGGTGAGTACGTCCTCACCGGCAAGATCGACTCGATCACCAACGTCGGCGAGATCGTGCCCTTCAAGCTCACCGACCTGATCGCCATCGCCACCGTCGTCGGCGGCCAGTTCGGCGGGGGAGGCGGCGGCGAGGTGCAGGCCGCGCTCTCGCTGCTCGCCGCCCAGGAGAAGTACGGCGTCGCCGAGGGCACCCGGGTCTGGGAGTCGTTCCGGCAGCGCGAGGACCCGGAGGCCGTCCTCACCGTGCACGACGGCACCTCCTTCCCGTACGCCCAGAAGCCCGCCACCGCGCGCGGCACCGCCCTCCCCGACAAGGGCTCCGTCACCGCCGAACCCCTGATCTACGACCGCACCGGCTCCGCGGGCACCAACCTCAAGGCCCCGGTCGCCGCGCCCGCCGCGCTCAAGCCGCTCCAGGGCGTCTTCGACAACGGGGTCATCCCCGAGGGGACCCTGCCCGGCTCCGGCACCGACGCCCAGAAGCGCGGCATGTCCAACGCCCTGGTGGTCTCCGGCTCCCGCACCGCCAGCGGCAACCCAGTCGCCGTCTTCGGACCCCAGACCGGCTACTTCGCCCCGCAGCTGATGATGCTCCAGGAGATCCAGGGCCCCGGCATCAGCGCCCGGGGCGTCTCCTTCGCGGGCGTCGGCATGTACATCCAGATGGGACGCGGCGAGGACTACGCCTGGAGCGCCACCTCCGCCGCCCAGGACATCACCGACACCTACGCCGTCCCGCTCTGCGAGGCGAGCGGCGCCACCCCGACGAAGAACTCCGCCTCCTACCTCTACCGGGGCACCTGCACGCCCATGGAGAAGATGGAGCGCGTCAACTCCTGGAAGCCCAGCACCGCCGACTCCACCGCGGCGGGCTCCTACCGGATGCAGGTCTGGCGCACCAACTACGGCATCGTCACCCACCGCGCCACGGTGGGCGGCAAGCCCGTCGCGTACACCTCGCTGCGCACCACCTACCGCCACGAGGCCGACTCCATCATCGGCTTCCAGATGCTCAACGACCCGGCCTACGTGACCGACGCCGCCTCCTTCCAGCAGGCGGCGAGCAACATCGACTACGCCTTCAACTGGTTCTACGCGGACTCCCGCACCGCCGCCTACTACAACAGCGGCATGAACCCCGAGCGGGCCGCGGGCGTGGACCCGGCGCTGCCGATCGCGGCGGACCGGGCGTACGAGTGGCAGGGCTTCGACCCGGCGGCCAACACCGCCACCTACACGTCCTTCGCCGCGCACCCGCACTCCAGCGGCCAGGACTACTACATCTCCTGGAACAACCGGCAGGCCAAGGGGTACGCCTCCGCCGGCTTCGGGTTCGGCGCCGTGCACCGGGCCGACCTGCTGGACGACCGGGTCTCCGCGCTGGTCGCCCAGGGCGGCGTCACCCGCGCCTCCCTCACCAGGGCGATGGAGCAGGCCGCCGTCACCGACCTGCGGGGCGAGCAGCTGCTGCCCGAACTGCTGAAGATCATCCGTTCCCAGCCCGTCACCGACACCGCACTCGACGCCGTGGTCAGGCAACTGGAGACCTGGCAGGCGGCCGGCGCCCAGCGCAAGGAAACGGCCGCGGGCTCGGGGACGTACGCCAACGCCGACGCGGTACGCGTCATGGACGCCTGGTGGCCCGCGCTGATGGACGCGGAGTTCAGGCCCGGTCTCGGCGACGCGCTCTACGACGCCCTGGCCGTGAACCTGGCGGTGGACGAGTCCCCCGCCGCCAGCCACGGACCCAGCGGCGCGCACAGCGGCTCCGCCTTCCAGTACGGCTGGTGGGCGTTCGCCGACAAGGACCTGCGCCAGGTCCTCGGCGAGAACGTCCAGGGACCGCTGGCCCACACCTACTGCGGCAACGGCACCCTCGCCACCTGCCGCGACGCCCTGCTCACCACCCTGAAGCAGGCCGCCGCCAAGCCCGCCACCACGGTCTACCCGGGTGACGACAACTGCGCGGCGGGCAACCAGTGGTGCAGTGACGCGATCATCCACCGCGCGCTGGGCGGGATCACCCAGAAGTCGATCCCGTGGCAGAACCGGCCGACCTACCAGCAGGTCGTGGAGTTCCCCTCGCACCGGTAGGGGAAGGGAAGAGGCCGACCGGTCCCGGTGCGGGGGGTGAGCCGCACCGGGACCGGGTACGGCTCACCCCCCGTACAGCAGGTACTTCTTCCGCTTGGCCCGGAAGGCCGCGAGATCCGAACGCCAGGCGGCCACCACCTCGTCGGTGTCCGCGCCCGCGTCGATCATGGTGCGGACCCGGGTGCTGCCGGTCAGCTTGTCGATCCAGTTGTCGGCCCGCCAGGCGAAACCGCTCCAGGTCGCCTTGGCGGTCACCAGCAGCGCGATGCCGGTGCGCACCGGGTCGAAGACCTCCCGGTCGTGCACGTGGAGCTGGACCCCGCCGACCGTGACGCCGGAGAACTTGGAGAAGGTCGGCGCGAAGTACGCCTCGCGGAAGCGGACCCCGGGCAGCTCCAGCGCATTGGCGGCGTCGGCCCAGCGGTGGTCGATCCCCTCGGCGCCGAGGAGCTCGAAGGGGCGGGTGGTGCCGCGCCCCTCGGAGAGGTTCGTCCCCTCGAAGAGGCAGGTGCCGGAGTAGACGAGCGCGGTGTCCGCCGTCGGCATGTTGGGGCTCGGCGGCACCCACGGCAGGCCCGTCGCGTCGAAGAAGTCGGAGCGCCGCCACCCCGACATCGTCACCGTGTCCAGATCCGCCGGACGCGCGGAGAAGAACTCGGTGTTGAAGAAGAGCGCCAGCTCGGCGACGGTCATCCCGTGCGCCTGGGCGATCTCCCGCCGCCCGACGAAGGTCCCGAACGCCGGATCCAGCACGGGTCCGAGCGCCGCCCGTCCGGTGACCGGGTTCGGCCGGTCCAGGACGACGAACCGCTTGCCCGCGAGCGCCGCCGCCTCCATGCAGTCGTACAGCGTCCAGATGTACGTGTAGAAGCGGGCGCCCGCGTCCTGGATGTCGAAGACGACCGTGTCGACGCCGGAGGCCGTGAACACGTCGGCGAGCGGCCGGCCGTTCTTCAGGTACGTGTCGTAGACCGGCAGTCCGGTCGCCGGATCGTCGTACCGCCCCTCGGAGCCGCCCGCCTGGGCGGTGCCCCGGAAGCCGTGCTCGGGGCCGAAGACGGCGGTGAGGTTCACCCGGTCGTCGGCGTGCATGACGTCCACGATGTGGCGCACGTCGGAGGTGACGCCGGTGGGGTTGGTGACGATGCCCACGCGTTCGCCGGCCAGCAGCCGGTAGCCGTCGGCGGCCAGCCGGTCGAAGCCGGTACGGACCGGCCCGCGCCCGCCATGCCCGGAGCCGGCCCCGTGGCCGCCCGCGGCAGCCGCCGTACCCCCGCCCGCGGTGGTCACCGCCAGGGCTCCCAGGCCACCGCCCGCTGCCAGTACACCCCGTCTGGTCAGGCTCATCCAGCCACCTCCATGATCGCGCGGACTGTCATGGGCATGCACGCTAGCGCGCGCGGGGCCCGTACGGAACGATCTCGGGCGGGCGGATTCACAAGCCCGGCCCGCATCGGCTGGGCAGAACACCAGACCTTCCCGCGACCCCTTCCCCGATCACATACCGACTGGTTAGTCTGCTGGGGAAGTCGTGCAGAGAGGCAGGACCCGATGAGTACGGTGCAAGGCGCTGGCGTAGTGGTCACGGGAGCCGGAGGCGGCATCGGCGCCGCCCTGGCCCGGAGATTCGCCGCCGAGGGTGCGCGGGTGGTCGTCAACGACCTCGACGCCGCACGGATCGGGCCGCTCGCCGAGGAGATCGGCGGCACGGCGATCGCCGGGGACGCCTCCGGGATCGTGGACGCCGCGCGGGATGCCCTCGACGGCACCGTCGACGTGTTCTGCGCCAACGCCGGACTCGCCTCGCCCGGTGACGTCTTCGCCGACGAGGACGTGTGGGCCGCCGCCTGGGACGTCAACGTGATGGCCCACGTCCGCGCGGCCCGCGCCCTGCTGCCCGAGTGGCTGGAGCGCGGCAGCGGCCGGTTCGTCACCACAGCCTCCGCCGCCGGCCTGCTGACGATGATCGGCGCCGCGCCCTACAGCGTCAGCAAGCACGGGGCCGTCGCCTTCGCCGAATGGCTCGCGCTCACCTACCGCCACCGGGCGATCAAGGTCCACGCGATCTGCCCGCAGGGCGTACGGACCGACATGCTCACCGCCGCCGGATCGGCCGGCGAGCTCGTCCTCGCCCCCACCGCCATCGAGCCGGACGCCGTCGCCGACGCGCTCTTCGACGCGATCGCGAAGGACCGCTTCCTCGTCCTGCCCCACCCCGAGGTGGCCGGCTACTACCGGGCCAGGGCCGAGGACCCGGACCACTGGATCGGCGGCATGAACAAGCTCCAGCGCACCTGGGAGAAGGGGACCCGCGCATGACCACCACCCCGGACACGACCAGCCCGGCCACGGCCCCGTCCCCGTACGCCGCGAAGCCCTGGACCGGGCTGCTCTCCGCGACCCAGCTCACCCCCGTCGAGCCCGCCGAGACGCCGGTGCACGCCTTCCGGGACGCTGTCGCCCGCGCCCCCGGACACACCGCCCTCGCCTACTTCGACGGACGGCTCGACTACCGCGAGACCGACGCGCTCAGCGACTCCGTCGCCGGGCACCTCGCAGCCCGGGGCCTGCGGCGCGGCGACCGCGTCGCGATCATGCTCCAGAACACCCCGCACTTCGTCCTCGCCCTGCTCGGCGCGTGGAAGGCGGGCGCCACCGTCGTACCGCTCAATCCCATGTACAAGGCCGGCGAAGTCGCGCACGTCCTGGAGGACGCCGGAGTGAGCGCGCTCTTCTGCTCGGACCGGGCCTGGGAGTCGTACTTGCGCGACACCGCGGCCGCCGCGCCCGGCGTCACGATCGCCGTCACCGCCTGCGAGCTCGACCTCCAGACCGCGAACGACCCGCGCGTCCTCGGCTTCGAGCGGCTGCCGGTCCCCGGCGACGCCGACGACCTGGTGACCGTCGCCCGCAAGGGGCTCGCCGCCCCCGAGGACCGCGAGCTCACCGCCGCCGACACCGCGCTGATCAGCTACACCTCCGGCACCAGCGGGAAGCCGAAGGGGGCGATGAACTCCCACGGCAACGTCATGGTCAACGCCGAACGCCAGCGCAAGGACCACCCGGTCCCCGAGGGCGCCGCCTACTTCGCCCTCGCCCCGCTCTTCCACATCACCGGCATGGTCTGCCAGCTCGCCGCCTGCCTCGCCAACGCCGGCACCCTCGTGCTCGCCTACCGGTTCGAGGCGAGCGTGGTCCTGGAAGCCTTCGCCACCCACCGCCCCGCCTACACCGTCGGCCCGTCCACCGCTTTCATGGCCCTCGCCGCCCACCCCGACGCCACCCCCGCCCACTTCGAATCCTTCGCGGTGATCTCCTCCGGCGGCGCACCGCTGCCGCCCGCGCTGGTGGAGAAGTTCCGGGCGGGCTTCGGCCCGTACATCCGCAACGGCTACGGCCTCACCGAGTGCACCGCCCCCTGCGCCGCCGTACCCCCGCACCGGGAAGCCCCCGTCGACCCCGTCTCCGGCACCCTGTCGGTCGGGGTACCCGGCCCGGACACCCTCGTCCGCATCCTCGACGAGACCGGCGCGGAGGTGCCGCTCGGCGAGCAGGGCGAGATCGCGGTACGCGGCCCCCAGGTGGTGTCGGGGTACTGGAACCTCCCCGAGGCCACCGCCGCCGCCTTCCCCGACGGCGAACTGCGCACCGGCGACATCGGGTTCATGGACCGCCAGGGCTGGCTCTACGTCGTGGACCGCAAGAAGGACATGATCAACGCCTCCGGGTTCAAGGTCTGGCCCCGCGAGGTGGAGGACGTCCTCTACACCCACCCCGCCGTGCGCGAGGCCGCCGTCGTCGGCGTCCCCGACGCCTACCGCGGCGAGACGGTCCGCGCCTACGTCAGTCTCCGGCCCGGCGCCGAGGTGGCGCCCGGCGAACTGGGCGCGTACTGCAAGGAACGCCTCGCCGCGTACAAGTACCCGCGCCAGGTCGAGATCCTGGCCGAGCTGCCGAAGACGGCGAGTGGGAAGATCCTCAGGCGGGAACTGCGTTCCTCGCACTAGAACAGGTTCACGGTGAGACGAA
This sequence comes from Streptomyces sp. NPDC001770, assembly GCF_053596135.1. NCBI lineage: Bacteria > Bacillati > Actinomycetota > Actinomycetes > Kitasatosporales > Streptomycetaceae > Streptomyces > Streptomyces sp. NPDC001770. The sequence continues at coordinate 125,381 of NZ_JBSFFN010000019.1, read as the reverse complement.
GGGCAGGTGGCGGCGATGGCCAAGGCGACGGAAGGGAATGGGGTTCCCGTTCCCCAACGGCTGCTGGCCGCCGCCACCCGCCTCTTCGCGGAGCGGGGGTACGACCGCACCTCCGTCCAGGAGATCGTCGAGGCCGCCGGGGTCACCAAGGGGGCCCTCTACCACTACTTCGGCTCCAAGGAGGACCTCCTCCACGAGGTCTACGCCCGGGTGCTCCGCCTCCAGCAGGAGCGCCTCGACGCCTTCGCCAACGCCGACGAACCGGTGCAGAAGCGGCTGCGCGACGCCGCCGCCGACGTGGTCGTGACGACCATCGAGAACCTCGACGACGCCTCGATCTTCTTCCGCTCCATGCACCACCTGAGCCCGGAGAAGAACAAGCAGGTACGCGTCGAACGCCGCCGCTACCACGAGCGCTTCCGCGCCCTGATCGAGGAGGGCCAGCAGGCCGGGGTGTTCTCCCTCGCCAGCCCCGCCGACCTCGTGGTCGACTACCACTTCGGCTCGATCCACCACCTCTCGACCTGGTACCGCCCCGACGGGCCGCTCACCAAGCAGGAAGTCGCCGACCACCTCGCGGACCTGCTGCTGAGGGCGCTGCGGCCGTAAGGCAGCAGGACAGTAAGGCCGTGCGGCCGGGGCGCTCAGCCCTTGAGCCCCCCGGCGAACCCCTTGATGACGTACCGCTGGAGCAGCAGGAACACCACGAGGACCGGCAGCGCGGCCAGCACCAGCCCGGCGAAGACGAGCCCGTAGTCCGACACGTACTGGCCGACGAAGGAGAACACCCCCACCGGCACGGTCTCCCTGGCCGACCCGCCCAGGTAGAGCAGCGGGGTGAAGAAGTCGTTCCAGACGAAGACGGCGTTCAGGATGATCACCGTGCCGGTGATCGGCCGCAGGAGCGGGAAGACGATCCGGGTGAACGCCTGCCGGTGGTCGCACCCGTCGATCAGCGCGGCCTGCGCGTAGTCGGCGGGCAGGGTGCGGATGAAGCCGGTGTAGAGGAAGACGGTGAACGGCAGCTGGATGCCGGTGTAGAAGAGCACCATCCCCTGGTACGTACCGAGCCAGCCGAGACTGTCGACCAGCTTGTACAGCGGGATCATCCCCAGCTGGAACGGCAGCACGATCCCCAGCAGGAAGAGGATGTACAGCCCGTACCCGAGCCCCTGGGCCCGGCGGGCCAGGAAGTACGCGCCCGTCGAGCCCACCACCACGAGCAGCACCAGGCTGAGGGTGGTGATCACCGCGCTGTTGACCAGCGCCGGCCCCAGCGAGGCGGACGACCAGGCGTGGGTGAAGTTGTGCGCGGTGGGCGGGGCGGGCAGGCCCAGCGGGGAGTCGGCGATCTGCCGGGGCTCCTTGAGCGCCAGGGTGACCAGGGCGTACACCGGGAAGAGGAAGAGCACCGCGACGGCGACCATGACCAGCTCCAGGGCGTAACTCCCGTAGCGGGCGCGACGGCGGACGGACCGCGCGGACCTCGCGGGCTTCACGGAGTTCACGCGGTCACCTCCCGGGCGCGCAGAAAGCGGAGCTGGACCAGTGAGACCGCCGCGACGAAGAGCGCGAGGACCAGGGCCACCGCGGTGCTGTAGCCGAACTTCCCGTACACGAACGCCTCCTTGAAGAGGGCCGTCGACAGGGTCTCGCTGGCGGTGCCGGGGCCGCCGTTGGTGGCCGCGTACACCTGGTCGAAGAGCTTCAGGCCGCCGATGGTCGAGAGCATGAGGTTGACGGTCAGTGCCGGGGCGAGCATGGGCCAGGTGACGTAGCGGAACCGCTGCCAGGTCCCGGCGCCGTCGATCTTCGCCGCCTCGTGGAGCTCGGGCGGCACCCCCTGGAGCCCGGCGAGGAAGATGACCATCGAGTACCCGGCGTACTGCCAGACGACCATCGCCGCCACCGACCAGAGCGCCAGCGACGGATCGCCCAGCCAGTCCTGCCGCAGGGCGCCGAGGCCGACGGCCCCCAGCAGGCCGTTGAGCCCGGCGGCGGGCTCGGGGTTGTAGACGTACTTCCACAGGAACGCCACCATCACCGGGCTGACGACCGCCGGGGCGAAGAAGACCACCCGCAGCAGCGACTTGCTCCGGATGTTGGTGTCGACCCCCAGCGCGAGCAGCAGACCCACCACGTTCTGCACCACGACCACGGCGGCGGTCAGCAGCAGCGTGTTCACCACGGAGTCCAGGGTCCGCCGGTCGTCGAGGAGCGCCCGGAAGTTCGCCAGCCCGACGAACGAGGCGTCGCCGATGCCGGACCAGTCGGTGAAGGCGTACGCCACGCCCGCGATGCTCGGGTAGAGCACCACGACCGCGTACACCACCAGTGCGGGGACCACGAACCCCCAGGGCGGGACGGTGAGATCACGGCTCGGGCGCGTGCGCGGGGTCTGCGGCGGCTGGATCCGGACCGTGGGCGGGGTCTTCCTGGGCCCGGCCTTCCCGGGCCGAGCCCCGGGCCCGGCCTTCACGGGCCCGCTCTTCCCGGCTCGGGGCTCCTCGGGCTGGATCTCTTCGGGCTGGGGGAGCGAGCGGCTCATGAGGCCCTCCGGTAGGCGTCGTCCATCTGACCGAGCGCGCCCCGGACGTCCGTCTCACCGGACAGCAGATCCTGTACGGCCGCGAAGTGCGCGGGCTGCACCTCGGCGTTGGGCCACCGCTGGTCCATGAACGGCACGGCGCGCCCCGCGTCCACGATCGGCAGGAAGGGCTCCAGGACCGGGTCGACGGCGGTGGACGCGTCCCGCCGGAAGGGAATGGCGAAGACCGCGGACGCCCAGCGGTCGATGTTCTCCTGCTTCCCGAGGAACGCGATGAAGTCCGCGGCCCGGGGGTCGCGCTTCGCCCGTACGGAGACACCGAGGCCGACCACGATCCCGGCCGGGATCCACAGCCGGGCCGGATCGTCGCCGCCGGGGAAGGGGAACATCGCCAGGTCCTCCGGGCTCCCGGTGGCCTCCCGGAACACCCCGAGCACCGCGGAGACCTGCACGGCCATCGCCGCCTTCCCGGTGGCGACCATCGCGGTCTGCTGCTCGAACGTGGTGCCGTTGGGGTTGTCGTTGAAGAAACCTTTGCGCTGGAGCTCCTGGTACCGGCCCAGGGCATCGGCCCAGCCCGAGTCCCGGAAGGACGCCCGGCCGGCGGCCATGTCGTCGTCGAACCGGGCGTTGTGCGCGTAGACGGCGTTGGGCACCAGCGCGTAACTGATCAGCTGCGTCACCCACGGTGTCTGCGCGCCGAGTGCGATCGGCACGACGCCCCGGGCCCTGAGCCGCGTGCAGACGGCGAGCAGCTCCTTCCAGGTCGACGGCGGCTCGACCCCCGCCCGGGCGAACACCTTCTTGTTGTAGATCGCGCCGATCAGGCAGCTGCCCGCCGAGTAGAGGTACGTGTGCCCCTCGTACCGGTAGGCCGTACCGAAGGCCGACGGGATGTTCGCCGTCCACGGCTGCGTACTGAGATCCGTGAGCAGCCCGGCCCTGGCCAGCTCGACCATGGACATCGCGCTGCCGCTGCCCGGGTAGACCGCGTGCACGGCCGGGGCGTTGCCCCCGGCGAGCTGGGTGCGGACCACGGTCTGCATCTGCTCGGTGGGCGCGAACGAGGTGGTGAAGGTCTCCCCGGGCCGGCTTTCGCGGTAGAGCGCCAGCAGCTCCTCGACCGGCTGCTGCTGGTCGGTGACCCCCACGATCCGCAGCCCGTCGCCGGAGCCGCCCGAGCACCCGGAGAGCACCGGCGGCAGCGCGCCCGCCGCCACGATCCCGCCACCCGCCCGCAGGAAACCCCGGCGGCTGCGCGCGGTGGTGCCCCCGCGGCCCACGGCGCCGGTGCGACCCGTGGTGCGTTCATGGCCCTGACCCGTCGTCATGCGTGCCCTCCTGCCGAGGCGGTACGAGCCGGACGGCCGACCCGCCCTCGGGGCCCTCCTCCGCCGCGCGGGCCGGACCCGGCCCCCGGGCCGTGTGCGCGGACGGACACGACGGCATGGCGTCCGGCGCCTTTCGGGGGCATCCGGCCGAAAACTCTCGCCGTACCTTCGCAGCCGACCGCTCGCGCGCCGGGCAGCGACACGGAGCGGGCTTCCGCACGGGTGAGCCGGCGAGGACGGCCGGGAGCGCGGGGGCCGTCCGCCAGGACCGGTGGACGGACCACGTAAAGCTCTGGCCTGCGGTGTCCGTTGACCGAACAGCCGTGTCCGGTTTCTGCTCTTGACCGTGTACGGCTAACTGGCTGAATATCGGTCACGCACCGGCGCGTCCCGAAACTCCGCGCGCCCGCACCGCACACCGCACGCGCGCCCGCACGCCGCAACGCACCGCGCACCACCAGCTCCAGGTCCGGCCGGGGTACGGCCCCGGCCGGGTACCCCCCGCACCTTCCGTCACCTTTCACGGAAATCGGAGCATGTGATGAGACCGGTCCTGCGCAGAACCCTGCCCTCCGCCGCCGCCCTCGCGGTGGCCTCCCTGCTCGTGACGACGGGGGCCGCGCACTCCGCGGCCCCCGTCCGTGTACCCGCCCCCGCGGCGGTGGCGGCGGTCGCCGCCCCCGACATCCCGCTCGCCAACGTCAAGGCCCACCTGGCCCAGCTCCAGTCGATCGCCACCGCCAACGGCGGCAACCGCGCCCACGGCCGCACCGGCTACAAGGCGTCCGTCGACTACGTGAAGGCGAAGCTCGACGCCGCCGGGTACACCACCACCCTCCAGCAGTTCACGTCCAGCGGCGCCACCGGTTACAACCTGGTCGCCGACTGGCCGGGCGGCGACACCTCCAAGGTCCTGATGGCGGGGGCCCACCTGGACTCGGTGACCGCCGGCGCCGGGATCAACGACAACGGCTCCGGCTCGGCGGCCGTACTGGAGACCGCCCTCGCCGTCTCCCGGGCCGGCTACCAGCCGGACAAGCACCTCCGCTTCGCCTGGTGGGGAGCGGAGGAGCTGGGAATGGTCGGGTCGAAGTACTACGTCAACAACCTGGCGGCCACCGAACGCGCCAAGCTCACCGGCTACCTCAACTTCGACATGATCGGCTCGCCCAACCCCGGTTACTTCGTCTACGACGACGACCCGACGATCGAGCAGACCTTCAAGGACTACTACGCGGGCATCTCCATAGCGACCGAGATCGAGACCGAGGGCGACGGCCGCTCCGACCACGCGCCCTTCAAGACGGCGGGCGTCCCGGTCGGCGGACTCTTCTCCGGCGCCGACTACATCAAGACCGCCGCGCAGGCACAGAAGTGGGGCGGCACCTCGGGGCTGGCCTTCGACCGCTGCTACCACGCCTCCTGCGACAGCTCCGCCAACATCGACGACACCGCGCTCGACCGCAACAGCGACGCCATCGCCTACGCGGTCTGGAAGCTCTCGGCCGCCACGGCCACCCCGCCGGCCGGGACGGTGTTCACCAACGCCACCGACGTGACCGTGCCGGACAACGGCGCCGCCGTCACCTCCTCCCTCACCGTCACCGGGCGCACCGGCAACGCACCCGCCGGCCTCAAGGTGGACGTGGACATCCGGCACACCTGGCGCGGTGACCTCGTGGTGGACCTGGTCGCACCGGACGGCACCGCCTACCGGCTGAAGAGCGCGAGCAGCAGCGACTCGGCGGACAACGTCGTCGCCACCTACACCGTCGACGCGTCCTCCGAAGTAGCCAACGGCGTGTGGAAGCTGAAGGTGCAGGACACGGCGTCCTCCGACACCGGGTACATCAACAGCTGGTCGCTGACCTTCTGACGTCCCGTGCGCCCGGACGGCCGGTGCGCGGGGGCTCGTACGCCCCGCGCACCGGCCGACCGGCTTTCGCGGTGTCCGTCGTCAGAGGTACTTCTTGATCTCCCGCCGCGCCAGCGACCGCTGGTGCACCTCGTCCGGCCCGTCCGCCAGGCGCAAGGTCCGTGCGGACGCCCAGAGTTCGGCGAGCGGGAAGTCCTGGCTCACGCCCCCGGCACCGTGCAGCTGGACCGCGTCGTCGAGGATGCCGAGCACCGCGCGCGGCGTGGCGATCTTGATGGCCTGGATCTCGGTGTGCGCTCCCCGGTTGCCCACGGTGTCCATCAGCCACGCCGTCTTCAGCACCAGCAGCCGCAGTTGCTCGACGGTCACCCGGGCGTCCGCGATCCAGTTCTGCACCACGCCCTGCTGGGCGAGCGGCTTGCCGAAGGCCGTACGGGAGACCGCGCGGCGGCACATCAGCTCGATCGCGCGTTCCGCCATCCCGATCAGCCGCATGCAGTGGTGGATGCGCCCCGGGCCCAGCCGCGCCTGGGCGATCCCGAAACCGCCGCCCTCCTCGCCGATCAGGTTGGCCGCCGGCACGCGGACGTCGGTGAAGACGAGTTCGGCGTGCCCGCCGTGCCAGTGGTCCTCGTACCCGTACACCCGCATGGCGCGGCGGACTTCGAGACCGGGGGTGTCGCGCGGGACCAGGATCATCGACTGCTGGCGGCGGATGTCCTCGCCGTCCGGGTCGGTCTTGCCCATCACGATGAAGATCGCGCAGTCCGGGTTCATCGCCCCGGAGATGTACCATTTGCGGCCGTTGATGACGTAGTCGTCGCCGTCCCGCGTGATCCGGGTCTCGATGTTGGTCGCGTCGGACGACGCCACCTCGGGCTCCGTCATGGCGAACCCCGAACGGATCTCGCCCGCCAGCAGCGGCTCCAGCCACTGCTTCTTCTGGGCGTCCGTACCGAACTGGTGGAGCACCTCCATGTTCCCGGTGTCCGGCGCCGCACAGTTCAGCGCGGTCGGCGCCAACTGCGGCGAACGCCCGCTGATTTCGGCGAGGGGCGCGTACTGGAGGTTGGTCAGCCCCGCGCCGTGCTCGGCGTCCGGCAGGAAGAGGTTCCACAGGCCCTGGCGGCGCGCCTCGGCCTTCAGCTCCGCCACCACCGGCGGGGTCTCCCAGGGCGAGGCGAGCCGCGCCCGCTGCTCCTCGGCGGTCCTCTCCGCCGGGTGGACGTGCTCGTCCATGAAGGTGAGCAGCCTGGCGCGCAGCTCCTCGGTACGGGCGTCGAATGCGAAGTCCATGCGGGTGATCAGCCTTCCTGGAAGGTGGTGAGGCCGTGCTCGATGAAGAGGGGGACGAGTTCGCCGATGCGGTCGAAGCCCGCGCCGACCGTCTGGCCCAGCGTGTAGCGGTAGTGGATGCCCTCCAGGATCACGGCGAGCTTGAACCAGGCGAACGCGGTGTACCAGGGGAGGGCGGAGGTGTCGCGGCCCGAGCGTGCGGCGTAGCGCTCGATCAGCTCGGCGGGGGACGGGTGGCCCGGTGCGCCGCTCGTCGTGGAGACGGGGGACTCGGGAAGTCCCAGGTCGGAGCTGTACATCACCAGCAGGCCGAGGTCGGTGAGCGGGTCGCCGAGGGTGGACATCTCCCAGTCGAGTACCGCCTTGACGGAGTCGTCGGCGCCGATCAGCACGTTGTCCAGGCGGTAGTCGCCGTGCACGACGGCCGGGGCGGGCGAGTCGGGCAGCGCGCGGCCGAGGCCGGCGTGGAGTTCGTCGATGCCGGGCAGCTCGCGGTTGCGTGAGGCGTCCAACTGCTTACCCCAGCGCCGCAGTTGCCGGTCGAGGAAGCCCTCGGGGTGTCCGAAGTCGCCGAGCCCGACCGCCGCCGGGTCCACGGCGTGCAGGTCGACCAGGGTGTCCACCAGTCCCAGCACCACCCGCCGGGTCCGCTCGGGGCCGAGCGGGGCGAGCTGCTCGGCGGTACGGAAGGGGGTGCCCTCCACGTACTCCATGACGTAGAACGGCGCCCCGATGACGGAGTCGTCCTCGCAGAGCAGCACTGCCTCGGGCACCGGTACGGCGGTCGGGTGCAGGGCGTCGATCACCCGGTGCTCGCGCTTCATGTCGTGCGCGGTGGCGAGGACGTGGCCCAGCGGAGGTCTGCGGACCACCCAGGTGCGGACGGAGTCGGTGACGGTGTACGTCAGGTTCGACCGGCCGCCCTCGATGAGCCGGGCTTCGAGCGGTCCGCTCACCAGCCCCGGCCGCTCGCGGTCGAGATGGCCGCGCAGCAGGGCGGGGTCGAGTCCTGGCGGGGGGACTGAGCTCATGACGCGCACCTCCGGGGGTGGTGGACCGAACGTGCCCATGATGCCGACCAGTCGGTATGTCGTCCAGTGAGTGGCCCGAATCCGCAGCCGCGAGGTGCAGCCGAACCCGCGGGGGCGGCGTCCATCCCGGCGCACCCTGCCGTCCAGTCCGGCGTCCGACCTGGCGCCCGACCCGGCGCCCCACCTGATCCCGCCCCGGTGTCCACCCTGGCGTCCGAACGCATCCCTGAATAGAGTTCACGTATGGATACAGCGCTGTTGATCGAGGATGTCCGGCTCACCCCGATTCTCATAGCCGACCCGCCCCTGCTCAACACCCAGGGTGTGCATCAGCCCTACACTCCGCGACTCATCGTGGAAGTGGTCACACGAGGTGGCGTGACCGGTGTCGGGGAGACCTACGGCGACTCCGTCTACCTCGATCTCGCCCGCCCGCTCGCCCAGGCACTCCCGGGCCGTTCGGTCAGCGATCTGAACGGCCTCTTCGCCCTCGCGGAGGAGGTGTGCGGCGACTCCCGCGCGGCCGGGGGCGAGGACGGCGTGGACGCGGGTGGCCTGCGGGGTGTCCGTACGGCCGACAAGCTCCGGCTCTCCGTCGTCTCCGGCTTCGAGGTCGCCTGCCTGGACGCGCTCGGCAAGGCGCTCGGCCTGCCCGTGCACGCCCTGCTCGGCGGCAAGGTCCGCGACGCGGTCGACTACAGCGCGTACCTCTTCTACCGCTGGGCCGCCCACCCCGAGGGCGGCGAGGCGGACGACTGGGGCGCCGCCGTCGACCCGGCCGGGGTCGTCGCCCAGGCCGAGCGGTTCGCCCGGGAGTACGGGTTCGGCTCGTTCAAGCTCAAGGGCGGTGTCTTCCCGCCCGACGAGGAGATCGCCGCGGTCCGCGCGCTCGCCGAGGCGTTCCCCGGCCGTCCGCTGCGACTCGACCCCAACGGTGCCTGGTCGGTGGAGACCTCACTCCGCGTCGCCCGCGAACTGGGCGGCGTGCTGGAATACTTGGAGGACCCGGCGAGCGGAACCCCGGCGATGGCGGAGGTGTCGGCGGGCACGGACGTCCCGCTAGCCACCAACATGTGCGTCACCACGCTCGCCGAACTGCCCGAGGCCTTCGCGAAGGACGCGGTGCAGGTGGTCCTCTCCGATCACCACTACTGGGGCGGGCTGCACCGCACCCGTGAACTGGCAGGCATCTGCCGTACGTTCGGGGTGGGCCTCTCCATGCACTCCAACACCCACCTCGGCATCAGCCTCGCCGCGATGACCCATGTCGCCGCCACCGTGCCCAATCTCGACTACGCCTGCGACAGCCACTACCCCTGGCAGGCCGAGGACGTCATCACCACCCGCCACGTGTTCAAGGACGGGCGGCTGACCGTCTCCGACGTTCCCGGCCTCGGCGTCGAACTCGACCGGGACCGGCTGGCCGCCCTCCACCGGCGCTGGCTCGACGACGACGGCACCATGCGCGACCGCGACGACGCGGCGGCGATGCGCAAGGCCGACCCCGGGTGGGTGACCCCGGCGATCCCGCGCTGGTGACACCGCCGGCGGGGCGGCCGATCCCGATCCCGGTCACGGATCGCGGATCGCGGCTCAGCCGTCCCAGCCCTGCGCCGCCGCGAACGCGTCCCCGTGCTCGGCCGACCAGCGGCCCAGCGCCGCGATCGGCTCCAGCAGCGTCCGGCCGAGCGGGGTCAGCGCGTACTCGACGCGGCGCGGCGCCCCGGCGTGGACCGTACGCTCCACCAGTGCGTACTCCGTGAGCCTGCGCAGGGTCTCGTTGAGCACCTTGGAGCTGATCGAGCCGATCACCGTGCGCAGAGCGCGCGGGCGCAGCGGTCCCGCTCCCAGCGCCTGGATCACCACGGCGTTCCAGGTGTTCGCCAGCAGGTCGAACCCGAGTCTCGCCCGGCAGTCGGCCAGCACCCGTTCCACAACGCCCCCTGTTCGTCTGCCACTTGGGCACCACATGGTAGGCGTCACATCTCCTGACGTCGCAGGAGCCGCTCCCGCACCGGAGAGCGGCGGCGACGGATGGGGGAAGACGGATGCGCATCGGCGTGCTCGGTACGGGAAACATGGCGGACGCACTCGGTACGCGCTGGGCCGCCGCCGGGCACGAGGTGGTCTTCGGCGGGCGGTCGCCGGAGCGGTCGCGCGCCCTCGCCGACCGGGCCGGCCCGGCACGCTCGGTGAGGCGGCTCTCTCCGGGGATGCGGCCCTGCTCGCCCTGCCCCACGAAGCCCTGGCGGACGTACTCGCCGAACTCGGCTCCGGCGCAGGCGCACTGTGTGGCCGGACGCTGATCGACTGCACCAACGCGATCGGCCCCGGTCTGCTGCTCACCACCGGTACCGGCCCGGGTGCGGTCCGTACCCTCGCCCGTACCACCGGGGCCGCGGTGGTCAAGGCGTTCAACCGCCTCCCCGACTCCGTGTGGCGGCTCGGCCCGCTCGCCGCCGCCACGCCCGAGGGCCCGCTCGCCGTTCCGCTCTGCGGCGACGACGAGGCCGCACTGGAGACCGTACGCACCCTGGTGCGCGATCTCGGACACGTACCGCTCACGGTCGGCGGCCTGGAGCGGGCGGATCAGCCGGAGGCGGCGAGCGCGCTCCTGATCGGGCTGTGGAAGTCCGGCCACGACCCCCGCACCCTGCTGCCGCCCTTCGAGGTCGTCACGGCCGGGGACCGATCAGGGAGCCGGGAGCGGTGACGGACGCCGTCACCACCGCGCGGACGGCCGGGGCCTGCCTGGTGCGCCGCAGGGCGCCGACGCCGAACGGAATCGACAGCAGGGCCAGTACGCCGACCGCGCCGACGTACGCGGTCGCGGTGTCGCGCAGCCCCAGCGAGGGGATCGCGAGGCCGGCGGCGACGGCCGGGACGCTGTTGGCCAGGTAGCACATGACGTAGACCGCGGCGAACAGCTGGGCCCGCCGCTCATGGGCGGAGGTCTGCGCCAGCATGCGGAAACCGCCGAAGAAGGCAGTGCCGAAGCCGAATCCGGCGACCGCGGTGGCGGCCAGCAGCAGCGGCATCGACGGGAGGAGGAGGGCCGGCAGGGTCAGCAGGGTTCCGGCGGCCAGGGCCACGGAGCCGGAGAGCATCATCGGCAGCGGGGCCATGTCGCGGAGCACGAGGCAGGCGATCCCGGCGGTACCGGGCAGGAGGGCCACCACGAGTCCCGCGACGACGTGGTTGCCGGTGTGCAGGATGTCCGCCGTCAGCGACGATCCCAGCGAGAGGTACAGGCCGCCGATCGCCCAGCTGGCGATGAACGGGGGCGCGGCGATCAGGAACGCCTTGCGGTCCGCGTGCGGTACGGACACCCGCGGCCGGAGCGAGGCGAGCGTGCCGGGGCGCAGCGGAGAGGTCTCGGGCACCAGCGGTACGGCGGCCGCCAGCGCCAGGGAGGCGGCCGCGAGCAGGGCGAAGACGACCACGTGCGGGGAGGGCGCGTACTGGGTGAGTACGCCACCGGCCAGCGCGCCCGCCGCCATGCCGCCCGTGGTGCCGACGCTGTTCAGCAGTGCGCCGAGCCGGGAGCCCGGGTGCTGCAGATCGATCAGCCCGGCGCTGATGGCACCGGCGGCGGCACCGGTGGCCAGCCCCTGGAGCGCCCGGCCGACGATCAGCTGGCCCACCCCGTCGGCGGTCAGCATCACCACCATCGCCGCGGCCTCGCCGACGAGTGCGGCGACCAGCACCGGACGACGGCCCAGATGGTCCGAGAGGGCGCCGGCCACCAGCAGGGCCGCCAGGACGGCCAGGGCGTAGACGGCGAAGACGACGGTCACGGCAGTGGCCGACAGGCCCCAGTCGCGGGCGTACTCGGAGTAGAGCGGAGAGGGCGCGCTGCTCGCGGCCATCAGTGTGAACTGGACCGTGCCCAGCAGCCAGAAACCCGCCGCGCGGGAGAGGCGGGGGCCGCGGACGGCCGGTATCGGCGTGGGGCGGGATGCGGGGGGAGGAGCGGGAGGCATGAAGGCTCCAGAAGGGGGGTTCCAATTTTCTCGAACAGTCGGAGGGTAGCCCACCGCGTCCCATGGTTCCAATTTTCTCGAACTGAGACGGTTCCAGTATCGTCGAACCATGAGTGGATCGACCCGGGACCTCGCGCACCCGGAAGCCGCGGCGCTGGAACTGACCGGTGTGCTCTTCGCGCTGAGCGATCCGGCTCGGCTGGAGATCGTGCGGCGCCTCGCCGTCGCCGGCTCCCTGGAGGTCGCGGAGTGCCAGCCGGACTCCGGCCCCATTCCGAAGTCGACGCTCTCCCACCACCTGAAGACCCTGCGTGAGGCCGGTCTCGTCCGCAACGTCCCCCAGGGGCGTCAGCGCTCGCTCACCCTGCGCCGTGACGACCTCGACGCGCGCTTCCCGGGGCTGCTGGACGCCGTCCTGTAGGCGGGTCCCGCGTGCGGAGCGCCCTCCGTCGCTTCTATCTCCAACCCGCGTTGTTCCTAGAATGGCCGGGTGGAGGACATCGACGCGATCGCAATGCTGCAGGACCCGGTACGCCGCCGCCTGTACGAGTACGTGGCGGCCCAGGGGCGCGAGGTCGGCCGCAACGAGGCCGCCGAGGCGGTCGGGGTGACGCGCACCCTGGCCGCGCACCATCTCGACAAGCTGACCGAGGCCGGCCTGCTGGAGAGCGGCAGCCGGCGGCTGTCCGGCCGCTCGGGGCCGGGGGCCGGGCGGCCCGCCAAGGTGTACGCGCGGGTGCGGGCCGAGTTCGCGGTCTCGCTCCCCGCCCGTGACTACCGCATCGCCGCCGAACTCCTCGCCGAGGCGGCCGAGGAGGCCGGGCTCGATGCCGGACTCGGTGCGGCCGCGCGCCGCCGGGGCGAGGCGCTGCGCGGTGGGGCGGCGCCCTGCGGTGACCTCGAAGAGGCCGCGCGGCTGCTGGCCGCACGCGGCTACGAACCTCATCTGGAGGGTGAGGGTGCCCAGGGGGGCCCGGAAGCGGCGACCCCCGTGGTCCGCATGCGCAACTGCCCCTTCCACGCGGTCGCCGAACGCTTCCCGCCGCTCGTCTGCGGCATGAACCTCGCTCTGCTGGAAGGACTGCTCGGGGCGGACGGCCCCGTCCGCGCCCGCATGGACCCCAGGCCGGGGGAGTGCTGCGTGGTCGTCGAAAATTCTAAAACCAATGTCGATTGACATAGAAAAGCGGGCCGTGCTGGGATGAGGCCATGACCGCACCCCCGCGCGCCGCCCACCTGGCCCAGCTCAACGTCGCCACGCTCCTCCACCCCCTCGACGACCCGCGCATCGCGCCGTTCGTCGAAGCCCTCGATCCGGTCAACGCCACGGCGGACGGCGCGCCCGGCTTCGTGTGGCGGCTCGTGGCCGACGGAACGGCCGACGCCACGGCCCTGCGCCCGGCCGGCGAGAACGTCATCGTCAACATGTCGGTGTGGGAGACCCCGGAAGCCCTCTGGGACTTCACCTACCGCAGCGGTCACCTGGAAGTGGTGCGGCGGCGCCGCGACTGGTTCGACCGGCACGTCGAGGCGCACCTGGTGCTCTGGTGGATCCCCGCCGGGCACGTCCCGACCGTCGGCGAGGCGCTGGAGCGGCTGGCCGACCTGCGCACCAACGGCCCGTCCCCGCGCGCCTTCACCTTCACCTCCTCGTACTCCGCGGCGGAGGCCGCCGAGGCGCCCGCGGGTGAGCTGCTCCCCGAGTGAGGAGGCGGGCGGCGGGGTGGCCGCACTCGGGTCCGCCGCGGACGGAGCCGGCGGGGCGGCCGGACACCCGCGTCGCGTACCCCCTGGCGGTCGTACCGGGCGTCCGCCTCGTGTACGCCCGGGCGGTCGTGCGGGCCTGGGGGCGCGGGCGCCGCCGAGCCCGACCGGACCCTGTCTCGTGAGGCGGCAGGGGTCCCCGAGGGGCGGGCCCCGTCCATATTCGAACAGATGAACTAGACTCGTCGGTCCCATGTCCTCATTTCTCCAGCCATCGCTCTTCGGTCAGTCCGACGGCCCCGCTCTCGCACCCCTGACCGGCCTGCGTCGCACCGAGCTCGGCCACGGAGCCTGGATCGACCTGCTGCCGGGCTGGCTGACCGGCGCCGACGCACTCTTCGCGAGCCTCGTGACCGAAGTCCCCTGGCGCGCCGAACAGCGCCGGATGTACGACCGCACCGTCGACGTCCCGCGCCTGCTGTCCTTCTACCGCGCGGATGATGCCCTGCCCCACCCCGTCCTCGCCGAAGCCCGCGACGCCCTGTCGGCGCACTACGCCGAGGAACTCGGGGAGCCCTTCGCGACGGCGGGACTCTGTCACTACCGTGACGGCCGGGACAGCGTCGCCTGGCACGGCGACCGGATCGGCCGGGGCTCGCACGAGGACACCATGGTCGCCATCCTCTCCGTGGGCGCCCCGCGCGACCTGCTGCTGCGCCCCCGCGGCCACGCGGGCGGGACGCTGCGCCGCCCGCTGGGGCACGGGGACCTGATCGTCATGGGAGGGTCCTGCCAGCGGACCTGGGAGCACGCGGTGCCGAAGACGGCCCGCGCCTGCGGCCCGAGGGTCAGCATCCAGTACCGTCCGCGCGGGGTGCGCTGACCCGGCGCGGACGTGCACGGGGTTCCGCCGGCCCGTACTCCAGCAGGCCTGTGGTTCAGCCGGCCCGTGCGGAGTGGTGCGCCTTGATGGCCCGGTGGGCCCACGGGCACATGGTCAGATGTTCCATCGTGGCCAGATCGAACCAGTGGAACATGATGCCCTCGCTCACCGGGAGGGCGTGCGCGTCACCGTCCCAGTGGGCGCTGTAGACGTGGATGTGCCCCTCGGTCACGTACGGGCCTTCGTCGCGCACGGCGGTGAAGGCCGTGACGCCGGGCAGCACGAGGCCGGTCTCCTCCTGGATCTCCCGCCGGATGGCGTCGTCCGGCGTTTCCGCCCCCTCGGCGCCGCCGCCCACCAGGGACCAGGTGCCGCTGTCGCAGATCGGCTTGTTGGCGTCGCGCAGATGCAGGAGGTACTCGCCGCGGCCGTTGGTGATGATCACGGCGGTGCTGGACCTCTCGGAAGCGTCCGGTACGGGCAGCTCAACCACCATCCTCGGGTCGTCCGGCCGCGGTGCAGCGGCCGACGGGGTCCCGGCCGATGCGCCGGTATCCCGTCCGGCATGCCCGTACCGGGCACGGGGAAACGCCCTTCGGCCCGGGTCCCCGGGCGTACGGGGGTGTGGGCGGCGCACGACGGAATGGCGCACGCCGCGCGGACCACCGGCGCGCGCCGCTCAGAACACCATCGCCGCCGCGAAGACCGCCAGGGCCACCGTGCACGCGGCGGCCACCAGGGCCGCCCGCGGAGCAAGCGGCACCGGCTGCGCCGTACCGGTCTCCCGTACCCGCCGGTGGGCCACCCGCAGGAAGCCGAGCCAGGCCGCCGCGCTCAGGGCCAGCGCGATCGTCGCGGCGAGGGTCGCGCCGCCGTGCAGGGCCTGCTTGCCCGCGAGTACCGCCGCCACGGTCGCCGACAGCGTGGTGCGCCGCCAGGCCAGGCGGGTGCGCTCGGGCTGGAGGCCCGGGTCCCGGGCGGGCCCGGAAGCGGGCCCGGGTACGGGTCCGGTCACCGGCCCTCCCAGCCGAAGAGGACGACCACCACCATCGCCACGGCCACCACCGCGACCACCAGGCTCAGCAGGGTCGGGAACCGGGAGACGGGCAGGTCTTCGCCCCGGCGCATGGCCCGTTCGCAGCGGACCCAGTGGTTCACGGCCCGCAGGGCGCAGAGCACTCCGGCGGCGAGGAGTCCGAACGCCAGGCCCGCGCGCACTCCCCGGGCGAGACCCGGAAGGAACTGGTCGACGGCGAAGCCGCCGCCGATCAGCGCCAGGGCCGTACGGATCCAGGCGAGGAACGTCCGCTCGTTGGCGAGGGAGAAGCGGTAGTCCGGGGTGTCGCCCTCGTCGCGGATTCGCTGCGGCGCGAACCACAACCGCAGGCTCTGTACGAATTCCTTCACGTGGGAACCCTATCCGCCCCTTTGTGGGCGGTTCTGATCACATCGAGCCGGGGTGATCAGAACCCGGAGTCAGCCCGCCTCCTCGCCCCGGACCGCCCGCAGCCGGTGGTACGCCTCCAGCCCGTCGGGCGTCCACGCCCACTCGGGGATGCGCTCCGCCAGCTCCCCGTCCGCGAGGAAGCCGTGCCAGTCGATCTCCTCCTTCTGCGGATCGACCGGCAGCTCGCACCGCACCTGGTAGACGCGTGACCACCAGGAGTGCCCGTCCTTCTCGTACAGGAACGAGAACAGCGGCTCGGGCTGCGGCAGCCCCAGGACGCCGAGCTCCTCCTCCGCCTCCCGCAGCGCCGCCTCGTCGTACGACTCGCCCGCCCCGACCACGCCACCGACGAACATGTCGTAGTGCGAGGGGAAGACCATCTTGGTGGCCGTCCTGCGGTGCACGAACACCCGCCCCTCGGCGTCCCGCGCCTCGATGAACACGCACCGGTGGCGCAGCCCGCGCGCGGTCGCCTCACCGCGCGTCGCCCGCCCCACCACCTCGTCGTTCTCGTCGACGATGTCCAGGATCTCGTCAGCAGGATTCATGCCGCCCATCCAACAGCACGCCGAGGCCGTCGAGCCGTGACCGGAGCCGGGCCGATCCCGTCAGATCCCGCCCCCGTCCGTGGGCAGCAGGTCCCGGGCGGGATGGGCGCCGCCCTTGCCGCCCGGCAGCGCCGGATGCAGCCCCAGCAGCACGATCCCGGCGACGATCGCCGCCAGCCCGGCCGCCTGGCCCGCCAGCGCCGCCGGGTCCATCCTCACCTGGTCGCCGAGGAACCCGATGCCACAGGCGATCCCCGCCAGCGGCTGCGCTGCGGTCAGCGCGGGCAGCGACATCCGCAGCGGCGCCATCTCGAACGCGCTCTGCACCAGGATCAGCCCGGTCACGCCGATCACCAGCACGACGTACGGCTGCCAGCTGCCCACCAGTGCGGGCCAGCCGCCGTCGGTCAGCAACTGGCCGCTCTCCCGGGTGAGGGCGTCCTGGAGTCCGTACAGCAGCCCCGCGGCCAGGGCCAGCAACGAAGGCGCCACCGCGGGGCGGGCGTGCCGGGCGGAGGCCGCGAGGACCAGCGCGAGTCCCACCACCACGCCGATGATCAGCCAGTGCCGCAGCGGGTCGGTCTCCGCCCGGCCGCCGGTCGGCTGACCCGCCAGCAGGAACGCGGCGACCCCGCAGGAGAGCAGCACGAGCCCGCTCCACCCCTGGCGGCCGAGCCGCTGTCCGGTGAGGCCGCGCGACAGCCCCAGCGCGAAGAGCAGGTTGGTGGCCAGCAGCGGCTCCACCACCGACAGCTCGCCCTGGCCGAGAGCCAGTGCCCCGAGCACCATCCCGCAGACCATGAACCCGATGCCGGCCAGCCAGCTCCGCACCTTCATCAGGTCGAGCAGCAGCCGGGGGGAGAGGAAATCGCTCATCGGGGCGCGGCGGGCGGCGTCCTGCTGCAGGACGAAGCCGAAACCCAGGCACGCCGCCGCGCCCACGGAGAGGAGGACGACCAGCAAGGACACAGGTTTCTTCCTCGGATCGGGCGGGCGGAAACGGTGTGTTCCGAACGATATGCCCCTTGGCGTAGGGGAGCGGTGAGATTGGTCCGACCGGCCTGTTGACTCCGGTGTCGAGGGGTGCCGAAGATCTGACGCACGAGTAACTTCCGCGCTCTGCGACCTCCGGGCCTCTCCACGAACCGGCCTGCGGGACACCGGCCGGCGCTCCCGCGCACGTCCGCCGCCCCGCGCCCCGGTGCCGCGCCCCGGCCGGATTCCGCACCGCCTCGCCCGAAGGATGGAACCATGGCGTACGACGCCGACGTGATCGTGATCGGAGCCGGCCTCGCGGGGCTGGCCGCCACGGCGGAGCTGGCCGACGCGGGGCGCTCCGTGATCCTGCTCGACCAGGAACCCGAGCAGTCGCTGGGGGGCCAGGCGCACTGGTCCTTCGGCGGCCTCTTCCTCGTCGACTCGCCGGAGCAGCGCCGGTTCCGGATCAAGGACAGCCGGGAGCTGGCCCTCCAGGACTGGTTCGGCACGGCCGGCTTCGACCGGAAGGAGGACCACTGGCCGAAGAAGTGGGCCGAGGCGTACGTCGACTTCGCCGCCGGTGAGAAGCGCTCCTGGCTGCGCGCGCAGGGGCTGCGGCTCTTCCCGGTGGTCGGCTGGGCCGAGCGCGGCGGTTACGACGCCACCGGCCACGGCAACTCCGTCCCCCGCTTCCACATCACCTGGGGCACCGGCCCCGGGGTCGTCGCCCCCTTCGAACGGCGGGTGCGCGAGGGCGTCGCCAAGGGGCTCGTGCAGTTCCGCTTCCGGCACCGGGTGACGGGACTCGGCCGCACCGGGGGAGCCGTCGACACGGTGACCGGCGAGATCCTGGAGCCCAGCGCGGCCGAGCGCGGCACCGCCAGCAGCCGGACCACGACCGGCGCCTTCGAGCTGCGGGCCCAGGCGGTGATCGTCACCTCCGGCGGCATCGGCGGCAACCACGACCTGGTGCGGGCCCAGTGGCCGGAGCGGCTCGGCACCCCGCCCGCGAAGATGCTCTCCGGAGTTCCCGCCCACGTCGACGGACTGATGCTCGGCGTCGCCGAGGAGGCCGGGGCCCACCACATCAACCGCGACCGGATGTGGCACTACACCGAGGGCATCGAGAACTGGAATCCGATCTGGGACAAGCACGCCATCCGCATCCTGCCCGGCCCGTCCTCCCTCTGGTTCGACGCCCGGGGCAAGCGACTGCCGGTCCCGCTCTTCCCCGGCTTCGACACGCTCGGGACCCTCGAACACATCATGAAGTCCGGGTACGACTACACCTGGTTCGTCCTGGACCAGCGGATCATCGGCAAGGAGTTCGCGCTCTCCGGCTCCGAGCAGAACCCGGACCTCACCGGCAAGTCGGTCCGCGACGTCATCGGCCGCGCCCGCGCCGAGGTCCCCGGGCCGGTCAAGGCGTTCATGGACCACGGCGTGGACTTCGTGGTGGAGAACGACCTCGGCGCGCTCGTGAGGGGCATGAACGCCCTGACCGGCGACGGGCTCATCGACGAGGACGAGCTGCGCCGCGAGATCACCGCACGCGACCGCGAGATCGCCAACCCGTTCACCAAGGACCTCCAGATCACGGCGATCCACGGGGCGCGTTCGTACCTCGGGGACAAACTGATCCGCACGGCGAAGCCGCACCGCATCCTCGACCCGAAGGCCGGGCCGCTGATCGCCGTCCGGCTGAACATCCTCACCCGCAAGTCGCTCGGCGGCCTGGAGACGGACCTCTCCTCCCGGGTGCTGACGGCGGACGGCTCCCCGCTGCCCGGGGTGTACGCGGCGGGTGAGGCGGCCGGGTTCGGCGGCGGCGGGGTGCACGGCTACCGCTCGCTGGAGGGCACCTTCCTCGGCGGCTGCATCTTCTCCGGCCGCACGGCGGGCCGGGCGGCCGCGGCGGCCCTCGGCTGACGGGCTCCGGCCGGGAGCGACGGCCGCACCGGGCACGAAGACGCCCGACCGGTCCGGGAAGCATGTATGGGCATGCGTACCGGACCGGTCGGGCGCCTGTGGTCCCGCCGGGTTCGTCGGCTCCGGGCGGGACCTGCCCGGTGGAGCAGGGGCGGGGCCGTCAGGGACCCGCGTGGGGCCCTACAACACCAGGGAGAGGAGCAGGATGAAGACGAGCGAGCAGACGGAGATGATGCTCTCCATCACCGACCAGGTCTTGACCGTCTGGCCGACGTCCATCCCGAAGTACTCCTTCACCAGCCAGAAACCCGCGTCGTTGACGTGGCTGAAGAAGAGCGAACCCGCCCCGACCGCGAGGACCAGCAGGGCCGCGTGCGCGGTCGACATGTCGGCCGCCAGCGGGGCGACCAGACCGGCCGCCGAGATGGTCGCCACCGTCGCCGAACCGGTCGCGAGCCGGATGCCGACCGCGATCAGCCAGCCGAGCAGCAGCGCGGGGATCGACCAGTCCTCGGAGAACTCCAGGATCATCCGGCCCACGCCGGCGTCGATCAGCGTCTGCTTGAAGCCACCGCCCGCGCCGACGATCAGCAGCACGCCCGCGATCGGGGCGAGCGACTTCTCGACGGTGCCGGCCAGCCGGTCCTTGGTGAACCCGGCGGCCCGGCCCAGCGTGAACATGCCGACGATCACGGCGGCGAGCAGAGCGATCAGCGGGGAGCCGATGACGTCCGTGACCTTCTGGACGCCGTTCCCGGGGTCGTCCACGACGATGTCGACCAGGGCCTTCGCCAGCATCAGCACGACCGGCAGCAGCACGGTGGCCAGCGTCGCGCCGAAGCTCGGGCGGCGCTCCAGATCCTCCGAGGCGCGCTCGGGGACCATGCGCTCGGGCGCCTTGATGTCCACCCAGCGGGCGGCGACGCGGGAGAAGACCGGACCGGCGAGGATCACCGTCGGGATGGCGACCACCACACCGAGGGCCAGCGTGACCCCGAGGTTGGCGTCGAGCGCGTCGATCGCGACGAGCGGACCGGGGTGCGGGGGAATCAGCCCGTGCATCACGGAGAGACCCGCGAGCGCCGGGATGCCGATCCGCATCAGGGAGTAGTTGCCGCGCTTGGCGACGAGCAGCACCACCGGGATCAGCAGGACGATGCCGACCTCGAAGAAGAGGGGCAGCCCGATGATGGAGGCGATCAGCACCATCGCCCAGGGCATCGCCCGGCCGCTCGCCTTCGCGAGGATGGTGTCCACGATCTGGTCGGCGCCGCCGGAGTCGGCCAGCAGCTTGCCGAGTATCGCGCCCAGCGCGATGAGGACGCCGACGCCCGCGACGGTGGAGCCGAGCCCCGCCGTGAAGCTGGCGATTGTCTTCTCCAGCGGAGCCCCGGCGAAGGAGCCGAGCGCCAGCGAGCCGATGGTGAGCGCCAGGAAGGCGTGCAGCTTGAACTTGGTGATGAGCAGGACGATGACGGCGATGCCTGCGACGACGGCGATGCCCAACTGCGCGTTGCCCGCGGAGGTGATGGGATCGACGGCGTCCGCTGCCAACGTCTCGACGCTGAGACTTGTCACGGTGGGGGGTCCTTAACTCGCGAGCCGGCGCAGTGCGGCGACGGCCCGTTCGGTGATTTCTTCGGGAGTACCGGTCACGTCGACCTCGACGCCCGCCTCGTCCGCCTCCAGCGGCTGGAGGGTGGCGAACTGCGAGTCGAGCAGTGCCGTCGGCATGAAATGGCCCTTGCGCGCGGACATCCGCCCCTCGATGAGGGCGCGGTCTCCGGTCAGGTGCAGAAAGACGGCGTCGGGCGCCTCGGCGCGCAGCCGGTCGCGGTAGACCCGCTTGAGCGCCGAGCTGGAGACGACACCACCGAGCCCGGCCCGGCCGTGTGCCCACTGTCCGATGGCGTCCAGCCAGGGCCAGCGGTCCGAGTCGTCCAGCGGGGTACCGGCGGACATCTTGGCGATGTTCGACTCGGGGTGGAAGTCGTCGCCCTCGGCGTACGGGACGCCGAGTGCGGTGGCGAGCAGGGGGCCGATCGTGGTCTTGCCGGTCCCTGCCACGCCCATCACCACGACGACGTGGGGGGTGCTCATTGGTGCCTCGCTGTCTTCTTCGACATCGGTCCGTCGCGCTACTGAAACCCATTAGGTCGTACTTATTCAAGTGAGTGTGACGTAAACGTCGTACTTAATGGTCTCCCGGGGATCGCTCAGCCCGCAGCCGGCCCGCGCAGCCCGCCGGAACAAGCCGCCGGAACGACCCGCCGACGTGCTTCCGGAAGCTCCGGAGCGGCACCGGCATCCGGCGCCTTCCCCGGCCCCCGCCCGTCACACCGGACGCGGGCGTCTCCCGCCGCAACCCGTCCGGGGTGTCCCGGAATCGCCCCGTACCCTTGCCCCATGACCACGACGAGCCAGGGGCTCCATACGCATGTGCTGGACGCCCTTGGTCTGGAGATCACCTCGGGGGAGCGCAGGCCCGGCGACGTCCTGCGGACCGACGAGATCGCCCAGCGGTTCGAGGTCTCCCGCACGGTCGTCCGCGAGGTGGTCCGCGTCCTGGAGTCGATGCACCTCGTCGAGTCCCGGCGCCGGGTCGGCGTGACCGTGCGCCCCACCGAGGCGTGGAACGTCTACGACCCCCGGGTCATCCGCTGGCGGCTCGCCGGCGCCGACCGCCCCCGCCAGCTCCGCTCGCTGACCGTCCTCCGGTCCGCGATCGAGCCCGTCGCCGCCTCGCTCGCCGCCCGGCACGCGTCCCCCGCGCAGTGCGCGGCCCTCACCGAGTGCGCCCTCGGCATGGTCGAGACCTCGCGGGGCCAGCGGCTGGAGGAGTACCTCCGCCACGACATCGCCTTCCACCGGGTGGTGCTGAACGCCTCGGGCAACGAGATGTTCGCCCGGCTCGGGGACGTCGTCGCCGAGGTCCTGGCCGGCCGCACCCACCACCGGGTGATGTTCGAAGACCCCGACCCGGCCGCCGTGACCCTGCACGTCAGGGTCGCCGAGGCGGTACGCGAGGGGGACGCGGAGGCCGCCGAGCGGCTCACCCGTGAGATCGCGTTCGGCGCCCTGGACGAACTGGACGTACTCGCGCCCTGAACCCCCGCCCGCGTCTGCGCACGCCCACCCCGCAGCGCGTACCTTTGTCCGAGTTCGATCTTCGGACAGCGGTCGGACGTCGCAGGGGCCCGGGCCGTGCCGGACCGTCCCGCCCGGCGGGAACGGTCCGGCACGCCCCGGGGCCGCCACTTCAGAAGGAGACCAGGGTATGCCGCAGCAGGTGCAAGGCGTCATCGCGCCGGGCAAGAACGAGCCGGTGCGGGTCGAGACGATCGTGATCCCCGACCCCGGACCCGGCGAGGCCGTGGTGAAGATCCAGGCGTGCGGTGTCTGTCACACCGACCTGCACTACAAGCAGGGCGGCATCAACGACGAGTTCCCGTTCCTCCTCGGCCACGAGGCGGCGGGCGTCGTGGAGTCGGTCGGCGAGGGCGTCACCGACGTCGCGCCCGGCGACTTCGTCATCCTCAACTGGCGGGCCGTCTGCGGCCAGTGCCGTGCCTGTCTGCGCGGACGCCCCTGGTACTGCTTCAACACCCACAACGCCAAGCAGAGGATGACGCTGCTCGACGGCACCGAGCTCTCCCCGGCGCTCGGCATCGGCGCGTTCGCGGAGAAGACCCTGGTGGCCTCCGGCCAGTGCACCAAGGTCGACCCCGAGGTGTCCCCGGCCGTCGCCGGCCTGCTCGGCTGCGGTGTCATGGCGGGCATCGGCGCCGCCATCAACACCGGCGAGGTCGGCCGGGGCGACTCCGTCGCGGTCATCGGCTGCGGCGGCGTCGGCGACGCGGCCGTCATGGGCGCACGGCTCGCGGGCGCGGCGAAGATCATCGCCGTGGACATCGACGACCGCAAGCTGGAGACGGCGAAGAAGATGGGTGCCACGCACACCGTCAACTCCCGCAGCGGCGACCCGGTCGAGGCGATCCGCGCCCTCACCGACGGCAACGGTGCCGACGTCGTCATCGAGGCGGTCGGCCGCCCGGAGACGTACCAGCAGGCGTTCTACGCCCGCGACCTGGCCGGCACCGTCGTCCTGGTCGGCGTCCCCACGCCCGAGATGCGCCTCGAACTCCCGCTCCTCGACGTGTTCGGCCGCGGCGGTTCGCTGAAGTCGTCCTGGTACGGCGACTGCCTGCCGTCCCGCGACTTCCCGATGCTCGTCGACCTGCACCAGCAGGGCCGGATCGACCTCTCCGCGTTCGTCACCGAGACCATCGGCATCGGCGACGTCGAGCGCGCCTTCGAGCGGATGCACGACGGCGACGTGCTGCGTTCGGTGGTGGTCTTCTGATGGCCGCCCGCATCGACCACCTGGTCACCTCCGGCACCTTCGCCCTCGACGGCGGGGAATGGGACGTCGACAACAACGTCTGGATCGTCGGCGACGACCACGAGGCGATCGTCATCGACGCCGCCCACGACGCCGACGCCATCCTGGCCGCCCTCGGCGGACGCACGCTGCGCGCCATCGTCTCCACCCACGCGCACAACGACCACATCGACGCCGCCCCGGCCCTCGCCGAGGCCACCGGCGCCCCGGTGCTGCTCCATCCGGACGACCTGCCGCTGTGGAAGCAGACCCACCCCGACCGCACGCCCGACGGCGAACTGGCGGACGGTCAGGAGCTGGAGGTCGCCGGCACCCGGCTGACCGTCCTGCACACCCCGGGCCACGCCCCGGGGGCCGTCTGCCTGTACGCCCCCGAGCTGGCCACGGTCTTCACCGGGGACACCCTCTTCCAGGGCGGGCCCGGCGCCACCGGCCGGTCGTTCTCGCACTTCCCGACGATCGTCGACTCGATCAGGGACCGGCTGCTCGCCCTCCCGGCGGACACCACCGTCCGCACCGGACACGGCGACTCCACCACCATCGGCGCGGAGGCCCCGCACCTGGAGGAGTGGATCGCCCGCGGTCACTGACCGCCGCGACCCGTCCCGGTCACCGGTCCGGCCACGCGGAGAGCCGCAGCCCGCTCCTGAAGCGGCGCTGCTCACCCGTGACCGGATCGGTGAACTCCAGCTCCCGGGCCAGGAGTTGCAACGGGCGTGACCAGTCGTCGGGCGCGCCTTCCGGCAGCACCACCGGATAGAGTGGGTCGTTGACCAGCCCGAGCCCCAACGCACTCATGTGCAAGCGCAGTTGGTGGGTGCGCCCGGTGGCGGGCAGCAGCCGGTAGCGGCCGAGCCCGCCCCGGTGCTCCAGCAGCTCGACCCGGCTCTCGCTGTTCGGCTCGCCCGGCTCCTCGCGCGCGGCCACCACCCCGTGCTCCTTCACGATCCGGCTCCGCACGGTCCGGGGGAGCGCCAGCCCGGGGTCGTACCCGGCCACCGCCTCGTACTCCTTGCGCACCAGCCGGTCCCGGAACAGCGTCTGGTACGCGCCCCGGTCCTCGGGGCGTACGACGAAGAGCACCAGGCCCGCCGTCAGCCGGTCCAGCCGGTGCGCGGGCTGGAGGTGCGGCAGCCCCAGCCCGTGCCTCAGGCGTGCCACCGCCGTCTGCGTCACGTGCCGGCCGCGCGGGGTGGTGGCGAGGAAGTGCGGCTTGTCGGCGATCACGACGTGCTCGTCGCGGTACACCACCCCGACCGGGAACGGCACCGGCTCCTCGGGTGCGAACTCCCGGTGGAACCAGAGCCCGAGCCCGCTCTCGTACGGCCGCGTCCCCGGCACCGGCCGCCCGTCCGCCCCGACGAACAGCCCCTCCGTCAGCATGGCCTCCACCCGCGCCGGCCCGACCGCGGCACCGAACCGCTCCCGCAGATGGTCGCCCACCGTCGCCCACGCCCCCTCGGGGTCCACGGGCAGCCGCACCCGCACGGGATCGACGCCCTCGCGCTGCGGGAGCGGCGGGGCGGCTGACTTCCGGCGCCCCCTCACCGGGCCCCCTCCCGGAGCCGTACGGCACGGAGCCCGCCCGCAGGCAGGGGCGACGGGCGGGCGGGCGCGGGGCGGGGCATGGGGACGGCCTTTCCGGTGACGGGTGACGGGTGGCGGGCGGGCGCGCGACAGCCGGCCTCGCGTCGACACCCAAGCCCGTGCGCGACGGGGAGGGGGCCGGGTGGCGGCCGGCCGGCACCCGTGGAGAAACCGTCCACGTGTCGCCACCGCGCGGCGCTTCAGGCATCCACAAGGTACGCCACCAGGCCGGACGGCCGTGAAAGCCCGAGCCGGACGCCGGCGACGCGGAGCACGCACCGGCAGCGCGGCCCGGGCCTGCCGACGCCCACCCCGTCCCGAGGCCCACCCCGTCCGGTACGTCGCGACGGGCGCAGAACCCGGAACCTGTCAATTCCCTGTACTGGGCGTGACGCCCCCCTGTCGTTCGTGCACAGCCTATTGATAAACGTCAGGAACCCTGAGGAGAGGAGCCTTGTCCGGCGATTCGGGTTCCAGGAGGATAAAGCCGAGGGCGCGGCGGGAATCACCGTCGGTGCCGCGGAAATCCGAGAGTGGAAACCATGGAAAGAAAAACCTGATTCGGCCGTTCGGAGCGGAAGCCGAAAGCCGAACAGGGTTACGCGGGTGAGAGGTCCAGGGGCTTTTCGTCACGCATCGGACCGGCTGCCCGCCGCGGGACGGCGCACAGACCCGCGTGACGCGAGAGCCGCTGTGTCGGCACGCACCGGCCCGACCGGCCGACGAGCCGCCCCAGGCCGCGCGAGCGGCTTCCGGCCGTGCCGCGGCCGGGCGTACCGAGGTGCGTCATCACCCCCGTCCAACCGCCAACAGCCCGTCGCCGGGCCAGCCGTAGGAGCTACCTTGTCCCTTTCACCCGTCACCGACGCGGCCGCGGGCCGCCCTCCCGTCGAACCCGTCACCCGGGTGGGCGTCGTGGGCTCCGGCACCATGGGCGCCGGAATCGCCGAACTCTGCGCCCTGCGCGGTCTCGACGTGCTGCTCGCCGTGTCCCGCGAGGCATCCCTCTCGGCTGCTCCCCTGCGGATCGCGGCCTCCCTCGACCGGCAGGTCGCGAAGGGGCGGATCTCCGGCCAGGAGCGGGACGACGCCCTCGGGCGCATCCGGACGACCATGGACCTGGGGGCGTTCGGGGACGTCCAGACGGTGATCGAAGCCGTGGTCGAGGACGAGAGGGTGAAGAAGGAGATCTTCGCGACTCTCGACAAGGTGGTCGCCCCCGACGTGGTCCTCGGATCCACCACGTCAGCCCTGTCCATCACCAAGCTGTCCATGGCGACCGCCCACCCCGAACGGGTCGTCGGCATCCACTTCTTCAACCCGGTCTCCTCGATGCGGCTGGTCGAGATCGTGCCCGCGCTGCTCACCGGCGAGGAGATCTGCCACCGGGCGGAACACTTCGCCGTGGACGTCCTCGGCAAGACGAGCGTGCGGACCGCCGATCGCAGCGGGTTCGTCGTCAACGCCCTCCTCGTGCCCTACCTGCTGGCCGCGATCCGCATGGTCGAGACGCGGACCGCCGACGTGGAGCAGATCGATCTGGCGATGGAACTCGGCTGTGGTCACCCCATGGGCCCGCTGGCCCTGGCGGACCTCATCGGGCTCGACGTGGTGGCGGCCATCGCCGAGGCCCTGCACACGGAGTTCAAGCAGCCCCAGTACGCCGCCCCGGCCTCGCTGCTGAGGATGGTCGAGACCGGACACTTCGGCCGCAAAACTGGCCGCGGTTTCCACACCTACGTCTGAATCCACCCCTTTCCGTATGACGCGAAGGATTTACCGTGAATTCATTTCTGAACGTCAAGAAGTCCGCCCGGACCAGTGACGTCTTCTGGGACATCACCGACGAGGCCGGCCTGTTCGACATCGTCGTCAAGGGCCTGGGGGACGGAGCCCACCGCTCGGTGGACACCGGCCGCGAATTCCTCAACATGTCCTCCTATTCCTATCTCGGTCTGGACACCCACCCGGCGCTCGTCGCCGCGGCGGCGGACGCCGTCCTGGCCGAGGGAGCGCTGAACACCTCGACCTCGCGCATGCGGATCCGGTTCGAGTCGCTGCGCAACGCCGAGAACGCCCTGTCGGAACTGTGGGACGCCGAAGTGGTCACCGTCGCCTCGTGCGCCGCGGCCGCCTGGGCCATGCTCCCGCTGCTCGCCTCCGGCCTCTTCACCGACGACGAGCCCCCGCTCATGGTCTTCGACCGCAACGCGCACTTCTGCCTCAACGCCATGAAGCCCAGCGTGGCCGACGAGGCGGAGGTGACCACGGTCCGGCACAACGACCTGGAGGCCCTGGAAGAGCTGTGCAAGCAGCACAAGAGGGTCGCCTACATCGCCGACGGCGTCTACAGCACGGGTGGCCAGGCTCCCGTCAGGGAACTGCTCCGCCTCCAGGAGAAGTACGGCCTGTTCCTGTTCTTCGACGAGGCGCACGGCATCTCCACCATCGGCGAGCACGGCCGCGGGGTGGTCCTCGAGGAGATGGGGGCGATCAACGACCGGACGCTGATCATCACCTCCCTCAACAAGGGCTTCGGCGCCTCCGGCGGAGCGGTGCTGCTGGGACGTCGGGGCTCCGAACGGCGGCGTACCCTCACCATCCGCAACGGTGGCCCGATCATGTGGTCCCAGCGCATCAACACGGCCGGGCTCGGTGCGGTACTGGCCTCCGCCGAGCTGCACCGGACCTCCGAACTCACCGATCTCCAGCAGCGGCTGCAGGACAACATCGCGCTCTTCGACAGCCAGGTCGAGACCGAGCAGCGCGGTGACGGTCTCCCGATCCGTCACGTGAACCTCGGTGACGAGAGCCTGACGGTGAAGCTGGCGCAGGGACTCTTCGAGGAGGGCTACTACACCTCCCCGATCTTCTTCCCGGTCATCGGCCGGGGCAAGGCCGGCCTGCGCCTCATGCTGCGCGCCAACATGGAGAAGACCATGGTCGAGGACTTCTGCACCGTACTCAACAAGCAGTGGGACCGGCTCCGCTGAGCGGATCGCGTTCACCACGACCTGGGGCGCGTCTCCACACTGGCGTCTGCCGGGCGACGCCTGGCACGCACGCCCGCCGCGTCGTCGGGATCACCCCGGCACATCCGGTACCGGGGCGACCCTCCGCCTCGCGAACGCACGCACCGGACGCCGCCCGGCCCGGCCTCCGGCCGAACGACGACAGTCCGAAGACGCGCCCTGTCGGGCGGAGCTGAAGGGACAGCAGGATGGCCGTACTCACGACGAACGTGGACACCGGATCGGGAACGTTCCGCCGGAACACCGAAGACTTCGAAACCCGGCGGAAGACCGTCGAACGGGCCAGCGCACTGGCCGTCGCGGGCGGGGACCCGCGCGCGCACCGCAAGCACGCCGAACGCGGCAAGCTCACCGCGCGGGAACGGATCTCGCTCCTGCTCGACCCGGGCACCGCGTTCCTGGAAGTCGGGCAGCTCGCGGCCCACGAGGTGTACGAGAGCCCGGTGCCCTCGGCCGCGCTGGTCACCGGGATCGGAGTGGTGGCCGGACGTCTGGTGATGGTGCACGCGAACGACGCGACGGTCAAAGGCGGGACCTACTTCCCGCTGGGCGTCCGCAAGCAGCTGCGCGCACAGGAAATCGCCCGGGAGAACGGTCTCCCCAGCATCTACCTGGTCGACTCCGGGGGAGTCTTCCTCCCGCTCCAGGAGGATCTCTTCCCCGGGGAGAACCACCTGGGGCGCATCTTCCGCAACATCGCCGAGATGTCTGCCTCGGGCCTCGCCCAGATCGCGGCCGTCATGGGGTCCTGCACCGCGGGCGGCGCATACGTCCCCACCATGTGCGACGAGACGGTGATCGTACGCGGGACGGGAACGGTCTTCCTGGGGGGTCCCCAGCTCGTCCGGGCGGCCACCGGGGAAGTCGTCGACGCCGAGACCCTCGGGGGCGCCGACCTGCACACGCGGGTCTCCGGAGTGGCCGACCACTTGGCCGAGGACGACGAGCACGCCCTGTCGCTCGTCCGGGAGATCGTGTCCCGCCGGCCGGCACCGGCGGTCGGCGCGCCGCCGGTGGAGGCACAGGAGCCCCTGTACGACCCGGCGGAGCTGCCCGGCATCGTCAGCGCCGGACTGCGAGAGCCGATACCCGCCCGCGAGATCCTCGCCCGCCTTCTCGACGGAAGCGAACTCGTCGAATACCGCGCACGCTACGGGCCCACCATCGTCTGCGGAACCGGACACATCGGTGGCTATCCGATCGGAGTCGTCATCAACGACGGCGTCCTCTTCTCGGACAGCAGCCTCAAGGCAGCCAACTTCGTGGAACTCTGCGTCCAGCAGGACATCCCGCTGCTGTTCCTCCACAACATCAACGGCTTCATGGTCGGCTCGCAGTACGAGGCCGAGGGCATCGCCAAGCACGGTGCGAAGCTCGTCAACGCCGTCTCGACCGCACGGGTCCCGAAGTTCAGCATCGTGATCGGCGGCAGTTACGGAGCCGGCAACTTCGCGATGTGCGGCCGTGCGATGGGCCCCCGACTGATGGCCATGTGGCCGAGCGCCAGCTCCACCGTGGTCGGTGCCGAACAGACGGCCAAGGTGATGACCACGCTGCGCGCCGAGCAACTCGCCAAGCAAGGAGCGACGTTGTCGGCAGAGGAGGAGGAGTCCATCGCCCGTCCGATCATCGACGCCTACGAGAAGCAGTCGCGCCCGGTGTACTTCGCGGCCCGGCTGTGGGTGGACGCCGTGATCGACCCCGTGTCGACCCGGGAGTGGATGACACTGAGCCTGGCCATGGCCGCCGGTGCTCCCAAGGAGGAGACGCGGTTCGGCGTCTTCAGGATGTGAGAGCCGGATGCTGAAGAGAATTCTGATAGCGAACCGCGGCGAGATAGCCCGGCGGATCGCCCGTACCTGTGCCCGGCTGGACATCGAGTACGTCTGTGTTCACTCCGAGGCGGACGCGGGGGCGGACCATCTGGCGGGCGCCGTTTCGAAGGTCTCCATCGGCGGGGCTCCCGCACTGGAGAGCTACCTGAACATCGACAAGCTGGTCGACGTGGCGGTACGCGAGGGCTGTGACGCCGTGCACCCGGGTTACGGCTTCCTCTCCGAAAACCCGCTCTTCGCCGAGCGGGTGGGTGAGGCCGGTCTGGTCTTCATCGGGCCCGGGCCCGGGACGATCCGGTCCATGGGCGACAAGGCGACGGCCCGGACCCTGATGGCCGAGGCCGGTGTCCCGGTCCTGCCGGGGTCCGCGGAAGCCACCGAGTCCGTCGCCACCCTCGTCGAGGACGCGCGGAAGATCGGCTACCCGGTCATCCTCAAACCCGCCGCCGGCGGAGGCGGCAAGGGCATGCGCGTCGTCGAGGAGGAGTCCCGGCTGGCGGAGGCGGCGGCCGAGGCCATCCGCCTGGGCCGTACCGCTTTCGGAGACGGCCGTGTGCTCGCCGAGCGGTACGTCCCCGCGCCCCGGCACATCGAGGTCCAGGTGTTCGGGGACACCCTCGGCCATGTGGTGCATCTCTACGAGCGGGACTGCTCCCTGCAGCGCCGGCACCAGAAGATCGTGGAGGAGGCGCCCGCCTCCGGACTCGACCCGGCCGTCCGCGAGTCCATGCAGCGAGCCGCCGTACGCGGCGCCGAAGCGCTGGGCTACGTGAACGCGGGGACCTTCGAGTTCATCGTGGGACCCGACGGCGACTTCTACTTCCTGGAGGTCAACACCCGCCTTCAGGTGGAACACCCGGTCACCGAGGAGATCACCGGACTGGACCTGGTCGAATGGCAGCTGCGCGTCGCGTCGGGAGAGGCTCTGCCGCTGACGCAGCAGGAGATCACCAGCAGCGGTCACGCGATCGAGTGCCGCGTCTACGCCGAGGACCCAGCCGCCGGATTCACACCGTCTCCAGGCACGGCCCGGATCACCCGCTGGCCCGGCACGCTGCGGGTCGAGGCGGCCTTCGACACTCGCGGCACGGCCTCCGAGCACTACGACCCGCTGATCGCCAAGCTCGTGGCGCACGGTCCCGACCGCTCCACGGCGCTGCGCCGGCTGGGCGCGGGGCTGCGCTCCACCAGCGTCCTGGGCCTGACGACCAACATCGGGTTCCTCACCCGGCTGCTGGACGAACCGCGCGTGGTCGGCGGCAGCACCGACACCCACCTGGTGGACGGGGTCGCCTCGGTCGAAGGGCCTTCGTACCAGGACCGCGCCCTGGCCTGCGCCGCCGCGATGGCCGCGATGCCGCCGGAAGCCGGTGTCTCCCCGTGGGCGGGCGGTCTGGGGCCCCTGGACAGGCGGGCCCTGAGGCCGGACGAGCCGCTGGGCGGGGTGACCTTCCGGCAGGGCGGGACGCGCCGTCGGGCGGCCGTCGTGGGCAGAGCCGGCCAGGTCCTCACGATCGCGGTCGACGGCCGGCGCCTGGACGCCACCGCCACCCGGGAGGGCAGCCTGTGGACCGGGCAGGTGTCGGGCGTCCCGTGGTCGGGGACCCGCTGCGGGGCGAGTACCGAACTCAGCGTCGCCGGCCAGCGGTTCACCCTCCTCGACGACATCAGGACGGGCCAGGGCGCCCAGTCCTCCGACAACGAGGTGCGCACCACCCTTCCCGGCACGGTCGTGGCCCTTCCCCGGTCCGTGGGTGACCGTGTGGAAGCCGGTGCGACGGTCGCCGTGGTCGAGGCCATGAAGATGGAACACCGGCTCACCGCCCCTCTCACCGGCACGATCGCGTCGCTCGACTGCGCGGTCGGGGACCAGGTGACCGCCGGTCAGGTGATGGCCGTACTGCAGCCCGACGAAGCCACGGAGACCGCACCGGAGCAGCCGGCGCGGTCCACGAACGGAATGGAACGAAATGACGTCTGACGAGAAGAACCGTCCCACTCTCCTGCTGGTCGGCGGGGCCCGCGCGGTGACGGTCAGCGTCGACAGCGTGCTCGACGCGCTGGCACAGGCCCGGGCGCGCGGCATCCGTACCCACGTCACCGCGCCGGCCGCCGCGCTCGCGGCCGTCCCCGCCGTCCTGGAAGCCGCCGACGCGGTATCCGCGGTCGGCTTCACCGATCCCGACGCCACCGCGCGGTGGGCCACCACGCAGGCCGCGGAGGGCCGGCCGATCGACGCCGTGTACGCCCTCCAGGAGATGGCGCAGGTCACGGTCGCGGAGACCGCCGAGGCCGTCGGTGCGCAGGGCAACCCTCCGGGCACGGTGCGGCGCATCCGTGCCAAGGACCTCTGCCGGACGGCTCTGGCGGAGGCGGGCTTCCGGCAGCCCCGGGTGCGGCTGTGCGACAGCCGGGCGCAGGCCGAGGAGTTCCTCACGGAGGTACCCGGCCCGTGGGTGGTCAAGCCCCGCGATGCCATGGGCAGCGCCGGGGTCAGCCTGGTCGAGACCGCTGACCGGCTCGCCGCGGCCATCGACGCGCTGCCCGACCCCGGCCTGTTCCTGATCGAGGAGTTCGTGCACGGGCCGGAGTTCAGCGTGGAGGGGATCTTCCTGGAGGGCCGCCCCCGCGTTCTGGCCGTGACCGCGAAGGACAAGGCGCAGCCCCCCTTCTTCGTCGAGGTCGGTCACACGCTTCCCGCCCCGCTCGGCAGCAAGGACGAGGCCCGGGTGCACGAGAGCGTCACTGCGGCGTTGGACGCCCTCGGCATGCGTACCGGCGCCTTCCACGTGGAGCTCTGGCTCACCCCCGACGAGGTGGTGCTCGGGGAGGTGCACGGCCGCTTCGGCGGTGACTGGATCCACCGGATGCTCGCCCACGCGATACCCGGGCTCGAAATGCACGGTCTGATCTTCGACGACATGCTCGGGCGCCCGCTCGACGCGTCCGGCCTGACCGCCTCCCGGGGCGCGGCCGTGCGCTACTTCACGCCGCCGCCCGGCCGGCTCGTCTCCCTGCGGGGCTGGGAGGAGGTCCGTCGTCACCCCGCGGTGCTGTACTCCGAGCTCGCCGTGGCGGCGGGCGACGAGATAGCCCCGCTGCGCAGGTCGAGCGACCGGGTGGGGCTGCTCGTCGTGGGAGCCGAGGACGGCCGGACTGCCGAGGCGCTCGCGCGCGAACTGGTCGACTCGGTCGTCTTCACCGTCGAAGGGACCGGCTCGTCCGCACCGTCGGTCTGACATTCCGCGCGGCCCGAACCGTCGGTCCCTCCACTCCACCTGAGGAAAAGTCATGAATCATGCCATAGGCGTACTCGGCACCGGCTCGTACCTTCCCGACCGAGTGGTGTCCAACGACGAGGTCGGCTCCCGAGCCGGTGTCGACGGCCCGTGGATCGAGCGCAAGACCGGCATCCGCAAACGACACTGGGCCCGCGAGGGGCAGGCCACGTCCGACCTGGCGGCCCGGGCGGCCGAACGCGCCCTGGCCGCGGCGGACATGGACGCCTCGGAGATCTCGCTCGTGGTGGTCGCCACCTCCACTCCCGATCAGCCCCAGCCGGCGACGGCCAGTTTCGTGCAGGACCTGCTCGGCGCGGACCGGGCGGGCGCCGTCGACGTCAATGCCGTGTGCAGTGGCTTCGTCTACGCCCTGGACCTGGCCCGGGGCCACCTCGCGGGGCGGCCCCAAGGCGGCGCGGCTCTGGTGATCGGGGCAGACACGTACTCCCGCATCCTCGATCGCGCCGACCGCAGAACGGCCATCCTCTTCGGCGACGGTGCCGGGGCCGTGGTGCTCGGGCCCGTCGCCCGGGGACGG
This sequence comes from Streptomyces sp. NPDC001770, assembly GCF_053596135.1. Taxonomy (NCBI): domain Bacteria; kingdom Bacillati; phylum Actinomycetota; class Actinomycetes; order Kitasatosporales; family Streptomycetaceae; genus Streptomyces; species Streptomyces sp. NPDC001770. The sequence continues at coordinate 91,152 of NZ_JBSFFN010000019.1, read as the reverse complement.
GGCGTGTACGCCAGTCAGCTGCGCGGCTTCGGCCGGGACCACGCGTTGATCGGCGTCCACGCGGGCGGCTCCCGGCTCCCGGCGTCGGAACAGACCGTGCGCGACGGCGCCCACCACTTCAGGATGGACGGCCGGGCCGTACGCGACTTCGTCGCGGACCACGTTCCCAAGCTGGTGAACGAAGTGCTCACCGAGCACGGAATCCCCTCCGGGACGGTCCGCCACATCGTGCCCCACCAGGCGAACGGGGTCATGCTCGGCGAACTCGGCGACCGGCTGGACCTTCCCGGGGCAACCACCCACATCAACGTCGACAGGGTCGCCAACACCGGCGCGGCCTCCATTCCCATCGCGCTCGACGAGGCGATCCGCGCGGAGCGGATCGCACCCGGGGAGACCGTGCTGATGGCCGCCTTCGGAGGCGGCATGAACAGCGCGCTGGCACTGATGGAGCGTTAGACGGTGTCCGGCCGCCCGGGCGGGCTGCCCCGGGCAAGCTCCGAACGGGACCGCGGCGAAGCCGGGCCCCGCACCGGGAAGCGCCGAACCGGCCGCTTCCCCCTCATCGCGCGCGGCGCGGGCCCGACGACTGGTCCGCGGCGCGCGCCGCCTCACAGAGAGAGTCGTATCCATGCTTCTGCCCGAAGGCAGACCCCGGCGGCTGCTGGTCGCCGCCACCTTGACCACGATGCTGGGATACGGCATCTACCTCACGGCCGGCGTGCTGTACATGACGCGTGGACTCCATCTGCCGGCCGGACAGGTCGGGCTCGGCATGAGTATCGCCGGAGCGGTTTCGCTCGCGATGGGGGTGCCGATCGGACACCTCGCCGACCGTGCCGGAGCACGGGTCGTCTACACGGCGACGCTCCTCCTCGGCTGCTCGGCGATGGTCGGGCTCTGCCTCGTACGGGACTTCTGGGCCTTCGTCGTCTTCGCCACCCTCGGGGCCGTGGCCCAGGCCGCCGCGCCGGCCGCCCGAAGCCCGCTGGTCCAGAAGTACGGAGGAGAACGTCCCGCGGAGTTCCGCAGCTACCTGCGGTCGGTGACCAACCTCGGTATCGCCGGCGGCTCGGTGGTGGCGGCCTGGGCGATCGAGCAGGACACCCGAGCGGCCTACGTCCTGATCATCGGCGCGAGCGCGCTCTCGTACGCGGTCGGTGCGGTCACGGCGGGTTTCCTGCCGAGTCTCGCGCCGCTCCAGGCCCGGCCGGGCCCGCGCTGGGTCGCGCTGCGGGACAGGCCGTACGTGGTGATCACCGTCCTCGACGGGTTGATGGCGGTGCAGTACCGCATTCTCAGCGTGGCCCTGCCGCTCTGGCTGCTGGGCCGGACCTCGGCTCCGCCGTGGACCGTTTCCGCCGTGATGCTGGTCAACACCGCTCTGGTCGTGTGCCTCCAGGTGCGTGGCAGCAGGAACATCGACACTGTCGCGACCGGTGCGACCGCCTTCCGCAGGGCAGGGTTCGCGTTCCTGGCGGCCTGCGTCGCGATGTCCCTGCTGCCCGGACTTCCCACGTGGGCAGCCGTCGTGGTCCTCATGGCCGCGGTCACGGTTCATACGCTCGGTGAGATCTGGCAGGCGGCCGGGGGTTTCGAGCTGTCCTTCGCCCTCGCGCCGAAGGAGTCCGTGGGGCAGTACCAGGGTCTGTTCGGCATGGGCCTCGGCCTCGGCACCACCCTTGGCCCCTCGGTCCTCATCGCCCTGTGCATAGGACAGGGCCGCATCGGATGGTGGATCGTCGGCGCGGGCTTCGCGCTCACCGGCCTCGCCGTGCCGGCCGCCACCCGCTGGGCGGAGCGCACCATCGCCCAGGGCGGGAGTACGCCCGACGCCTCGCGCGCGAAGGAGCCGTCGGCCCGGCAGCCCGACTCACCGCCGCCCGCCGGCCACGCCGCCGACGCTTCCGGTGTCGGGGCGAGCCCCTCCTCCTGAGCGAACAGCCCGCCGCCACCGCGCAGCCCGCCGCCACCGTGTGCCCCCGTCACCCTTCCCGCTCCACCCGTCCCGCTCCACCCGTCCCGCTCCACCCGTCCCGCTCCACCCGTCCCGCTCCACCGAAAACAAACAGGCAAGTCCAGACACTCCACCGGGTGGACCGCTTCTCGGGAGTGCTTCCTGGCAGCGGGAGGGGCGATGGGGCGGAAAACGCCCGTCCATGGCATCCGATCGGTCGCGGATCCCCGAGAACGGGCCATTCAAACCAGGCAGCATTGTATGTTTTGATGGTTCCTCCCCGTCGACTCGGCTCGGCTCCGCCGCGCCCGTCCATCGCGCATGTGTAGAAAAGGGATGGTGTCGTCAGATGCAGGACCGGTCCGCGCGCACTCGCCAGGCGCTCCTGTGTGCCACGGCGGAGCTGATCGCGAACGGCCAACCTTCCGATGCGGGTCTGATCAACATCTGCAGGCGGGCGGGAGTGAGCCGGGGGGCGCTCTACCACCACTACTCCTCCACCGCGGAGCTGGCGGCGGGCGTCTATCAGCAGGCACGGGCGCGCGTCGCCGAAGTGGCGGAGAAGGCGCTGGTCAGCACCGCGCCGGACGGGCTCGGGCGGTTCCTGTGCGCTCTGACGTACACGTGCCGCACGGACGACATCGTCCGGGCGGGCCTCCAGCTGGCGGCGGACGGCACCACCGGGCCGCCGCTGCTGCGCGACGAAGTGCTGGCACTCGTCCGCCGGTACGTGGCCGGCGACGAGCCCTCGGGAGAGCTCTCCCGGGAGGAGCTGGCCGATCTGGCCGTGATGCTGACCGCGGGTCTGACCGCGACGAACCACGGGGACGCGGAGGTCGAGCGGGTATGGCGGCTGCTGCGTCCCCTGTTCGTCGCCGCCGGGCCGCGGGCCGAGCAATGACCGGGTGACCCGGTGGAGCGGACGCGTACGAGGGCCGCGCGTCCGCCGGCCTTGGCGGTCCCGTCTCAGGCCGGGACCGCCACCGTACGGATCGGCCTCCGCGTACGGGACGGCCTCAGGCTTCTTGCGGCGGCGGAGTGGTGCGCAGTCTTCCGAGCAGCCCCGGGATCGCCAGCCCCGGCAGGATGAACTGCCAGAAGACGCCGACCCGTCCGACGAGGTCACGTCGGTCGCTGTAGATCTGCGACATCGTCTGCAGGCCCGTGAAGGAACCCACGATGGTCGAGGCCGCGTCGACCAGGTTCACCCCTGGCAGAAGCTCCCCCCGCTGCTCGGCCCGGCGCAGCGCGTCGAGGATGGCCTTGTTGGACTGCTCGTACGGAGTGATCTGCCGGGGCGGGAACGAGGTGCGCTCCGTCGCCAGCCGTACACCCGCGCGCAGTACCGGGTCCAGCTCCAGTCGCTGGGCGAACCCCAAGGTCAGGTCGATGACGGCCTGGATCATGATGGGCTGCTCCGGGATGTTCAGCGCCTCCCCGTGCGCGGACACCAGGGCCATGGCGATCGCTTCCTTGGAGGGGAAGTGGTGGTAGAGGGAGCCGCGGGTGAGACCGGTGCTGGCGAGAATGTCGGTCGTGCTGGCGGCGTCGTAGCCGCGCTCGTCGAACAACCGGGCGGCTGCCTCCAGGATCAACTGTCGTGACCGCTCCCCCCGCTTCTGCTGGGCCATGGTGCTTTCCGTTCTCATGTGAACTGCATCGACTTGCCTCCAACCTAACCGCCGGCCGTCGGCGGAGGCCCACGAGCGCACCACCCTCTGGCGCGGTCACCGACGGGCGAGAGTCATGGGTGACCGATCCTGAACCCGATGCCACGAACGGTGACGATCCAGTCGCTGGAGCCGAGCTTGCCCCGCACGCTGCTCACATGGGTGTCGACGGTCCGCAGCTGCTGGGGAGAGGTGTCCCCCCACACCCGGGCCATGATCTGGCGCCGCGAGAGCACCTGGTCGGGCTGCGAGGCGAGCAGATGCAGCAGGCCGAACTCCTTGCGGGTGAGGCTGACCGGCAGCTCGCCGAGCCTGGCTTCCCGGGTGCCGGCGTCCATGTGCAGCGGCCCGCGCACGACGACGTTCAGGCGGTCCGGCCGGTGCCTGACGCGACGCATCACGGCGTCCATGCGGGCCACCAACTCGCGGAACCCGTAAGGCTTCACGAGATAGTCGTCGGAGCCGGCCTGGAGACCCAGGACCCTGTCCAGCTCCGTGCCGCGTGCCGTGACCGCGATGACCGGGACCTCGCTGACAGACCTTATGCTCCGGCAGACCTCCAGCCCGTCGAGGTCGGGGAGGTCCAGATCGAGCAGCACCAGGTCGGCGTCGCCGTGGACTTGGAGCGCCTTGGCACCGGTCGTCACGCTCCGGGCGGCGAAGCCCTGCCGGACCAGATTCCGGACGAGCGAGTCGGCGGCAGTGGTGTCGCTCTCGGCCACCAGTACACGCAGTGTCTCGACGGGTCCGACTCGACTGCCTAGGACGGCCGGCCGGCCCGGAGCGGCCTTGGGCGGCAGCTGTAGTGCCCCTCCGGCGCGCCGGTGCAGACCCGCACAGTGTTCGTGCAGGTCTGCGACATGGCCATTCATACGCTCCTCCTGGTCTACCGGGGTGTGGTCTAGGACGAGTAAGCAGGGAAGACCTTAACATGCAGACTTGTATGTTTGATTTACTCTGAGTGATTCACTGGGCACCGTAGGGCGGGGTCAGCGGGTCCGCATCCCACATCGGTGCCGACGCCGCGAACGATCCGCCCCGGCACCCGACGGCCCGTGGAGTCGCGTGATGCCCTCCTCGGATGGCTTGAATAGCCCCCCTCGGGCGGAGGGGGACCGGTTCCGAAAGGGGTGACCGGCGGTGTGGTGACCATGCCAAATCTTTACTTGCCCAAACCGACAGACATATCTGTATGTTTATTTCATCAAGCTGATGACGGCCAGTGGGGGGTGGTCGCGGCGTTGTGGTCACCCCTGCCTGCCCGGACTGACAGGAGTGCTGCTCGTGAACACGCTCACCAGACCCGCCGCCACCGACTCGATGCGCGAAGCCGTCGCAGATCCGACCGGGCACGTGTCCGGCGACGCCGCCCGGGGCTGGACGAACGACGCGTCCCTGCGGCTGACCACGACCGTCCCGCGCGAATACGTGCACCGCTCCGCCGTCTCGGAAGTCTTCCTCACCGGCTGGAAGGCGGTCGGAGCAGCCACTGCCGGCTCGCCCCGGACCTTCTTCGTCAGCGCCCAATGGCCCCGTGCCCACTCCTTGTTCGCCGCTTCGAGCGGTACTCAGGACTCGATGCTGCTGATCGAGTCCGCCCGTCAGGCCGGATCGCTCCTCGCCCACGCGGAGTTCGGTGTTCCGCTGGGTCATCAGTTCCTGATGGAGGGCATGTCGTTCACGACCGATCCGGAGCTCCTCGCGGTGCGGCCCACGCCGACCGAAGTCGAACTCCGGGTGGACTGCCACCCCACTGTCCGGTCCGGCGGTGCGCTGAGCGGTATGCGCTACCACGTCGCGGCCCTGCGTGACGGGAAGGCGCTGGCCACCGCCGCGGCCTCCTTCACCTGTGTCAGCCCCGCCGTCCACCGGAGGCTGCGCGCGGGCCGGCCCAACACGGCGTGCCGTGCCGTTCCGGCCGCCGCCGATCCGGCCGGCGTGGGGCAGAGCTGCGAGCGGCAGGTCCTGCTGGCCCGTACCCGGCCCGGCTCGGCCGACAACCGCTGGGAGCTCCGGGTCGACACCGGCAACCCCGCCTTCTTCGACCATCCCGTCGACCACATCCCCGGGATGATGCTGCTCGAGGCCGCTCGGCAGGCGGCACGGGCTGCCGTGGGCATGCCCGACTGGCTCATGCTCGGGCTGCGCAGCCGCTTCCTGCGGTACGCGGAGTTCGACGCCCCGTGCTGGATCGAGGCCGTCCCGGTGCGCGAGGGCGACGGTCCGGACGGTGCGGTGAGGGTACGAGGCGTGCAGCACGACGAAGAAGTCTTCGTCGCGGACCTGGTCCTGCGGCCGCGCACCCCGTGAGGGGCGACCGCGCCGCCGGCCGACGCGCCGGGGCCGACGGGCATCCCGGGCGACGACGCTCCACGGCGGAGACACCCCGGAACGACACCTCCCCGGAAGACGAAAGCGTGTCCACCCTCCTGATCACCGGTGCGGCCGGCTTCGTGGGCAGCCACGTGGTTCGTGAGGCGGTGCGCCGACGGGCCGCGGTCCGGCTCATGTCCCACCGGCGTTCACCGCGGACCGGGTTGCCGGAGGTCCGTGCCGATCTGGCCTCACCCGACACCCTGCGTGGTGCCTGCGAGGGCGTCGACGTCCTGATCCACTGCGCCTCCCGGATCGGGGGCGGAGCCGAGGCGAACGAGGCCGTGAACGCGCGCGGCACCCGGGCCCTGGTGCGCGAGGCGCGCAGGGCGGGGGTCTCCCGCATCGTCTACCTCAGCACCGCGTCCGTCTACGGGCGCGGCACCTTTCGGGGCAGCCGTCCCGAGGAACTCGTACGCCATCCGCGTTCACCGACCTCGGCGACGCGGGCCGTCGCCGAGGACGAGGTGCTCGCGGCCGGCGGCATCGTCCTGCGACCCCATCTGGTCTACGGGGAAGGAGACCGGTGGGTGGTCCCCGGTCTGGATGGCCTGCTGCGCAACGTACGGGCCACGGTGGACGGCTGGGCCGCGCGTGTCTCCCTGATTCCCGTGACGGATCTGTCGCGCCTCCTGGTGGCCGCCGCCCTGGCCCCGGCGTCGACGCTGACGGCGCCCGTCTACCACGCGGCGCACCCCGTGCCCGGTGTGGTGGGAGACGTCCTGCGGGCCGTTGCCGCCTGCACCGGCTTCGCGTGGCCGGACCGCGAGATCACCGCAGCGCAAGCGCGGGCCCAGATGGAGAGGGCCGCGCTCCAGACCTCAGGACTGGACATGGTCCTGACCGATCATGTCTTCGACAGCCTTCCCCTCTGGCGCGACCTGGGGATGAGCCCCGGGGAGGGATTCGAAGCGGACTTCCCGCTCGCCGCTCCCTGGTACCGCGAGGCGCTGGCGGCGCGATGAACGGGGGCCGGGCCGCCCCTCGGAGCACGCTCGACCCGAGCGGCCGGGCGGCTCCGGAGCCGCCCCGGGCGGTCGGTGCGTTCATCGGCGGAGTCGACGGGTCGCACCACGCATGACCGGCCGCAGCGAGCCGGCGGGACGTCCCGTTCCCGCACCGGAGTCGCCCGTCCCCGACCGGAAACGCAGAGAGACCCCAGATGGATCTGGGGTCTCTCGCCGGTGTCCGAGGGGGGACTTGAACCCCCACGCCCGATAAAGGGCACTAGCACCTCAAGCTAGCGCGTCTGCCATTCCGCCACCCGGACAAGGTGTCTGTCGTTCCCGGGGCCGTTGTTCCCGTCCCGTTCCGACGTGGAAAACAATACCAAACATTCGGGGGCTCCCGATCACCCCCGGGTCCACCCCTCCGGCCCACCCCTCGGGCGCCCCTCGCCGCCCCCGTTCCCGCTCGTGGGGCAGCCCCGTGTGACGGGCGTATGTCGTCGGGGGGACGGCCTTGGGCTGCGCGGGGCGGGCGCGCGAGGATGAGGGGGAGCACCACCGTGACAGTGGAAGGAATCAGTGTGAGCGAGAGCAGCGCCTCCCAGGCAGGTCCGTCCGGGAAGACCGGCAACGCCGAGAACGAGGTCGTGGACCTCTGTCGTGAGCTGATCCGGATCGACACCAGCAACTACGGGGACCACTCCGGCCCCGGCGAGCGGCTCGCCGCGGAGTACGTCGCGGAGAAGCTCGCCGAGGTCGGGCTGGAACCGCAGATCTTCGAATCGCACAAGGGCCGCGCGTCGACCGTGGCCCGGATCGAGGGCGAGGACCCCTCCCGGCCCGCGCTCCTCATCCACGGGCACACGGACGTCGTCCCGGCCAACGCCGCCGACTGGACCCACGACCCGTTCTCCGGCGAGATCGCGGACGGCTGTGTCTGGGGACGCGGCGCGGTCGACATGAAGGACATGGACGCCATGACGCTCGCGGTCGTCCGTGAGCGGATGCGCAGCGGCCGCAAGCCCCCGCGCGACATCGTGCTGGCGTTCCTCGCGGACGAGGAGGCCGGCGGCACGTACGGCGCCCGCTACCTCGTCGACAACCACCCGGGGCTCTTCGAGGGCGTCACCGAGGCCATCAGCGAGGTCGGAGGCTTCTCGCTGACGGTCAACGAGCAGTTGCGCCTCTACCTGGTGGAGACGGCCCAGAAGGGCATGCACTGGATGAAGCTGACCGTGGACGGCACCGCCGGGCACGGTTCGATGATCCACAAGGACAACGCCATCACCGAGCTGTCCGAGGCGGTCGGCCGGCTCGGGCGCCACCAGTTCCCGGTCCGGGTCACCAAGACCCTGCGCCACTTCCTGGACGAGCTCTCGGACGCCCTGGGCGTCGAGCTCGACCCGGAGAACATGGAGGAGACCCTCGCCAGGCTGGGCAGCGTCGCCAAGCTGATCGGTGCCTCCCTGCGCAACACCGCCAACCCGACGCAGCTCGGCGCGGGCTACAAGGTCAACGTCATCCCGGGCCAGGCGACCGCCCACGTGGACGCCCGCTTCCTGCCGGGGTACGAGGAGGAGTTCCTCGCCGACATCGACCGGATCCTCGGCCCGAACGTACGGCGCGAGGACGTGCACGCGGACAAGGCGCTGGAGACGACCTTCGACGGCGCCCTGGTGGACGCCATGCAGAAGGCCCTGGTGGCCGAGGACCCGATCGCGCGTGCCGTGCCGTACATGCTGTCGGCCGGCACGGACGCCAAGTCCTTCGACGACCTGGGCATCCGGGGATTCGGTTTCGCGCCGCTCAAGCTGCCGCCGGAGCTCGACTTCGCCGGCATGTTCCACGGCGTGGACGAGCGCGTACCGGTGGACGGCCTGCAGTTCGGCGTACGGGTGCTGGACCGGTTCATCGACCACAGCTGAGCCGGTACTCCACGCTTCCGACCCGCCCCGGTGACGTAATTCGCCCGCCTGTCCGTATCTCACCGGAAAGAGTGAAAGGGGGGTTGGGCTCGTAGCCCTCTGAATTTCTCCTCGTTACAGGTGATGCGGTCCGCGGCTGGGACCGCATTTCCAACGAGGAGGAACAATGATCAAGAAGATTGCCGCCGCTGCGGCTGTCACCGGTGGTCTCGTGCTCGCGGGCGCCGGCATGGCCGTTGCCGACGCGGGTGCCCAGGGTGCCGCCATCGGCAGCCCCGGCGTCATCTCGGGCAACGTCATCCAGGTCCCCGTCCACGTTCCGGTGAACCTGTGCGGCAACACCATCGACGTGATCGGGCTCCTGAACCCGGCCTTCGGCAACACCTGCGTCAACGCCTGACGTTGAGCGTCAACCCGTAAGGGTTGGAGCCCGGTCGGCCCCGGAGCGCGCGCCATGCGCTCCGGGGCCGACCGGCATTCGGCCCTCGCACGGTCGTGTCCGGGGGTAATTCGGAAGTGCAGAAGGCAGGAAAACACCTATGCGACAGGTCACTCGTAAAGGCCTGATCACCATGGCGGCAGCGGGCGGAGTGCTCGCACTCGGTGGGGGCTACGCGCACGCCGACTCCGGAGCGGCTGCCGCCGCGACGAATTCCCCGGGAGTGGCATCCGGGAACAGCATCCAGATTCCGATCGAGGTTCCGGTCAACGTCTGCGGGAATTCCGTCGACGTCATCGGTCTGCTCAACCCGGCATTCGGAAACAACTGCGCGAACACGTCGCAGAGCGGCTCCGTGACCGGCGGCGGAACCGGCCGGACGTCCGGCTCCCCGCACGCGGGCGCCGGAGACACCTCGGCGCACCAGGGCCGGAACGCCGCCCCGGGGACCGGCAAGCACCGCGCCACCGACTCCACCAAGGCCGTCGGCGGCGGAGCCACGGCGGAGGGGGTCGCGCAGGGGTCTCCCGGCATCCTCTCCGGCAACAGCGTCCAGGCGCCGGTCGACATCCCCGTCAACGCCTGCGGCAACTCCGTGGACATCGTGGGTCTGCTCAACCCGGTCTTCGGCAACGACTGCGCCAACGACGCCACGTACGTCCCGCCGCCCGTCGTGCCGGAGGTCCCGGTCGCGCCGCCCGAGGAGCCCGTCGCTCCGCCGGCCCACGAGCCGCCCGCCCCCGAGGTGCACACCCCTCCGCAGCTCGCGGAGACCGGTGCCGGTGACCTCAGCATGCTGATCCCGGCCGGCGCGGGCATGCTGCTCGCCGGCGCCGGAGCGGTGTTCTACCGCCGCTCGCGCAGCGCCGCCTAGGCGGACCTCCGGGACCGGAACCGGGAGGGGCCACACCGTTCGGACCGGGCCGGGGCGCGCGAGCCCGCCACGGTCCGGACGGAGGCGCCCCGGGCCCGGTGCCGGACATGAGGAAGGGGAGCGGGTCCCGCGGTCGCGGGGCCCGCTCCTGGCGTCACCAAGTGGCCCTGAGCTGGCGGATGATCCTCCGTCGCAGCCGCACCCTGCGGCTGCCGTCGTGGCGGAGCGTCAGGCGGTCCAACTCCCAGTGCCCGTACTCGGCGTGGTCGGTCAGAAGGCGGGCCGCATCCTTGCGGGAGACCCCGCGCGGCACGTACACGTCGACAAATTCGTATTCCGGCATCGCATCTATTGTGCGGGCAGAGCCCCGGTACGGATAGCGTCTGCCTCATGTCTGATGCTGCGCAGCCCACCGCTGCCGAGGTACGTGCCGCCGCCGAAGCGGTCAAAGCCGCGATCGACCGTCACCTCGACGCGGTCGAACGCCGTAGCGGGGACGAGGACCCCGCCGTCTACGAAGCGTTCAACGCTCTCGCCGCCGCCGCCGAGGTCTACGACGAACTCCTCTACGAACGGCACGACGAAGTCACTCCCTTCGAGATCCCGGGCACGGACGACTCCCTGCCCCCGTACGCCGGACCGGCCGAGCCGAGCGCGCTCAGCGTGCTGATCCGGCGCGACTACGCGGTGGCGGACCCGCAGCGGCTGCTCGCCCAGGCGCAACGCCTCGCGGACGCCGATCCGGACGACCTCGACACCGGCCACGTCGCGGTCGTCGGTACGAGCGTCCACGCCGCACTCGGCGTTTTGTTCGGCGAGTACGAACCCGACGAGATCGCTTCCCGCCACAAGGAGTTCGGCCTCGCCGAGGGGGACTCCACGCTCTGGATCGCCGCCGCCGAGGAGACGGCGGACCCGGGCGAGTGGCTCGGGGCGCCCTTCGACGACGTGGACCCGGAACTGGTGGTGTGCCGGTTCGACGTCAGCTCGGTCTTCGACGACGACCTGGACGACGATTCCGACGACGACGATCTGGACGGCCTCCCGTCCGGCGTCTGACCGCAGCCGCCGAGCCGGACGGCTCATGGAAGGCCGGTGGCCCGGTGCGTCGCGCACCGGGCCACCGGCCTGTCCGAGGCGGTGCGGGGTTCTCCGGGGCCCAGCGCGCCGAGGTCACCTAGGACGACGCGTCGGGCGTCGGCAGGGCCTCCAGGAGGGCGCGCAGCCGTGTGGTGCGCTCCTGCGCCGGGATCTCGGCCACGGCCCTGGGCAGCGCCCGGTCCACGCCGTGCACCACGGACAGATGGCGCTCGCCCCGGCCGAACGCGGTGTACACCCACGGCCTGCTGAGCCCCTGCGCCGCGTCCCCGGGGAGCACGACGACCGCGGCCGGCCAGCGCATCCCGGCCGCCTGGTGGGCGCTGAGCGCCCAGCCGTGCCGGACGGCCGAGGCCACCCGGCCCTGCGGTACGACGACCTCGGTGCCCTCGCAGTCCAGCCGCAGCCCCTCGGCGCCGGCCGACACCACGACTCCGGGCACGGTCCGGCCGGGCGCGGGCACGTGGACCACCCGGTCGCCCGGGTCGAAACCGCCGAACCGGCCTGGCCCGGGGTTCAGGCGCTCCTTGAGCGCCGCGTTCAACGCCCGGGTGCCCGCCGGGCCGCCGTGGCCCACGGTGATCACCCGGGTGTCCGCGGCGTCGATGCCGAACGCGCGCGGTACGGAGTCGGCGACCAGCTGCACGGTGCGGTGCACGGCCTCGCCCGCGTCCCGCACCGGCACGATCACCACTTCCTTGCCCGGCGCCTCGACCTGGCTCAGCTCACCGATGCCGATACCGGAGACCAGCTCGCCGATGGGTCCGGGATCGGGTGTGCGGGAGATCACCTGCGGGCAGGCGCGGGCGGCGAGCACGTCCGCGAAGACGCGGCCCGCACCGGCCGAACCCAGCACCCCCGGGTCGCCGCTCAGCACCAGCCGCGTACCGTCCGCGAGGGCCTCCACGAGCGCCGCGGCGGTCTCCACGTCCAGCTGCGGGGCGTCCAGGACCACCAGCAGGTCGAGCGCGAGCGCCCCCTCCTCGTCCCGGCCGGGACCCTCGGCGCCGGAGAGCAGCCCGGCGAGCGTGACGGCCGCGCCGGGGTCCCCGGCCCCGGCGGCCAGCCGGCGGCGGCCGTCCGTGCTGTGGGTGGCACCCAGCGCGCGCAGGCCGAGTCCGCGAGCCGCCACCAGCAGGGCGGCGGGCTCCGCGCGGGCCGCCTCACCCCCGGAGTGGACGACCAGGCCGGCCCCGGCGGCCGCACGGATCAGCTCGGCGACCGAGGGCGAGGGGGCGGCCGAGGCCGCGTCCGTCCAGTCGGCGCCCTTCTCGCACGCGTTGGCCAGGCGGCCCAGCCCGTCGGCGAGGCTCTCCTCGGCCAGGGCGTACCGGTCGAGGCCCAGCAGAGCGGGGCCCGATGCCTCCGCACCGGCGGTCTCGGCGACGGCCTCACCGGCGGTGCCGGCGCTCTCGTCGTCGGTGTCCCCGGCTGCGGACCCCTCGACGGGCTCCTCGGCCCCGGCCGGGTCCACGCCCTCCTCGAAGAGCAGCGCGACCCCCTCGGCCACCGCGTCGTCCACGGCCGTCTCCGGGTCGGTCACCCCGTGCCCGGCCAGCGCGGCCCGTACCGCGACGACGTCCAGCGCCGTGTGGCCGCGCACGGCGGCCTGCTCCAGCAGCCACCCCACCAGCGCCGCGGTCCGGCGCTCGTCGTCGGGACCGCACTCCGGCCCCAGCAGCGCGCGGGCGAACCCGTCCGCCACCTCGGGGCGCACCCCGGGGACGGCCAGCAACTGCCAGGGGTCCTGCCGCAGCACCTCGGCCGCCTGCTCGCCCAGGGTCCGGGCGGCCGCCGGAGCCAGCGCCACCGGGGCGCCCGCCCCGGCGAGCACGGCGCGTACCGCCTCCACGGCCTCCTCCGGCGCCTCCTGCGACACCGGGGCGGCGGAGGCGGGCCGGGGGAGGGGATTGCGGGGGCGGTCCGCCACCGGGGCCGCCGCCCGCGCGGCGGGGGCGGCGGGAGCCTCGTAGAACGTGGAGGCGGTCTTCTCACCGCTCTCCACCGCCCGGACGGCGGCCAGCAGCTCGGCGGCCGTGCCGCTCAGCCGCGTCCCCGCCGCGATCGGCCCGTCCTTCTCGGCCTTCCGCTGCTCGATGCGCTTGCGCAGCTCGCGCTGGGCGGCGAGCTCGGCCTGCGCCTCGGACACGGCCGGGGCGTCACCCGCCTCGCCCGCGGCGGCGGCCCCGGGGGTCTCGCCGGCCGCGGAACCGTCGGCCGGATCGTCGGCCGGATCGTCGGCGGAACCGTCCGCTACGCCGGCGGGCAGCCCCGAGCGGTCCTCGGCGCCATGTTCGGGCAGCCCCGGGCGGTCCTCCGGGTGCTCGGGGTTCTCGGTGTCCTCGGCCGAGTGGCCCGGGGTCTCCCCCCGGGGAAGCGCAGTCACAGCGTGCTCCAGTCCTGGTCCGGATAGCGGTGCACGGGCGCCGACACGTCGTCGAGCGCCTGGCAGATCTCGTCAGGAAGCGTAAGCGTCTCCACTGACAAAGCCTCGGTGAGCTGCTGCGCGTTGCGCGCGCCGATCACCGGGGCGGCCACGCCCGGCCGGTCGCGCACCCACGCGAGCGCGACCTGCAGCGGGGTGGTGGCCAGCCCGTCGGCGGCCGTCGCGACCGCCTCCACGATGCGGCTCGCCGCCTCGTCGAGGTACGGCTCCACGAAGGGCGCCAGCTGCTCGGAGGCCCCGCGCGAACCGGACGGGGTGCCCGTCCGGTACTTGCCGGTCAGCACGCCGCGCCCCAGCGGGGACGAGGGCAGCAGCCCCACCCCGAGATCGAGGGCGGCGGGCAGCACCTCGCGCTCCACGCCGCGTTGCAGCAGGGAGTACTCCATCTGCGTGCCGGCCAGCCGGGTCCGCGCCCCGGGCGCCGCGAGCTGCCAGGTCGCTGCCTTGGCCAGCTGCCAGCCGCAGAAGTTGGAGACCCCCGCGTACCGCACCCGGCCCGAGGCGACCGCGAGGTCCAGCGCCTGGAGCGTCTCCTCCAGCGGAGTCACCGGATCGAAGGCGTGCACCTGCCACAGATCGACGTAGTCCGTGCCGAGCCGCTCCAGGGACGCGTCCAGCGCGGTCAGCAGATGCCCGCGCGAGCCGTTGAACCTGCGGTACGGATCGCGCACGCTGCCCGCCTTCGTGGCCACCACGAGGTCCTCCCGGGGCACCAGCCCGCCCAGGAGCCGTCCGAGGAGGTACTCCGCCTCCCCACCCCCGTAGGCGTCCGCCGTGTCGACCAGAGTGCCGCCCGCATCCCAGAAGGCCTTCAACTGGTCGGCGGCGTCGTGCTCGTCCGTGTCCCGGCCCCAGGTGAGCGTGCCGAGCCCGATCCGGGACACACGAAGGCCGGTACGGCCGAGATGCCTCTGCTCCATGGGCGCAGAGATTACTGTCCGGGCCCCCGGAGCGGGGAAGCCTGTGGACAACCATGGCGCGGCCCCGCCCCTGCCGGACGGCGTCCGGCCGCGCTAGAGTCCGGCGCACAGGGACGTTACTGATCAGTAAGGGGAGCGGATATGCGGCTCGGCATCAATCTCGGTTACTGGGGCGCGGGCATGGACGCCGACAACCTCGCCGTCGCGCAGGAGGCGGACCGCCTCGGCTACGACGTCTGCTGGGCGGCGGAGGCGTACGGCTCCGACGCGCCGACCGTGCTCACCTGGGTCGCCGCGCAGACCGAGTCCATCGACGTGGGGTCCGCGATCATGCAGATCCCGGCCCGGCAGCCCGCGATGACCGCCATGACGGCGGCCACCCTCGACTCCCTCTCCGGCGGACGCTTCCGCCTGGGCCTCGGCGTCTCGGGACCGCAGGTCTCCGAGGGCTGGTACGGCGTGAAGTTCGACAAGCCGCTGGCCCGCACCCGCGAGTACGTCGACATCGTCCGCAAGGCGATGGCCCGCGAGCGCCTGACGTACGAGGGGCAGCACTGGACGCTCCCGCTGCCCGGCGGCCCCGGCAAGCCGATCAAGCTCACCGTCCACCCGCAGCGCGAGCACATCCCGCTCTACATCGCCGCCATCGGCCCGAAGAACCTGGAGCAGACCGGCGAGATCGCCGACGGCGCCCTGCTGATCTTCCCGTCCGCCGAACACCTGGAGGAGACCGCGCTGCGGCACCTGCGGGCCGGCCGCGAGAAGGCCGGGCTGCCCCTGGCGGGCTTCGACGTCTGCCCGACCGTCCCGCTGGCGGTCGGCGACGACGTGCAGGGCCTGGCGGACATGTTCCGGCCGTACACGGCGCTCTACGTCGGCGGCATGGGCAGCCGGAAGCAGAACTTCTACAACCAGCTCGCCCAGCGCATGGGGTACGAGAAGGAGGCCGCCGAGATCCAGGACAAGTACCTCGCCGGCGACAAGAGCGGCGCCGCCGCCGCCGTCCCGCACCGGCTGATCGACCAGACCACCCTGCTCGGCCCGGTCGACCGGATCGCCGACGGGATGCGCGCCTACGCCGAGGCCGGTGTCACCACCCTCACCCTCGCCCCGGCCGGATTCACCCTGGAGGAGCGGATCGCCGCCCTGCGCGCCGGTACGGAGGCCCTGGAGCGCTCCGGCGCCGCCGGGTAACCGCCACCGGCCGGATCGGCCGGGGTGGTGTCCGGTGCGTCAAGGGCCCGGCGGATCAGGGCCGGACACCACCCCGCCCGCTCCGGTTGCCCGGAACGCCGCGGAGCCTTTGACTTCTTATCTGCGGACACCGGTACGGAGGTGGCAGTCATGCTCTCGGCAAAAAGTCTCTTCCAGGAGATCCTCGACGACGACGAGTCGTTCCGGCTCTTCTGCTCCATTGCCGCCGGCGGTGAGTCGCAGGGGGGCTGGGAGAACGCCCGTATCGCCGCGCTCGTCCCCCGGAGCCAGCGCGCCCTGGCCCCGAAAATCGTCCGGCACGGTGCGGACGAGGACAAGCACGGGCGGATCTTCGACGCGCTGCTGAAGAAGCGCGGGCTGCCCGCCGCCGAGGTCCCGGCCGACACCGACTACACGATGCTGCTGGAGCGCCACGGGATCGGCCTCGCCCATGAGCGGCTCAAGGGCGAGGAACCGCTCACGGAGCGCGACATCGTCACCTATCTGGCCCACAGCCGGGTCACCGAGCAGCGGGCGTCCGAGCAGATGCGCCTGCTGCTCAAGTACTTCGCCGACGACCCCGTCATCGGCCGCGCCGTGCGGATGATCTCGCACGACGAGGACAACCACCTCGCCTACTGCCACGAGGAACTCCTCCGCCTCGCCCGCACCGGCCACGGCCGTACGATCCAGCGCATCCTGCGCGAGTGCGCCCTCGCCGAGATCAGGGTCTACCGCGACGTCAGTCTCGCCGTCATGGGCCACATGGGCCGCATCCTCGGCTGGCCCCGGCCGAAGGCGGCGGCCCTGGCGGCGGGAATCCACGCGATGTACGCGTACGAGCGGCTGGCCGGCTGGCGCCGGATGGTGAGCCTGGCCGAGCCCGAGCGCCGAGACGCCCTCGGGTCCCCGGCCGTGGCGGGCGCCGAGTTCGCCTGACGTTCCCGCGAGCAGAGCAGGGCGGCCGGGGCGGTGCGGTCAGAGCCAGCCGCGCCGCTTGAACATCCGGTACAGCCCGAGGACCGCCCCGCCCATCAGCACGATCACCGCCGGGTAGGACCACACCCAGTGGAGTTCCGGCATGTGGTCGAAGTTCATGCCGTAGATGCCCGCGACCATCGTCGGTACGGCGGCCATCGCCGCCCAGGCCGAGATCTTGCGCATGTCGTCGTTCTGCCGGACCCCCATCTGCGCCAGATGCGCCGAGAGGATGTCGGACAGCAGCCGGTCCAGCCCCTCCACCTGCTCGTTGGCGCGGGTGAGGTGGTCGCCGACGTCCCGGAAGAAGGGCTGCGACTCCGCGTGCACGAACGGCACCCCGGTCCCCGCGAGCCGGGTCACCGGCCCGGCCAGCGGACCGGCGGCGCGGCGGAACTCCATCACCTGGCGCTTGAAGGTGTAGATGCGGCTCGCGGTGTGCTGCGACTCGGCGTTGCCGCTCGGCGCGAACACCTGGGTCTCCAGCTCCTCCAGGTCGATCTGCAGCTCGCCCGCCACGTCTATGTAGTGGTCCACGACCGAGTCGCTGACGGCGTACAGCACGGCGGTCGGCCCCTGCCGCAGCACCCCGGGCTGGGCCTCCAGCCGGCGCCGTACGTCCGCCAGCGGAGAGCTCTCGCCGTGGCGGACCGTCACCACGAACGAGTCGCCCACGAAGACCATCAGCTCGTCCGCGCTGACCGTGTCACCGTCCGGTTCGTACGCGATCGGCTTGAGCACCATGAGCAAGGAGTCGTCGTAGATCTCCAGCTTGGGCCGCTGGTGCGCCTTGAGCGCGTCCTCCACGGCGAGGGGATGCAGCCCGAACTCCTTGGTCACCAGGGAGAACTCCTCCTCGGTGGGCTCGTGCAGCCCGATCCAGAGAAAGGCGTCCCCTACGGCCCGCGCCTCGTCCAGCGCGTCGGAGAAGTCGTCGGGGCCGTCCGTCCGGCGCCCGTCCCGGTAGATGGCACAGTCGACAATCACGGCGCGCATTCTTCCCTGCCCCGGCCGAAAGCACACCTTCGCCCCGCCCCTGGACCTGCGCGAGGGGTCGTTAGGCTGGCCGGTATGCCCACCCTGATCCTCGTACGCCACGGACGCTCCACCGCCAACACCTCCGGGGTGCTCGCGGGCCGTACCCCCGGTGTCCAGCTGGACGAGCGCGGCGCCGAACAGGCCGCCGGACTGCCCGGCCGCCTCGCCGGACTGCCGCTCGTGGCCGCCGTCAGCAGCCCCCTCCAGCGCTGCCGGCAGACCCTCCAGCCGCTGCTGGACGCGCGCCCCGGTCTCCCCCTGCACGTCGAGGACGCCCTCTCCGAGTGCGACTACGGCGACTGGTCCGGGCGCAAGCTCGCCGAGCTCTCCGACGAGCCGCTGATGTCCGTCGTGCAGCAGCACCCCTCCGCCGCCGCCTTCCCGGGCGGCGAGTCGATGCGTGCGATGCAGAACCGCGCGGTCGACGCCGTACGGGCCTGGAACGCGCGCATCGAGGCCGAGTACGGCGAGGACGCCGTCTACGTGATGTGCTCCCACGGCGACATCATCAAGGCCGTCGTCGCCGACGCCCTCGGCATGCACCTGGACCTCTTCCAGCGCATCCACGTCGACCCCTGCTCGGTCACCGCCGTCCGCTACACGCGGCTGCGCCCGTTCCTGCTGCGCCTCGGCGACACCGGCGACCTGGCAGGACTCGCCCCGCGCGAGCAGGGACTCGGCGCCGACGCAACCCCGGCCGACGACGCGGACCACGGATCGCACGCCCAGGTGGGGGGCGGCGCTGGGGCGCCGTGATCGCTCCTGGCGATAGGGTGGACGGGCCGTAGGCGGCCCGTCGATGGGTTTCCCGGCAACCGTCCCCGGGCGGCGGGGGTCAGACCCCGTCCGCCGCCGATTCCCCAAGGGAGAGCTGGACGTGTCCCGTCAGGTGTTCCTCTACGACCCGCCGGAACGATTCGTGGCCGGCACGGTCGGGCTGCCTGGACGCCGTACGTTTTTCCTTCAGGCGTCCGCAGGCGGCCGGGTCACCAGCGTGGCCCTGGAGAAGACCCAGGTCGCCGCGCTGGCGGAGCGGATCGACGAGCTGCTGGACGAGGTCGTCCGCCGCACCGGCGGCAACTCGCCGGTCCCCGCGGTCGCCCCGATGACCGTCGCCGACACCGCGCCGCTCGACACCCCCGTGGACGAGGAGTTCCGGGTCGGCACGATGGCGCTGGCCTGGGACGGCGACGAGCAGTGCATGGTCGTCGAGGCCCAGGCCCTCGTCGAGATCGACGTCGAGACCGAGGACGACCTCGCGGCGGCGGAGGAAAGGCTTCTCCAGGACGAGGAGAACGGCCCGCCGATGCTCCGGGTACGCCTCAGCGGCGCCCAGGCGCGGGCCTTCGCCAAGCGCGCCCTGGACGTCGTCTCCGCAGGCCGCCCGCCGTGCCCCCTGTGCAGCCTGCCGCTCGACCCGGAAGGACACGTGTGCCCGCGCCAGAACGGATACCGGCGCGGGGCATGACGACCGCAGCCGAACTGGTCACCCTGCTCACCGAGGGGCGGCTCACCGTCCTGGGCCGCGTCCCCGGAGCCTCCAACGCGGTCCTGCGCTGCACCGTCGCCCACGAGGGCGTGGAGCTGCCGTGCGTCTACAAGCCCGTCGCCGGGGAGCAGCCGCTGTGGGACTTCCCCGACGGCACCCTCGCCCAGCGCGAGGTGGCGGCCTGGGAGGTGTCGGAGGCCACCGGCTGGGGGCTCGTCCCGCCCACCGTGCTGCGCGAGGGCCCGTACGGCGAGGGCATGTGCCAGCTGTGGATCGACGCCGAGCCGGACGCCGGTCCGATGCTCGCCCTCGTCGAGGGGGAGGAGCCGGAGGACGGCTGGAAGGCGGTGGGCCTCGCCGACGTGGGCGAGGGGAGGACAGCCTTGCTGGTGCACGCGGACGACGCCCGGCTGCGGCGGCTCGCGGTGCTCGACGCGGTGATCAACAACAGCGACCGCAAGGGCGGCCACCTCCTGCCGGCGCCGGGCGGGCTGCTCTACGGCATCGACCACGGCGTCACCTTCCACTCCGACGACAAGCTGCGCACCCTGCTCTGGGGCTGGGCGGGCGAGCCGCTGACCGCCGACGCGGTGGAGGTGCTGGACCGGCTCGCCGACGAGCTGGTGCCCGAGGCGCCGCTGGCCGGGCGGCTGAGCGGGCTCATCACCCCGGTGGAGCTGGACGCCGTGCGCGAACGGGTCGCCGGACTCCGGGCGACCGGGCTGCACCCGGTGCCGAGCGGGCAGTGGCCCGCCATCCCGTGGCCGCCGGTCTGACGGACCCGTGGAGCGGACCCGTGGAGCGGATCTGTGCGGCGCACTCGTGCGGCGGACCGGTGCGGGCGCGCGTGGCCGGGGCTTCCGGAACCCGGTCGGGGAGCCGCGCCCGGCGCCGGTTAGCCGGGCCGGACGATTCCGTCAAGCATGCGTCTTCGGACACGATTCGCCATCCGGTTCGTATCCGGAACCTCCGTCCGGTTACGCTCATGACATGCATGCCTGGCCCGCTTCTGAGGTCCCCGCCCTGCCTGGCAAGGGCCGCGACCTTCGGATCCACGACACCGCGACCGGCGGACGGATCACCCTTGACCCCGGTCCCGTCGCCCGCATCTACGTCTGCGGCATCACGCCGTACGACGCGACCCACATGGGTCATGCGGCGACCTACAACGCGTTCGATCTCGTACAGCGCGTGTGGCTCGACACCAAGCGGCAGGTTCACTACGTCCAGAACGTGACCGATGTGGACGACCCGCTGCTGGAGCGGGCCGTGCGCGACGGAGAGGACTGGACCGCACTCGCGGAGCGCGAGACCGCCCTGTTCCGCGAGGACATGACCGCTCTGCGGATGCTCCCGCCGAAGCACTACATCGGCGCGGTCGAAGCCATACCGGGCATCGTGCCCCTCGTCGAGCGCCTGCGTGACGCGGGTGCGGCGTACGAGCTGGAGGGCGACGTCTACTTCTCGGTCGAGGCCGACCCGCACTTCGGCGAGGTCTCCGGTCTCGACGCGGAGGCCATGCGGCTGCTCTCCGCCGAGCGCGGCGGCGACCCCGAGCGCCCCGGCAAGAAGAACCCCCTCGACCCGATGCTGTGGATGGCCGCCCGCGAGGGCGAGCCCAGCTGGGACGGCGGCAGCCTCGGAGCCGGACGGCCCGGCTGGCACATCGAGTGCGTCGCCATCGCCCTGGACCACCTCGGCATGGGCTTCGACGTGCAGGGCGGCGGCTCCGACCTCGCGTTCCCGCACCACGAGATGGGCGCCTCCCACGCACAGGCCCTGACCGGCGAGCACCCGTTCGCCCAGGCGTACGTCCACGCCGGCATGGTCGGCCTGGACGGCGAGAAGATGTCCAAGTCGCGCGGCAACCTGGTGTTCGTCTCCACCCTCCGCCGCGAGGGCGTGGACCCGGCGGCGATCCGCCTCGCCCTGCTCTCGCACCACTACCGGAGCGACTGGGAGTGGACCGACCAGGTCCTCGCCGACGCCGTCGCCCGGCTCGGACGGTGGCGCGCCGCGGTCTCCCGCCCGGACGGCCCGTCCGCCGACGCCCTGGTCGAAGAGGTCCGCGAGGCCCTCGCCGACGACCTGGACGCGGCGACCGCGCTGGCCGCCGTGGACCGCTGGGCCGAGCGCCAGCACTCCGAGGGCGGTACGGACGAGGGCGCACCCGGCCTCGTCTCCCGTACCGTCGACGCGCTCCTGGGCGTCGCGCTGTAGTACGGCGTCCGCCGTGTGGGACGGCGTCGCTCCGCGGAACCGGACGCACCCGTGTACGCGAACGGCCCCGGTCCTCTCCGAGAAGAGAGGACCGGGGCCGGTTCCGTACCGGGGGACCGGCGTCAGCTCTCCGGCCTGTCCTCGTCGGGGGAGCCTGAGCCCGGGGCGGAGTCCGAGCCCGAGCCGGAGCCCGTACCCGGGCCGGTGCTCTCGTCGTCCGACGGCTTCTTCTCCTCGGGCCCTCCACCGGCCGTGCCCGGACCGGGCTCCGCCGGGCGCTGCGGCCTGGGCGGGCGGGTGCGGCCGCTCGCCTCCCGCAGGTACGGGACGTCACCGCTCTCCGTGGCGTGCCCGCCGGGCGCCTGGCCCGGACCCGGGCCGGGGTCGCGGCGCCTCAGATAGCGCTCGAACTCGCGGGCGATGGCCTCCCCGGAAGCCTCGGGAAGCTCGGCGGTGTCCCGGGCCTCCTCCAGCGTCTGGACGTACTCGGCCACCTCGCTGTCCTCCGCGGCCAGCTGGTCCACGCCGATCTGCCAGGCGCGCGCGTCCTCGGGCAGTTCGCCCAGCGGGATGCGCAGCCCGAGCAGGTCCTCCAGCCGGTTCAGCAGGGCCAGCGTCGCCTTCGGGTTGGGCGGCTGGGAGACGTAGTGCGGCACGGCGGCCCACAGGCTCACCGCCGGAACGCCCGCGTGGGTGCAGGCCTCCTGGAGGATGCCGACGATGCCGGTCGGGCCCTCGTACCGCGTCTCCTCCAGGTCCATGGTCGCCGCCAGGTCCGGGTCCGAGGTGACCCCGCTGACCGGCACCGGACGGGTGTGCGGGGTGTCGCCGAGCAGCGCGCCGAGGATGACCACCATCTCGACGCCCAGCTCGTGGGCGAAGCCGAGCAGCTCGTTGCAGAACGAGCGCCAGCGCATGGACGGCTCGATGCCCCGGACCAGCACCAGGTCACGGGGCTTGTCGCCGCCGACGCGGACCACCGAGAGGCGTGTCGTCGGCCAGGTGATCTTGCGGACACCGCCGTCCAGCCACACCGTGGGGCGGTTGACCTGGAAGTCGTAGTAGTCCTCGGCGTCGAGCGCCGCGAACACCTCGCCCTTCCATTCCCGGTCCAGATGGCCGACCGCGGTGGAGGCGGCGTCACCGGCGTCGTTCCAGCCCTCGAACGCGGCCACCATGACCGGGTCGATCAGCTCGGGTACACCCTCGAGCTCGATCACCCAGGCCTCCTTCCGAAGTTCCCTTGCGTACACGTACGCACCAACCTTACGGGTTGGAGCATTCCCATCCGAAGCCCCTTTGCACGGGTGGGTGAACCTCGATCACCGAAGTGCGGCAGTGATCGAATCGGGGCATCTGCCTCCGTATTCATCCGAGCTGTGTGCCTCCAGATTTCTCCCGCAGCTGGACGAAGAGGCTCGTATGGCGCTATACATCGGATGTTCGCTGTAGAGATCCGATGTTATTGCCCTGGGGGCGCGCATGAGTCAGTCCGTCACGGACGTCGAGGTCCACGACATCCGCTTCCCGACGTCCCGAGAACTGGACGGCTCGGACGCGATGAACCCCGACCCCGACTACTCCGCCGCCTACGTGGTGCTCCGCACCGACGCTCCCGGCACCGGTGACGAGGCCCCCCTCGAAGGGCACGGGTTCTGCTTCACCATCGGGCGCGGCAACGATGTCATGGCCGCCGCGATCGAGACCCTCAAGCCGTACCTGCTGGGCCGGCCCGTGCCGCGCACCGCGGCGGACCTCGGGGACCTGTACCGCGAACTGACGCACGACTCGCAACTGCGCTGGCTCGGCCCGGAGAAGGGGGTCGCACACATGGCGGCCGGGGCCGTCGTCAACGCCGCCTGGGACCTCGCGGCGAAGGCGGCCGGGCTGCCCGTCTGGCAGTTCCTCGCGACGATGACCCCCGAGGAGCTCGTCTCCCTGGTCGACTTCCGCTACCTCACCGACGCCCTCACCCCCGAGGACGCGCTGGAGATCCTGCGGGCCGCCGAACCGGGCCGCGCCGAGCGGACCGCAGAGCTGCTGGCCCAGGGCTACCCCGCGTACACCACCTCGCCCGGCTGGCTCGGGTACGACGACGACAAGCTCGTCCGCCTCGCCAGGGAGGCCGTCGCCGACGGCTTCACCCAGATCAAGCTGAAGGTCGGCGGGGACCGTGACGACGACGTACGGCGCCTGAAGCTCGCCCGCGAGGCGGTCGGCCCCGACGTCCGGATCGCCGTGGACGCCAACCAGCGCTGGGACGTGGCCGAGGCGGTGGAGTGGATGAGCGCCCTCGCCCCGTACGACCCGCACTGGATCGAGGAGCCCACCAGCCCCGACGACATCCTCGCGCACGCCGCCATCCGCGCCGGGCAGCCGGTCAAGGTCGCCACCGGCGAACACGGCGCCAACCGGGTCGTGTTCAAGCAGCTGCTCCAGGCCGGGGCCGTGGACTTCGTCCAGATCGACGCGGCCCGGGTCGCCGGGGTCAACGAGAACCTCGCGATCCTCCTGCTCGCGGCGAAGTTCCAGGTGCCCGTCTGCCCGCACGCCGGCGGGGTCGGACTCTGCGAACTGGTCCAGCACCTCTCCATGTTCGACTTCGTGGCCGTCTCCGGCACCTGGGAGGACCGGGTCATCGAGTACGTCGACCACCTGCACGAGCACTTCACCGAGCCCGCCGTCGTGACCGGCGGACGCTACGTCACCCCGCGCGCCCCCGGCTTCTCGGCCCGGATGCTCCCCGCGTCGATCGCCGGACACCGCTACCCGGAGGGCCCCGTCTGGGCGGCCCTCCCCGACCACGAGGAGGCCGGCCGATGACCGGTACGAAGGACTTCGACGGACTGTCCGCGCTGGTGACCGGAGGCGCGTCCGGCATCGGCGCCGCCGTCGCCACCCTGCTGCTGGAGCGCGGCGCCCGGGTCGCGGTGCTCGACCGGGACACCACCGGAGCACCCGAGGGGACGTTCGCCGTCCGGGCCGACGTGACCGACGACGCCCAGGTCCGCGCGGCCGTCGACCGCGCCGCCGCCGAGTTCGGCGGGCTGCACACCCTGGTCTCCAATGCCGGCATCGGCTCCATCGGCACCGTCGAGGACAACGCCGACGAGGAGTGGACCCGGGTCCTGGACATCAACGTCCTCGGCATGGTCCGCGCCGCCCGGCACGCCCTGCCCCACCTGCGGGCCGCGGCCCGCGAGCGGCCCGGCTCGGTCTCGATCACCCAGACCTGCTCCATCGCGGCCACCGCCGGACTGCCGCAGCGGGCCCTCTACAGCGCGAGCAAGGGCGCGGTCCTCTCCCTCACCCTCGCCATGGCCGCCGACCACGTCCGCGAGGGCGTCCGCGTCAACTGCGTCAACCCCGGTACCGCGGACACCCCGTGGATCGGACGGCTGCTCGGCCAGGCCGGCGACCCCGAGGCCGAACGGGCCGCGCTCAACGCCCGCCAGCCGCTCGGCCGCCTGGTCTCGGCCGACGAGGTCGCCGCCGCGGTCGTCTACCTGGCGAGCCCCGCCGCCGCCTCCGTCACCGGCACCGCCCTCGCCGTCGACGGCGGGATGCAGGGCCTGCGGCTGCGCCCCGCGGAGGACTGACCGGCCGCCGGCTGCCGGTCACCGCCGGCAGCCGGCCCGTGCCGCCCCCGCCCTTACAGCGTCGAGCGCAGCCACTGCTCCACGCTCGCCACGTGCACCGTCGCCCACGCCCGCGCCGCCTCCGGGTCCCGGTCGCGCAGGGCTGCCAGGATGGCGCGGTGCTCCTGGAGGGTGTGGCTGAGCGCGTCCTCCTGGGTCAGCCCGCGCCAGACCCGCGCCCGGGTGGTCGGCCCCGACAGGCCGTCCAGCAGCGAGCAGAGAACCGTGTTGCCCGAGGCCTGGACGATCCTCCGGTGGAAGCGCAGGTCGGCGGCGACGAGTTCCTCAACCGAGGGCTCCTCGCCCAGCGCGTCGAGCTCCGCCGCGAGTGCGTCGAGCTCCTCGTCCCCGATCCGCGACGCCGCCATGGCCGTGGCCGCCGGCTCCAGGATGCGGCGGACCGCGAGGAACTCCAGCACCGTGTCGTCGCGGTGGAAGTCCACCACGAAACTCAGCGCTTCCAGCAGGAGCTGGGGGTCCAGGCTGGTGACGTAGGTACCGTCGCCCTGCCGTACGTCGAGGATGCGGATCAGCGACAGCGCCCGCACCGCCTCGCGCAGGGAGTTGCGGGACAGCCCCAGGTCCGCGGCGAGTTCACTCTCCTTCGGCAGCCGGTCGCCGGGGCGGAGCGCACCCGAGACGATCATGCCCTTGATCTTTTCGATCGCCTCGTCGGTGACAGCCATGACGGTCCTCCTGGGTACGGACGGGAATCAGACATCCGATGTCTCATTCCATTATGCGGTCCGCCCCGCCCGCCTCCCGGCGCCCAGAGCCGGGATCACGCCCACAGGCTCGTCGGCGCCTCCCGGCGGACCACCGGAGCGATCTCCTCCGCGAACCGCCGCAAGGTCTCCAACTGCTCGGGACGGCTCAGACCGAGGCCGTCCACGGTGATCGACTGGAGATCGTGGTGGTACTCCTCGTAGTAGCCGAGGATCTTGTCGATGATCTGCTGAGGGCTGCCGATCAGCTGCGGGCCGCCCGCGATGGCGTCCTCGATGGTCCGGAACGGCGTGTTGTACCCGGCCTTCCCCTCCAGGTGCGGCCTGAAGGACTGCCGCACCCGCGCCTCGTACAGCTCCTTGTACCGCTCCACCGCCTGCTGCGAGCTGTCCGCGATCAGCAGCCCGCCGGAACCGGCCGCCACCCGGGCGTCCGCCGGATCGTGCCCGTACGCCTCGAACCGCTCGCGGTAGTGCGCGATCAGCTTCGCGTACGCGGCCTTCGGCTGGATGGCGTTGGCGGTGAAGAGCGGGTCGCCGTGCTTGGCGGCCAGCTCGGTGGAGTGCAGGCTGGTCGCCGAGCCGTGCCAGACGCGCGGAGCACCGTCGTACGGACGCGGCACGGTGGTCGTGTTCTTCAACGGCGGACGGAACTCGCCCTCCCAGTCCACCCCCTCCTCGGTCCACAGCCGGCGCAGCAGCTCGTACTTCTCCTGCTGGAGGTCCCACTGCCGGTCCTCGTCGAGCCCGAAGAGCGCGAAGTGACCGGCCTCGGCCCCCTTGCCGATGACCAGTTCGAGCCGCCCGCGCGCTATCTGGTCGAGGGTGGCGTAGTCCTCGGCGACCCGGACCGGATCGAGGATCGCGACGACGGTGACGCCCGTCAGCAGCCGGATGGAGGTCGTCCGCGCGGCCACCGCCCCCAGCACCACGGTCGGGCTCGACGAGAGGAAGGCGCCGGCGTGCCGTTCACCGACGGCGTACGCGTCGAAGCCGAGCCGCTCGGCGTCCGACGCGGTCTCGATCACCTCGGCGAAACGGTCGGCGGGGGAGAGGAGTTCGCCGGTCAGCGGGTGCGGGGCATGCCCGATCAGGGAGAGTACGGAGAATCTCATGCCCTCCACTGTTCCCGCGTTCCATTGCGGCGGTGTGGCGGCGGCATGGCAGCGTCACCGCCCCGCACGCTCCCCGCTCCGTCCGGACACCCCCGGCACGCTCCCCGCGCCGCCCCGCATGCCCCCGCCCGCCCGCGCCGCTCAGCCGCGCTCCGCCAGCATCGCCTCGACCCCGGTCCGCACCTCTTCGGTGGCCAGCCCGCGGATCGTCAGCGTCGTCCGCCGGCGCAGCACGTCGTCGGCGGTCTCGGCCCACTCGTGGTCCCGCGCGTACGCCACCTGCGCCCATATCTCCGGAGCGTCCGGGTGGATACGGCGGGCGAGGGCCGGGTCCGCCTCGGCGAGCCGGGTGATGTCGAAGGCGAGCGAACCGTAGTGCGTGGCCAGATGCCGCGCGGTGTCCGCCGACAGCCGGGGGCCGGAGCCGGCGCCGTCCGCCAGCAGCCGGTGCGTCACCGCTCCGGGACTGGCGATCCCGGGCAGCGGCAGCCGCTTCGGCAGCCGGTCCATCGGTTCCATCGCGTCGCCCAGCGGATGCCCCGGCAGCGCGGCCAGCTTGGCCATCACGGTGCGGCCGATGTGACGGAACGTCGTCCACTTGCCGCCGGCCACCGACAGCATCCCGCCGCGCCCCTCCGTCACGACCGTCTCCCGCTTCGCCTTCGAGGTGTCGCCAGGACCGCCCGGTAGCACCCGCAGACCGGCGAAGGAGTACGTGATCAGGTCGCGCGAGAGCTGCTGGTCCCGGACGGAGAAGGCCGCCTCGTCCAGGATCTGCGCGGTGTCCTTCTCCGTCACCGCCAGGTCCTCGGGCTCGCCCTCGTACACCTCGTCCGTGGTGCCGAGCAGCAGCATGTCCTCCCACGGCAGGGCGAAGGTGATCCGGTACTTGTCGATCGGCGTCGCCAGCGCCGCCCGCCAGGGGGCGGTGCGCCGCAGTACCAGGTGCGCACCCTTCGAGAGCCGTACGGAGGGCGCGGCGCCCGGGTCCTCCATCCTCCGCAGCCGGTCCACCCACGGGCCGGTGGCGTTCAGCACCAGGCGGGCGTCCACCCCGAACTCCGTACCGTCGACCCGGTCGGCGAGCTCCGCGCCGGTGACCCGGCCCCGGGTGAACCGGAGCCCGGTGACCGCCGCGTGGTTGAGCACGTCCGCACCGGCCGCGACCGCCGCGCGCACGGTCATCAGGGCCATCCGCGCGTCGTTCATCTGGTCGTCGCCGTAGACCGCGACCGCCTTCAGCCCGTCCGTACGCAGCTCGGGCACGTCCCGGCGGGCCCGCTGCGGGCTGATCACATGGCCGACGCCGTCGCCGAAGGCGGAGAGCGCCGAGTAGGCGAAGACGCCCGCGCCGAGCTTGGCCGCCCCGTGCGGGCCGCCCTTGTAGACCGGCAGGTAGAAGGTGAGCGGGTTGGCGAGGTGCGGGGCGACCTGCCGGGAGACCGCCCGCCGCTCGAAGTGGTTCTCCGCCACCAGCTTCACCGCGCCGGTCTGGAGGTAGCGCAGCCCCCCGTGGAGCAGCTTCGAGGAGGCGGAGGAGGTGGCGCCCGCGAAGTCGCCGGCGTCCACCAGGGCCACCCGCAGTCCGGACTGCGCGGCATGCCAGGCGGTGGAGATGCCCAGGATGCCGCCGCCGATCACCAGGAGGTCGTACGTCGTGCGGGAGAGCCGCTCCCTGGTTTCGGCGCGGCTCGGGAGGGAGCCGGCGGCCGGGCGCGTCCCGGGGGCGGGGACGCTCTGCGGGATGGTCATGTCTGCTTACTCCTCGGTGTCGTCGAGCCAGCCCATGGAGCGCTGCACCGCTTTGAGCCAGCTCTTGTACTCGCGGTCACGGGTGGCCGCGTCCATACGGGGTGTCCACTCGGCGGCCCGGCGCCAGTTGGCGCGCAGCGCGTCGGTGTCCGGCCAGAAGCCGACGGCGAGACCGGCGGCGTAGGCGGCGCCGAGACAGGTGGTCTCGGCGACCATCGGCCGCACCACGGGTGCGTCCAGACAGTCGGAGAGCATCTGCATCAGCAGGTTGTTGGAGGTCATGCCGCCGTCGACCTTGAGCGCGGTCAGCTCGACGCCGGAGTCCTTCGTCATGGCGTCGCTGATCTCGCGGGTCTGCCAGGCGGTCGCTTCCAGCACGGCCCGGGCGATGTGCGCCTTGGTGACGTACCGGGTGAGCCCGGCGATGACGCCCCGGGCGTCGGGGCGCCAGTACGGGGCGAACAGACCGGAGAACGCGGGTACGAAGTACGCGCCGCCGTTGTCGTCCACCGAAGAGGCCAGGGTCTCGATCTCGGCGGCCGAGTTGATGAGCCCCATCTGGTCGCGCATCCACTGCACCAGCGAACCGGTGACGGCGATCGACCCCTCCAGCGCGTACACGGCCGGCTGGTCGCCGATCCGGTAGCCCACGGTGGTCAGCAGCCCGTTGTACGAGTTGACCGGGGTGGAGCCGGTGTTGATGAGCATGAAGGTGCCGGTGCCGTACGTGGACTTGGCCTCGCCCTCCGAGAAGCAGGTCTGGCCGAACAGCGCCGCCTGCTGGTCGCCGAGCGCGGAGGCCACCGGCACTCCGGCGAGCACCCCGTCGGAGGCGAGCCCGTACACCTCGGCGGAGGAGCGGATCTCCGGCAGGACGGCGGCCGGGATGTCCATGGACCGCAGGATGCGCTCGTCCCACGTCAGGTTGTGCAGGTTCATCAGCAGGGTGCGCGAGGCGTTGGTGACGTCGGTGACGTGGACGCCTCCGTCGGTGCCGCCGGTGAGGTTCCAGATGACCCAGGAGTCCATGGTGCCGAAGAGGATGTCCCCGCGTTCGGCCCGCTCGCGCAGTCCCTCGACGTTGTCGAGCAGCCAGCGGATCTTGGGCCCGGCGAAGTAGGAGGCGAGCGGCAGGCCGGTCTCGCGGCGGAAGCGGTCCTGGCCGACGTTGCGGCCGAGCTCCTTGCAGAGCGCGTCGGTACGGGTGTCCTGCCAGACGAGGGCGTTGTGGACGGGCTCTCCGGTGTGCCGGTCCCACATCAGCGTGGTCTCGCGCTGGTTGGTGATGCCGATGGCCTTGACGTCGTCGGCCGTGACACCCGCCTTGACGACGGCTCCGGCCACCACCTCCTGGACGTTCTCCCAGATCTCGGTGGCGTCGTGCTCGACCCAGCCGGGCTTCGGGAAGATCTGCTCGTGCTCCTTCTGCTCGACCGAGACGATCCGGCCGTCCTTGTCGAAGACGATGCAGCGGGTGGAGGTGGTGCCCTGGTCGATGGCCGCGATGAACGGGCCGGCGGTGTGTGCGTCGTTCACGGTGTGCTCCCCGGGGTCTGTGGTGGTGTGGGTGGAGGCGCTTGCCGGGCGCCTGGGGTCTTCCGTCCGGATCGGGCCGGATCAGGCGAAGGCGACGTTGTAGAGGAGGCCGGCCAGGGCGCCGCCGACGAGCGGTCCCACGACGGGTACCCACGCGTAGCCCCAGTCCGAGCCGCCCTTGTTCGGCAGCGGCAGCAGTGCGTGCACGATACGCGGGCCGAGGTCGCGGACCGGGTTGATCGCGTAGCCCGTCGGACCGCCCAGGGAGAACCCGATGCCGACCACGACCAGCGCGGTGACGAGCGCGCCCAGCGTGCCGAGCCCGTTGCCGTCGTCGTTGAGGCCCTGGGTCAGGATGGCCAGTACCAGCACGAGGGTGGCGATGATCTCGGTGACCAGGTTCTGCGCGGCGTTGCGGATCTCGGGGCTGGTGCAGAAGACCCCGAGCACCGGTCCCGCGTGGGGGTCGGTGGTCTGGTCGACCATCCCCTCCGCGGGGTTCTCGGTGCCGGTGATCTCCGGGTCGGTCAGGTGGGCCCGGAACTGCCCGTAGTACACGGCCCACACCAGTACCGCTCCGATGGCCGCACCGAGCAGCTGCGATCCGATGTAGAGGGGCACCTGGCTCCACGGCGTACCGCCCTGGATCGCGAGTCCGATGGTGACGGCCGGGTTGAGATGGGCCCCGGACACACCCCCCGCCAGGTAGGCGCCGGTGAGCACCGCGAAGCCCCAGCCGAAGGCGATGGCGACCCAGCCCGCGTCCTTCGCCTTGGAGCGCTTGAGCGTGACGGCGGCACAGACACCACCGCCCAGCAGGATGAGTACGGCGGTACCGATGGTCTCGCCGATGAAGATGTCGGAGCTGGACACCGTGACTCCTTTGTCCTTCGTCCAGGGGAATGCGCACCACCGGGTCCCTCCGGGGGTACACGCTCCAGATGACGCCCCCTCCGAAGGGGATGCGCCGCCTGCAAGGGCTTGACCGGCCCTCGGCATTGCCACACCTTAACGCCTATGGTCGTGAAGCGTTCGGCAATGCCGACCGGTGAACGGCAGTGTTTCGCTCGGCCGAGGGGGAGTCAAGGGGGTGTGGCATACGACTCGGACCGGGTGGTGCGCTCCGGCGGAAAGCGACCTGCGGCCGACGGGGAGGGACCGGTGGGGGTGGCGGCCCGCGGAGAGCGACCCGCCGGCGGGGGAGCGGCACGCCGGGGCCGCGCATGCGTGAGCCCGCCCGGCCGGGGAGACGCGGACGGGCTCAGGGGTGCCCGGTGCGGACCGGGCGCACGCGGGTCCGGTGCCGGGGCCGTCAGAAGCGGCCGGCCCCCAGGTCGCGGGAGACCGCCCGGGCGCAGTCGCGTACTGCCGCGATCAGTTCGGGGCGCAGCTCGCCCCCCGGGCGCAGCCGCTCCACCGCGCCGGTCACCGCGACCGCCCCGACCGGCATCCGCCGGCCGTCGTGGATGGGGGCCGCCACGGCCGCCACCCCCTCCCAGGTCTCCTCCGCGTCGGCGGCCCAGCCGCGCGCCCGGGTCAGCGCGAGCGTCTCCTCGAACGCGTCCCGCGCGGTGACCGTGCGGGCGGTGAAGGAGCGCCGCTCACCGTCGAGGGCCTCGCTGTGCGCCACCGGGTCGAACGCGGCGAGCACCTTGCCCAGCGCCGTGGAGTGCAGCGGCTGCATCGCGCCGACCTCCAGCACCTGTCGGCTGTCGTCCGGCCGGAAGACGTGGTGCACGATCAGCACCCCGTGCTGGTGCAGCACGCCGAGGTGGACGCTCTCGCCGCTCGACCGGGCCAGGTCGTCGGTCCAGACGAGGGCCCGGGCGCGCAGTTCGTGGACGTCCAGGTAGCTGTTGCCCAGGCGCAGCAGCTCCGCGCCCAGCTGGTAGCGGCCGGACGCCGGGTCCTGTTCGACGAAGCCCTCCAGCTGGAGGGTGCGCAGGATGCCGTGGGCGGTGCCCTTGGCGAGGCCCAGGGACGAGGCGATGTCGGAGAGGCCGAGCCGGCGCTCGCCGCCCGCCAGCAGGCGCAGCATCGCCGCCGCCCGCTCCAGCGACTGGATGTTCTTGGCCATCGCGCCGTACTCCTCCACTCGTCCGCTCGGTTCGACAATGCTGAACACTATCGGCCGATGCCGACCTCCGCGCGGGGCAAGGGGCGGTGTTCCGTCGCTTCCCCGCCGCACCTTTTCCGCCACAGCATGCAGTCCGGTCGGTGGGACACCCGCACAGGGGTCACCGGTAGCGGGCTACGCTGGCCGGGTGCGCCTTCTGCCGGAAGTGCGCAAAGCCGACAGCCGTCGCATCCCTGGGAGATCATCCATGGCCTCGTTGCCGACCCCTTCCGCCGCCAGCCCGAGCAGGGTTGACGCACTCCGCGAAGCACTCGCCACCCGTGTGGTCGTGGCCGACGGCGCCATGGGCACCATGCTCCAGGCCCAGGACCCCACGCTCGAAGACTTCCAGGACCTCGAAGGCTGCAACGAGATCCTCAACATCACCCGCCCCGACATCGTGCGCTCCGTGCACGAGGAGTACTTCGCGGTCGGCGTCGACTGTGTCGAAACCAATACGTTCGGTGCGAACTCCTCGGCCCTGGGCGAGTACGACATCCCCGAGCGCATCCACGAACTCTCCGAGGCCGGCGCCCGCATCGCCCGCGAGGTCGCCGACGCGTTCACCGCCTCCACCGGGCAGCAGCGCTGGGTGCTCGGCTCCATGGGCCCCGGCACCAAGCTGCCGACCCTGGGCCACGCCCCGTACACCCAGCTTCGCGAGGGCTTCCAGCAGAACGCCGAAGGGCTGATCTCCGGGGGCGCCGACGCGCTCATCGTCGAGACCACCCAGGACCTCCTCCAGACCAAGGCCGCCATCCTGGGCGCGCGCCGGGCGCTGGAGGCGCTCGGCAGCGACCTGCCGCTGCTGGTCTCACTGGCCTTCGAGACGACCGGCACCATGCTGCTCGGCTCCGAGATCGGCGCCGCGCTGACCGCGCTCGAACCGCTCGGCGTCGACATGATCGGCCTGAACTGCTCCACCGGCCCGGCGGAGATGAGCGAGCACCTGCGCTACCTCACCCGCCACTCCCGCATCCCGCTGCTCTGCATGCCCAACGCGGGCCTCCCCGTCCTCACCAAGGACGGCGCGCACTTCCCGCTCGGCCCCGAGGGCCTCGCCGACGCGCAGGAGACCTTCGTCCAGGAGTACGGCCTCTCGCTGGTCGGCGGCTGCTGCGGTACGACCCCGGAACACCTGCGCCAGGTCGTCGAACGCGTCCGCGGCACCGTCCCCACCGTCCGCGACCCGCGCCCCGAGCCCGGCGCGGCCTCGCTCTACCAGACCGTCCCCTTCCGTCAGGACACCTCGTACCTCGCCATCGGTGAGCGTACGAACGCCAACGGCTCCAAGAAGTTCCGCGAGGCCATGCTGGAGGCCCGCTGGGACGACTGCGTGGAGATGGCCCGCGACCAGATCCGCGAGGGCGCGCACATGCTCGACCTCTGCGTCGACTACGTCGGCCGCGACGGGGTCGCCGACATGGCGGAGCTCGCCGGGCGCTTCGCCACCGCCTCCACCCTGCCGATCGTGCTGGACTCCACCGAGGTCCCCGTCCTCCAGGCCGGTCTGGAGAAGCTCGGCGGCCGTGCCGTCCTGAACTCGGTCAACTACGAGGACGGCGACGGACCCGAGTCCCGTTTCGCCAAGGTCACCAAGCTCGCGTCCGAGCACGGCGCCGCGCTGATCGCCCTCACCATCGACGAGGAGGGCCAGGCCCGTACCGTCGAGCACAAGGTCGCCATCGCCGAACGGCTCATCGAGGACCTCACCGGCAACTGGGGCATCCACGAGTCGGACATCCTCATCGACACCCTGACCTTCACCATCTGCACCGGTCAGGAGGAGTCCCGCAAGGACGGCATCGCCACCATCGGCGCCATCCGCGAACTGAAGAAGCGGCACCCCGACGTCCAGACCACGCTGGGCCTCTCCAATATCTCCTTCGGCCTCAACCCGGCCGCCCGCGTCGTGCTGAACTCCGTCTTCCTCGACGAGTGCGTCAAGGCCGGACTCGACTCCGCCATCGTGCACGCCTCGAAGATCCTGCCGATCGCCCGCCTTGAGGAGGAGCAGGTCAAGGTCGCCCTCGACCTGATCCACGACCGCCGCGCCGAAGGCTACGACCCCCTGCAGCGGCTCATGGAGCTGTTCGAGGGCGTCAACATGAAGTCGATGAAGGCCGGCAAGGCCGAGGAGCTCCTCGCCCTGCCGCTCGACGAGCGCCTCCAGCGCCGCATCATCGACGGCGAGAAGAACGGCCTGGAGGCCGACCTCGACGAGGCCCTGACGACCCGCCCGGCCCTCGACATCGTCAACGACACCCTCCTCGAAGGCATGAAGGTGGTCGGCGAGCTGTTCGGCTCCGGCCAGATGCAGCTGCCGTTCGTGCTCCAGTCCGCCGAGGTCATGAAGACCGCGGTCGCCTACCTCGAACCGCACATGGAGAAGACCGACGCGGAGGGCAAGGGCACCATCGTGCTGGCCACCGTCCGCGGCGACGTCCACGACATCGGCAAGAACCTCGTCGACATCATCCTCTCCAACAACGGCTTCAACGTCGTCAACATCGGCATCAAGCAGCCCGTCTCCGCGATCCTGGAAGCCGCCGAGGAACACAACGCCGACGTCATCGGCATGTCCGGCCTCCTGGTGAAGTCCACCGTGATCATGAAGGAGAACCTGGAGGAGCTGAACCAGCGCAAGCTGGCCGCCCGCTTCCCGGTGATCCTCGGCGGTGCGGCCCTCACCCGCGCCTACGTCGAGCAGGACCTGCACGAGATCTACGAGGGCGAGGTCCGCTACGCCCGCGACGCGTTCGAGGGCCTGCGCCTGATGGACGCCCTCATCGGCGTCAAGCGCGGCGTCCCCGGTGCCGTGCTCCCCGAGCTCAAGCAGCGCCGGGTGCCCAAGCGCGACACCGCCGTCCTGGAGGTCACCGAGCCGGAGACAGGCGTCCGCTCCGACGTCGCCACCGACAACCCGGTGCCCGCCCCGCCGTTCTGGGGCACCCGCGTCGTCAAGGGCATCCAGCTGAAGGAGTACGCCTCCTGGCTCGACGAGGGCGCGCTCTTCAAGGGCCAGTGGGGCCTCAAGCAGGCCCGCGCCGGCGACGGACCGACGTACGAGGAGCTCGTGGAGACCGAGGGCCGCCCGCACCTGCGCGGCTGGCTCGACAAGCTCCAGAGCGAGAACCTGCTGGAAGCCGCCGTGGTCTACGGCTACTTCCCCTGCGTCTCCAAGGGCGACGACCTCATCCTGCTGAACGAGGACGGCTCGGAGCGCACCCGCTTCACCTTCCCCCGCCAGCGCAGGGGCCGCCGCCTCTGCCTCGCCGACTTCTTCCGCCCGGAGGAGTCCGGCGAGAAGGACGTCGTCGGCCTCCAGGTCGTCACCGTCGGCTCCAGGATCGGTACCGAGACCGCCAAGCTCTTCGAGGCCAACGCCTACCGCGACTACCTGGAGCTGCACGGCCTCTCCGTGCAGCTCGCCGAGGCCCTCGCCGAGTACTGGCACGCCCGGGTCCGCTCCGAGCTCGGCTACTCAGGCGAGGACCCGGCCCACGTCGAGGACATGTTCGCGCTCAAGTACCGCGGCGCGCGCTTCTCCCTCGGCTACGGCGCCTGCCCCGACCTCGAGGACCGCGCCAAGATCGCCGACCTGCTCCAGCCCGAGCGGATCGGCGTCCACCTCTCCGAGGAGTTCCAGCTCCACCCGGAGCAGTCCACGGACGCGATCGTCATCCACCACCCGGAGGCGAAGTACTTCAACGCGCGCTGACGCGCCGCGCACGGCCGCCGGCCGCCACCTTCCCGACGCGCTCCCGCCGGGAAAACACCCGAAAGCGTTCACGCGTGAACGCCGGACGAGTCGTAGACTGGTCGGTCCAGTGAGGCCGGTCGCCCTTCCCCGGAAGGGCGGCCGGCCTTCTCGTCCCTCACGGAAGGTGTGCCGCATGACCAGTACGGTCCCCGCGTCCCTGACCCGCACCGCCGACGGCGCGACCCTGCAGGCCGTCCTTCTCGACATGGACGGCACCCTGGTGGACACCGAGGGCTTCTGGTGGGACACCGAGGTCGAGGTGTTCGCCGACCTCGGCCACCGGCTCGACGAGTCCTGGCGCGAGGTGGTCGTCGGCGGGCCGATGACCCGCAGCGCCGGCTACCTCATCGACGTGACCGGCGCGGACATCGCGGTGGAGGAACTCACCGTCCTGCTGAACGACCGCTTCGAGAAGCGCATCGGGCGGGGCGTCCCCCTCATGCCCGGCGCCGCCCGGCTGCTCGCCGAGCTCTCCGCCCACTCCGTACCGGCCGCCCTCGTCTCCGCCTCGCACCGCCGGATCATCGACCGGGTCCTCGACTCGGTCGGCCACCACCACTTCGCGCTGACCGTCGCCGGTGACGAGGTCGCCCGCACCAAGCCGCACCCCGACCCCTACCTCGCCGCCGCGGCCGGATTCGGCGCCGACCCCGCCCGCTGCGCCGTCATCGAGGACACCGCCACCGGCGTCGCCTCGGCGGAAGCCGCCGGATGCCGCGTCGTGGCCGTACCCTCCGTGGCGCCCATCGCACCGGCCGCCGGACGCGTGGTCGTCCGCTCGCTGGAGGAGATCGACCTGGCCTTCCTCCAGAAGCTGGTCCTGGACCCGGCCTCCCGCGGGGGCCGGAGCTGAACGGTCCGGCGGACCGCGGCCGGAGCGCCGGCCCCGGTGCCCGGGCCCACCCGCGACCCGGCTCAGCCGCCCGAGCGGGTACGGACGGCGCGCCCGCCCGCTTCCGGGTACGGACCGGGGCCTTCCGCGGGGCCGCCCGTCCCCGCGTCCCCCTGGCCGGGGACGGGACCCGCCGTCTCGTCCTGGGCGACGGGGCCCTCGGGATCACCGGCCCGAACCGGGTGACCGATCCCCGGTGAACACCGGAGCGGTGACCCGCCGGGCCGCGCGGGCCACCGCTCGGTCCTGCACCGCTCCCGCCACTACTGCGCGCCGGGCCGGACCAGACCGCTCTCGTACGCGTACACCGCCGCCTGCACCCGGTCGCGCAGCTGGAGCTTGGTCAGTACGTGCCCGACGTGCGTCTTCACCGTCGTCTCACTGACGAAGAGGTCCGCGGCGATCTCCGCGTTCGACAGGCCGCGCGCCACCAGCTTCAGCACCTCGACCTCGCGGTCGGTCAGCCGGTGCAGGGCGTCCGGGACCGCCTCCTCGCCGGACGGGAGGTGGTCGGCGTACTTGTCGAGCAGCCGCCGGGTGATGCTCGGGGCGAGCATCGCCTCGCCCGCGGCCACCACCCGGATCGCCTGCACCAGCTCGTTGGCCGGGGCGTCCTTGAGCAGGAAGCCGCTGGCACCCGCGCGCAGCGCCTCCACGACGTACTCGTCCAGATCGAACGTCGTCAGCACCAGCACCTTCGCCGGGCCGTTCCGGTCCGGGCCGGTGATCTGGCGGGTCGCCTCCACACCGTCCATCCGCGGCATCCGGATGTCCATCAGCACCACGTCCGGCTGGAGCGCCCTGACCTGGTCGATGGCCTGGAGTCCGTCACCGGCCTCGCCGACCACCGCGAGATCGCCCTCGGCCTCCAGAATCATCCGGAAGCCGGTGCGCAGCAGTGGCTGGTCGTCGACCAGCAGGACGCGGATTGCCACGAAGAACTCCTCAGGGACCGTCTGGGGACGCGGGCCGACCGGCGTCGGCCCCGACCGGCCCCATTCTGCCCGCCCCATCCTCACGGGACTCCGGCAGCACCACGGGGAGCGGATAGACCGGGGGAGTCCCGCCGAATTCCGGACAGACCGCCTGGTGGTCGCACCAGCCGCAGAGCTTGGTCGGCCTCGGCCGCCACTCGCCGGTCTCCGTCGCCAGCCGGATCGCCTCCCAGAGCGCGTGCAGCTTCCGCTCCACCCGCTCCAGATCCGCGACCACCGGGTCGTACGTCATGACGTCGCCGCTGCCGAGGTACACCAGCTGGAGCCGGCGCGGCACCACGCCCTTGAGGCGCCAGACCACCAGCGCGTAGAACTTCATCTGGAAGAGCGCGCCCTCCGCGTACTCCGGACGCGGCGCCTTCCCCGTCTTGTAGTCGACGATCCGGACCTCGCCCGTCGGCGCGATGTCGACGCGGTCGATGACCCCGCGCAGCCGCAGCCCCGACTCCAGCTCCGTCTCCACGAACATCTCGCGCTCGACCGGCTCGAGGCGCGTCGGGTCCTCCAGCGAGAACCACCGCTCCACCAGCCGCTCCGCCTCGCCCAGCCACCCCGCGAGCCGCTCACCCCCGGTGTCCTCGGCGAAGAGCTCCGTCAGCTCCGGCTTCGACTCCAGCAGCCGGTCCCACTGCCCGGGCACCAGGGCCCGCGCCCTCGGAGCCGTACGCTCCGCGGCGGGCGCGTCGAAGAGCCGCTCCAGCACCGCGTGCACCAGGGTTCCCCGGGTGGCCGCCTCGCTCGGCTTCTCCGGCAGTTTGTCGATGACCCGGAAGCGGTAGAGCAAAGGGCACTGCATGAAGTCGTTCGCCCGCGACGGCGACAGGGAGGACGGCGGCGCGGGGGGCCGGGGTGCGGAACTCATGCCCCAGACCCTACGACCCGCCACTGACAGCGGGCGGCATACCATCGACGGCAGAGCCTCGGGCACCGCATGATCGATTCAGACGCCCCGGACGGAAGGACCCAGTGGACGAGAGCGACCAGAGCGGCGACAGCGGGCGCCCGCAGCCCGGCGCCGGGGGAACCGGCCCCGGACCGGGCAAGGAACGCCCCCGTCGCCCCGCCGGACCCGGCGGCGGCCTGCTGATGGGCCGCCCGTTCGGTGTGCCCGTGTACGTGGCCCCCAGCTGGTTCGTCGTCGCGGCGCTGATCACCTGGGTCTTCGGAGGACAGCTCGACCGCGTCCTGCCCGAGCTCGGCGCCGCCCGCTACCTCGTCGCCCTCTTCTTCGCCATCGCCTTCTACGCCTCCGTACTGGTCCACGAACTCGCGCACACCGTCGCGGCCCTCCGGTACAAACTGCCCGTGCGCCGCATCCAGCTCCAGTTCTTCGGCGGTGTCTCGGAGATCGAGAAGGAGACCGAGACCCCGGGGCGCGAGTTCGTCCTCGCCTTCGTGGGCCCGCTCCTCTCCCTCGTCCTGGCCGGGGTGTTCTATCTCTCCATGCAGTTCGTGGAGCCCGGCACCGTCCCCGGCGTCCTGCTCGCCGGACTGATGATCTCCAACCTCATCGTCGCCGTCTTCAACCTGCTGCCCGGGCTCCCGCTCGACGGCGGGCGCATGCTGCGCGCGGTCGTCTGGAAGATCACCGGCAAGCCCATGAGCGGCACCGTCGTCGCCGCCTGGGTCGGCCGGGGCCTCGCCGTCGCCGTACTCGTCGGCCTGCCGCTGCTCACCCGCACAGGCGGCTCGGCCGACGAGATCGGCGGCATGGAGACGGTCACCGACGCACTGCTCGCCGCCATCCTCGCCGGGATCATCTGGACCGGCGCCGGCAACAGCCTGCGCATGGCACGGCTGCGCGAACACCTCCCCGAGCTCCGGGCCCGCACCCTCACCCGCCGCGCGGTGCCCGTCGAGTCCGCCACCCCGCTCTCCGAAGCCCTGCGCCGGGCCAACGAGGCGGGAGCCCGCGCCCTCGTCGTCGTCGACCCGGAAGGCACCCCGAAGGGCGTCGTCCGGGAGTCCGCCATCGGCGGGGTCCCCGAGCACCGCCGCCCCTGGGTCGCCGTCGGCGGCCTCGCCCAGGACCTCAACGAGGGCATGCGCGTCCCCGCCGAGCTCGCCGGCGAGGAGCTGCTGGACCGGCTGCGCGCCACCCCCGCGACCGAGTACCTCGTCGTGGAGGAGTCCGGCGCGGTCTACGGCGTCCTCTCCACGACCGACGTCGAACGCGCCTTCCTCGCCGCCATGACGCGCCCCGGGTCCTGAGGGCGGCCCCCCGGGGGGAGCACCCGCCGTCCACCGGCGGAAGGAGGCCCCGGAAACACCGGTACGCTGGTCACATGTCTGAACCGACCGGTGCCGCCCGCCGCCGTGGGCCCTTCAAGGTCGGGGACCAAGTACAGCTCACCGACCCCAAGGGACGCCACCACACCTTCACGCTCGAGGCCGGAAAGAACTTCCACACCCACAAGGGTTCTTTCCCGCACGACGAGCTGATCGGTGCTCCCGAGGGCAGTGTTGTCCGTACCACGGGAAACGTCGCCTATCTCGCGCTGCGCCCCCTGCTCCCCGACTACGTCCTCTCCATGCCCCGCGGCGCCGCCGTGGTCTACCCCAAGGACGCGGGCCAGATCCTGGCCTTCGCCGACATCTTCCCCGGCGCCCGCGTCGTGGAGGCAGGCGTCGGATCGGGCGCGCTCTCCACCTTCCTGCTGCGCGCCATCGGTGAGCAGGGCATGCTGCACTCCTACGAGCGCCGCGAGGACTTCGCCGAGATCGCCCAGCAGAACGTGGAGCGCTACTTCGGCAGCCCGCACCCGGCCTGGCAGCTCACCATCGGCGACCTGCAGGACAACCTCTCGGACACCGAGGTGGACCGGGTCGTCCTGGATATGCTCGCCCCGTGGGAGTGCCTGGAGGCCGTCTCCAAGGCGCTGGTGCCCGGCGGCATCGTCTGCGCGTACGTCGCCACCACCACCCAGCTGTCGCGGACGGTCGAGTCCCTCCGCGAGATCGGCTGCTTCGCCGAGCCGCAGCCCTGGGAATCCATGATCCGCAACTGGCACGTCGAGGGCCTCGCCGTCCGCCCGGACCACCGGATGATCGGCCACACCGGCTTCCTGGTGACCGCCCGCCGCCTGGCCGACGGGGTCGAGCCCCCGATGCGCCGCCGCCGTCCCTCCAAGGGCGCCTACGGCGAGGACTACGACGGCCCCGGCGGCCGGAGCGGTTCCGCCGACCGGAGCGGTTCCGCCGACCGGAGCGGTTCCGCCGACCGCGACTGACGGACGCGACCGCTCCACCACCGACCGACCGCGCGACCCTCGAAAGCCGCGCGGCACCGACGACCGCGACCGACCGTGGTGACCGACCACCACGACCGGCTCGCGGTGCGGCGATGGGCGCCGCCGCCCCGCCCTTCCGGACCGACCCGGGCAGGCGGGGCGACGGCGCCCTTCGCATACCCGCTCCCGGAGCCGGCCCCTTCGCATCCCCCGGTTCCGCCCTCCGGTTCCCGGCGGGTGCCGTCGCACACCCCGCTGTTCCCTGCCCGTGTGAGGTGTGGCACGATGCTGGCCACCCCCTGCCGCCGATGCCCGGCAGGGACGTTCCACATGCTCCCCGGAAACATCAGGAGACAGACCGCGTGCAGCCCTCCGTACTCCCGGATCTCGCGCACAACGACTCCAGGGCGATGCACTGGCTCGCCACCGCCGCCGCGGTGTTCGCGACCGTCGCCGTCGCCGGTCTGCTGCAGCCCGGTGAACCGACCGCGACAGCGTCCGCCGCGGCCGCCGCTCCGGCCGGTAACGCCGCTCCCGAGATCACCGCAGGAGCCCCGGACCCGACGGGTGTGGTCTTCCCGCTCACGTGCGGGAGCGTGGGCCAGACCGTCGGGCGGCAGGCCAGGGGCGACCTGGACGGCGACGGGAAGCCCGAGACCGTGGTGGCCGTCCACTGCGCCGCCGGCTCGGGCACCCCGCCGGACGGCGTCTACGTCCTGACACACGGAAGCGGGGCCGCACCCCGGGTCGTGGCGACCCTGGTGGACCCCGCTCTGCGGCTGACGGTCGGTGAACTCGCGGTCGAGAACGCCGTCGTCTCCGCGACCACGCTCGGCTACTCCTCGAACCAGGTGCCCAGCTGCTGCCCCGACCAGCGCGAGGAGACCACCTGGCGCTGGTCGGGCGGAGCCTTCGTCCGGTCCGCCGCGCGACCCGACGCCGGCGTCTGACCGGCTCCGGGCACCCGCCGGACGCCGGCTAGGCCGCGTCCGGCCCGTAGACCTCGACGCTGTCCGAAACTCGACGTACGTGGATGCAGTCGCCGGGGCACTCCTTGGCCGAATCCACCACGTCCGTCAGCAGCGGCAGCGGGACCCGCGTGGTGGCGCCAGGCTGCTGGAGCAGCTCGTCGTCGGCGCTCTTCACGTACGCCAGCCCGTCGATGTCCAGCTCGAACACTTCGGGGGCGTACTGGACGCAGATCCCGTCGCCCGTGCAGAGGTCCTGGTCGATCCAGACCTCCAGATCCTCGGTGTCGCTCGCGCCGGGCGAGTCCTGCTGCGCGGTCATATGTCCTGCCGATCCCTGCGTATCTCAACCAATTGAAGCCAGCCCTGACGGGTGTTGAACGGTTCGACGATACAACTGGCTGCTTTCGCGTGCCCAAGGGTGGGTATTCCCTTGGCACGAGGGGGAGAGCAAGGGTGAAGATCGGACACACCCCGCAGTCTTTGTGATCTAGGGGTTTCAATCACCACCCACGCAGGTAGGGTCAGGAAGCGTCCAGCTCCCCTTGGAGGAGGTGAGGACCGTGGCAGCCCACGACGACGACATCAACCGCGGCATCCGGCCCGGGCGGGGGTCAGAAGACCCGTCGGGCCAGGTCGCCTATCTTGAGCAGGAAATCGCCGTCCTGCGACGTAAGCTCGCCGACTCTCCGCGTCATTCGAGAATTCTCGAAGAGCGGGTCGTCGAGTTGCAGACCAGTCTGTCCGGTGTGACCGCACAGAACGAACGGCTCGCCCACACGCTCCGCGAGGCCCGCGACCAGATCGTGGCTCTCAAGGAGGAGGTCGACAGGCTCGCCCAGCCGCCAGCCGGTTTCGGCGTGTTCCTGCAGGCCAATGAGGACGGTACCTGCGACATCTTCACCGGGGGCCGCAAGCTCCGGGTGAACGTCAGTCCCAGCGTTGAGATCGAAGGCCTCCGTCGAGGCCAGGAAGTCATGCTCAACGAAGCGCTCAACGTGGTCGAGGCCATGGAATTCGAGCGGGCCGGGGACATCGTCACCCTCAAGGAGATCCTTGAGGACGGCGAGCGCGCCCTGGTGGTCGGGCACACCGACGAGGAACGGGTGGTGCGGCTCGCCGAGCCGCTGCTCGACATCACCATCCGCCCCGGCGACGCGCTCCTGCTGGAACCCAGGTCCGGTTACGTCTACGAAGTGGTGCCCAAGAGCGAGGTCGAGGAACTCGTCCTCGAAGAGGTCCCGGACATCGACTACGACAAGATCGGCGGTCTGGGCGACCAGATCGAGCTGATCCGCGACGCGGTCGAGCTCCCGTACCTCCACCCCGACCTCTTCAAGGAACACGAACTCCGTCCGCCGAAGGGCATCCTGCTCTACGGTCCGCCCGGCTGCGGCAAGACGCTCATCGCCAAGGCAGTCGCCAACTCGCTCGCCAAGAAGGTCGCCGAGGTGACCGGCCAGCCCGCGGGGAAGAGCTACTTCCTCAATATCAAGGGCCCCGAGCTCCTCAACAAGTACGTCGGTGAGACCGAGCGGCACATCCGCCTCGTCTTCCAGCGTGCCCGGGAGAAGGCGAGCGAGGGCACCCCCGTCATCGTCTTCTTCGACGAGATGGAATCCCTCTTCCGCACCCGCGGCAGCGGCGTCAGCTCGGACGTGGAGAACACCATCGTCCCGCAGCTGCTCGCCGAGATCGACGGTGTGGAAGGGCTGGAGAACGTCATCGTCATCGGTGCCTCCAACCGCGAGGACATGATCGACCCGGCCATCCTCCGGCCCGGCCGCCTCGATGTGAAGATCAAGATCGAGCGTCCGGACGCGGAGGCCGCGAAGGACATCTTCGCGAAGTACCTGACCGCGACGCTCCCGCTGCACTCGGACGATCTGTCCGAGCACGCCGGCTCCAAGCCGGCCGCCACGCACGCGATGATCCAGTCCGTGGTGGAGCGGATGTACACGGAATCCGAGGAGAACCGGTTCCTCGAAGTCACCTACGCCAACGGTGACAAGGAAGTCCTCTATTTCAAGGACTTCAACTCCGGCGCGATGATCCAGAACATCGTCGACCGGGCCAAGAAGATGGCCATCAAGGCATTCCTCGAAGAAGGCCAGAAGGGCATTCGCGTCTCCCATCTCCTCCAGG
This sequence comes from Streptomyces sp. NPDC001770, assembly GCF_053596135.1. Classification (NCBI taxonomy): domain Bacteria; kingdom Bacillati; phylum Actinomycetota; class Actinomycetes; order Kitasatosporales; family Streptomycetaceae; genus Streptomyces; species Streptomyces sp. NPDC001770. The sequence goes on along the minus strand of NZ_JBSFFN010000019.1, from coordinate 46,709 downwards.
CGTGCGTGGACGAGTTCAAGGAGAACGAGGACCTGCCCAACACCACCAACCCGGACGACTGGGCCAGGATCTCCGGAAAGAAGGGCGAGCGGATCGTCTTCATCCGCACGCTCGTCACCGGAAAGCAGGGCGCGGACACCGGCCGGTCCATCGACACGGTCGCGAACACCGGTCAGTACCTGTAACGAGCGGACCGGCTGCGGCTGCCCGACCGGGCAACCGCAGCCGGTTGTTTTCCCCCGAGTCGCCGCCGCATTCGCGCCGCATCCGAACAATGACGTAATGGATCTCCCCACCGGGGCAGAGGCGCTCTAGGCTCTGACGTACCGCCGACCGCGCAGTGCGGGGCCGGACGACCGCGCACGCAATCGGACCAGCAGCGGTACTTGAGCGCCGTTCCCGAGGGGACGACGCCGGGCAAGGAGGGCCGCATGACCGTACGGCGAGTAATGGGCATCGAGACGGAGTACGGAATCTCCGTCCCCGGCCACCCCAACGCCAATGCCATGCTCACCTCGTCCCAGATCGTCAACGCCTACGCGGCGGCGATGCACCGGGCGCGCCGCGCCCGCTGGGACTTCGAGGAGGAGAATCCGCTGCGGGACGCGCGAGGCTTCGACCTCGCCCGCGAGACCGCCGACTCCAGCCAGCTCACCGACGAGGACATCGGTCTGGCCAACGTCATCCTGACCAACGGCGCCCGCCTCTACGTGGACCACGCGCACCCCGAGTACAGCTCCCCGGAGATCACCAACCCGCGTGACGCGGTCCTCTGGGACAAGGCCGGCGAGCGCATCATGGCCGAGGCCGCCGAACTGGCCGCCGCCATTCCCGGCGCCCAGCCGATCCACCTCTACAAGAACAACACCGACAACAAGGGCGCCTCCTACGGCACGCACGAGAACTACCTGATGAGACGGGACACCCCCTTCTCGGACATCGTGCGCCACCTGACTCCGTTCTTCGTCAGCCGCCAGGTCGTCACCGGGGCGGGCCGGGTCGGGATCGGGCAGGACGGCCGCGACCACGGCTTCCAGCTCAGCCAGCGCGCCGACTACTTCGAGGTGGAGGTGGGGCTGGAGACGACGCTCAAGCGCCCCATCATCAACACCCGGGACGAGCCGCACTCCGACGCGGAGAAGTACCGCAGGCTGCACGTCATCATCGGAGACGCCAATCTCTCCGAGATCTCGACCTATCTGAAGCTCGGCACCACCGCCCTGGTCCTCTCGATGATCGAGGACGGGTTCATCAACGTGGACCTCGCCGTCGACCAGCCCGTACGGACCCTCCACCAGGTCTCGCACGACCCGTCCCTCCAGCATCTGATCACGCTCCGCAGCGGCCGCACACTCACCGCGGTGCAGCTCCAGATGGAGTACTTCGAGCTGGCCCGCAAGTACGTCGAGGAGAGGTACGGCGCCGACGCCGACGAGCAGACCCGGGACGTCCTGCTGCGCTGGGAGGACACCCTCAACCGTCTGGAGAACGACCCGATGAGCCTGTCGGGGGAACTGGACTGGGTGGCCAAGCGGGCCCTCATGGACGGCTACCGGCGCCGGGACGCCCTGGAGTGGGACGCCCCCCGCCTGCACCTGGTGGACCTCCAGTACGCCGACGTACGGGCCGACAAGGGGCTCTACAACCGCCTCGTGGCCGGCGGGCGGATGAAACGCCTGCTGGGGGAGGACGAGGTGGCCAGGGCGCGTACGAAGCCCCCGGAGGACACCCGGGCCTATTTCCGGGGCCGCTGCCTGGACCAGTACGCGGACGACGTGGCCGCCGCCTCCTGGGACTCGGTCATCTTCGACCTGCCCGGCCATGACTCTCTGCAACGGGTGCCCACCATGGAGCCGCTGCGCGGGACGCGGGAGCACGTCAAGAACCTCCTGGACCGCTGCCGCACGGCGGAAGAGCTGGTCCGGGTGCTGTCCGGCGGCTGAACGGGCCGCCGGAGGGGAATGATCGGGACAGGGCCCGGACGTTGGAAAAGTACCGGGCCGATGTCGGACCCCGTGGGTAGGGTCTGATCAAGAGCTTCGAATGCTTCGAACCGAGCGGGGTGAGCTAGATGGCGACCAAGGACACCGGCGGCGGACAGCAGAAGGCGACGCACTCCACCGAGGAGACCGAGGAGCAGACGCAGGAAGCGCAGGCTTCGGAGGACCTCAAGGAGCGCCAGGAGAAGCTGAGCGACGACGTCGACTCGGTCCTGGACGAGATCGACGACGTCCTGGAGGAGAACGCCGAGGACTTCGTGCGCAGCTTCGTACAGAAGGGCGGGGAGTAGTCCGCGGACACCGGTTCCGCGCGCCGGTCACCGGCGGTGAGCGGGCGCCGGGCGCCCTGACCCGGCGGACCGGCTCCTCGGACGCGCGCCGCCGCTGACCGGGAGGTCACCGGCGGCCGTGAGGCCGTCGCGGGGGAGGCGGCCGGGGCGACGCACAGCTCCGCCGGCCGCTTCCCCCGTACAGGTGGATCACCGCCACCGGGCGGGTAGGGTCCGTGACGTACGGTGCTTCAACCGCACACCGGCCATCGGCGCATCGGGCGTCCGTCCCGACCCCGGCGGGCCGTCGCATGCATACCTGGAGGGAAACGCGTGGAAGCCAACACTCGTCACACCGGGCGTCTACCAGCTGCGTTCCTGACGCCGGGTTCGTCCTCGTTCATGGACTTCCTGTCCGACCACGCACCCGCGATGCTCCCGGGCAACCGGAACCTCCCTCCTCTCAAGGGAGCCGTCGAGGCGCCGCACGGGACGACCATCGTCGCGGCCTCGTTCCCCGGCGGCGTGGTGCTCGCCGGTGACCGGCGGGCGACCATGGGCAACATGATCGCCCAGCGCGACATCGAGAAGGTGTTCCCCGCCGACGAGTACTCCGCCGTCGGCATCGCGGGCACCGCGGGACTCGCGGTGGAGATGGTCAAGCTCTTCCAGCTGGAGCTGGAGCACTTCGAGAAGGTCGAGGGCGCACAGCTCTCCCTGGAGGGCAAGGCCAACCGCCTCTCCACGATGATCCGCGGCAACCTGGCGATGGCCATGCAGGGACTCGCGGTCGTCCCCCTCTTCGCCGGCTACGACGTCGACAAGGGCCGGGGCAGGATCTTCTCCTACGACGTCACCGGCGGCCGCTCCGAGGAGCACGCCGGATACGCCTCCACCGGCTCCGGCTCGCTCTTCGCCCGGGGCTCCATGAAGAAGCTCTACCGCGAGGACCTGACGGAGTCCCAGGCGCTCACCCTGGTCGTGCAGGCCCTGTACGACGCCGCGGACGACGACTCCGCGACCGGCGGCCCCGACGTGGCGCGCCGCATCTACCCGATCGTCACCGTCATCACCGACGAGGGCTTCCGCCGGCTGTCGGACGGGGAGTCCTCCGCGATCGCCCGCGAGATCCTGGAGCGCCGCCTCGAACACCCCGACGGCCCGCGCGCGGCTCTGCTCTGATCCGGCCCGGGGTTCCGGGGATTTCGAGATGCACTCGTCACTGACAGAAAGGGACGGATAGCCGGTGTCGACGCCGTTCTATGTCTCACCCCAGCAGGCCATGGCCGACCGGGCGGAATACGCCCGCAAAGGCATCGCCCGCGGTCGCAGCCTGGTAGTGCTGCAGTACGCCGACGGCATTGTGTTCGTCGGCGAGAACCCGTCCCGCGCGCTGCACAAGTTCAGCGAGATCTACGACCGGATCGGCTTCGCCGCCGCCGGCAAGTACAACGAGTACGAGAACCTCCGCATCGGCGGGGTGCGCTACGCCGATCTCCGCGGATACACCTACGACCGCGACGACGTGACGGCCCGTGGGCTGGCCAACGTCTACGCCCAGACGCTCGGCACCATCTTCTCCAGCGCGGCCGAGAAGCCGTACGAGGTGGAGCTGGTCGTCGCCGAGGTCGGCGCCGAGCCCGAGGGCGACCAGATCTACCGGCTGCCGCACGACGGCTCGATCGTGGACGAACACGGTTCGGTCGCGGTCGGCGGGAACGCCGAGCAGATCAGCACCTTCCTCGACCAGCGGCACCGCGACGGCATGACGCTCGCCGAGGCGCTCAAGCTCGCCGTGCAGGCGCTCTCCCGCGACCCCAACGGCAGCGAGCGGGAGATCCCCGCGGAGCGGCTCGAGGTCGCGGTGCTGGACCGGACCCGTCCCCAGCAGCGCAAGTTCAAGCGGATCGTCGGACGGCAGCTCGCGCGGCTGCTGGAGGCCGACGGCGCCGCGGCGACCACGCCCACGGACGCACCGTCCGACACGGAGGAGTCCGAGGGGACGGGCGGATCCGCCGAGGAGTAGTCCCGGGCGGTCGACGTGACGACGGTGCCCGGGTCTCGTCCGCCGGACGAGACCCGGGCACCGCCATGTCACCGGCCCGCCGGCGGCGGGGCGGTGGAACCGCGCACCACCAGTTCCACCGGCAGGCTGCCGGTGCGGGCGGGGCGCCCGTCCAGCACGGCGAGCAGGGCCGCCATGCCCCGCTCGCCCACCTGCTCCGCGGGGAGCGCCACCGTGGTCAGCTCCGGCTCCACCGCGGTGGCGAGCGCCAGGTCGTCGAAGCCCGACACGGACAGATCGTCGGGCACCCGCAGGCCCAGGCGCCGTGCGGCCTTGCAGGCGCCCGCCGCCAGCACGTCCCCGTCGCAGACCAGCGCGGTCGGCCGGGGCCCCGGCCCGGTCAGCGCCGCCTCGGCCGCCCGCAGCCCGCCGGAGACCTCCAGCGGTGAGGCGACCGTACGCAGCGAGGTGCCGGGTACGGCCGCGAGCGTCTCGCGCAGGGCGCGGGCGCGCACCGCGAAGGTCCATGAGTCGACGGCGGCGGCCACGTGCGTGAACCGGCGGTGGCCGAGCGCGAGCAGGTGCTCCGCGACCTGGCGCATCCCGTCCGCGATGTCGAGGTTCACCCGGGCCGCCGCGCCCGTCCCCGACGGGTCGCTGTCCAGCATCACCAGCGGCAGCTCCGTACCGCCCAGTGCCCCGAGGGCCTCGGTCGCCATCGACGAGGCGATCACCCCGTCGAGTGCCGCGCGGGCACTGGCGAAGGGGTCCTTCGCCGGTCCGGTGCCGTCGGGCGACGGATAGAGCACCACGCCGAAGTCGTGGTCCGCGGCGACCGAGGCGGCACCCGTGTAGACCCGGGCGAAGAACTCGTGGGTGAGCGCGGGCACCACCAGCAGCGCGGTCCTGGTCCGGCCCAGGCGCAGGCTACGGGCGGCGAGGTTGGGCCGGTAGCCGAGTTCGCGCGCGCCGGCCCGGACCCGCTCGGCGGTCGCTTCCGACACCCGGCCGGGCCACTTGCCGCCCAGCACCAGGGAGACCGTCGCCTGCGACACCCCCGCGACCCGCGCCACGTCCCGGCTGGTGGGGCGGGCCGGGGCCGGCTGGGACGGGCTGCTCACTGGGGCCTCCGTGCGGGTGGTGGCGGTGCCGGCCGATCGGTTCCGGCCAGGCGGCCGGTGCCGCGCGGTGGACCGGCGGACTGCGCACATGGTACGTATGAGCCTCGAAGTTATACGTAAAACCTCGGGCGTGCGCGGGCCCGCACCGGGGGAGAGGGGCGGGAATGGCCGCGGGATATCTGGACATCCTCCGGGAGCGGCACGCGGCCCGGCTGCTCACCGGAACCCTGGTGGGGCGGCTGCCGAACGGCATCGCCCCGATCGCGATCGTGCTCTTCACCCGGGCCGAGGGCGGCAGCTACTCGCTGGCCGGCGGGCTCGCCGCCGCGTACGGCCTCGCCACGGCGGTCGGGCAGCCGCTCCTCGGCCGCGCGGTGGACCTGTACGGCCAGCCGCGTGTGCAGCTCCCGGCGTCGGTCGTCTCCGCCCTCGGCATGGTGCTGCTGGCCCTCGCGGGCCTGGACCCGCTGCCGCTCGCCTATGCGGCGGTCATCGTCGCCGGGGTCGCCACCCCGCCCCTGGAGGGCGGACTGCGCGCCCTCTGGCCCTCCGTCCTCGGGCAGCGGGAGGAGCGGGTGCACCGCGCCTACGCCCTGGACGCGGTCGCCCAGGAGGTCATGTTCACCGCGGGGCCGCTGCTGGTGACCCTGCTGGTGTCGCTCTGGTCGCCCGCCGTGGCGCTCCTCGTCGTCAACGCCGCCGGGGTCCTCGGGGCGCTCTCGGTGGTCCTGTCCGAGCCCTCCCGAGCCTGGCGGTCCGCACCCCGCGAAGCCCACTGGCTCGGCGCCCTGCGCTCGCCCGGACTCCTCGCCCTCCTCGGCGCGCTCTTCTTCGTCGGGATCGCGCTCGGCTCGATCACCGTGGCGGGCGTCGCCTACGCCGACGACCAGGGCCGCGAGTCGGTGTACGGCTGGCTGATGGCGGCGCTCGGCCTCGGCGCGCTGGTCGGCGGCGCGGTGTACGGGGCCCGGCAGTGGGCCGGTGCGCCCGAGCGGCGGCTCCGCTCCCTCGTCGCCCTGCTCGCCCTCGGCTACCTGCCGCTGATGCTGACGCCCGGCGTGGTCGCGATGACGGCCCTCGCCGCCCTCGCCGGGGTGTTCCTCGCCCCGGCCATCGCCTGCTCGTTCATCGTGGTCGACCGGCACGCGCCCCGGGGCACCGTGACCGAGGCGTTCTCCTGGCTGGTGACGACCATCGGCGTGGGCGCGGCGGCCGGTACGGCCGTGGCCGGGCCCGCTGTCGAGCTGGGCGGGACGGCCTGGAGTTTCGCCGTCGCGGGGGCGGGCGGAGTCGCCGCGCTCATCGTTCTGCTGGCCACCGGAAAGGTCCTCGCAGTTCCCGCACGCACGCGCACCGTTGTGGCCGGATCGGAAAATGATCGAAACGGAGCTGTCGAACCCGGTTTCAGCTCACGCCGTAAGGCGTAATGTTCAGTCATGGACCGCCGCATTTTCGGGCTGGAGAACGAGTACGGCGTCACGTGCACGTTCAGGGGACAGCGCCGACTGTCACCTGACGAAGTGGCGCGCTACCTCTTCCGCCGTGTCGTGTCATGGGGCCGCAGCAGCAATGTCTTTCTGCGGAACGGCGCCCGCCTCTACCTCGACGTGGGTTCGCATCCGGAATACGCAACTCCCGAATGCGACAACCTCACCGAGCTTGTCACCCACGACAAGGCAGGCGAACGCATTCTGGAAGGTCTGCTCGTCGACGCCGAACGCCGCCTGCACGAGGAAGGAATCGCGGGCGACGTCTATCTCTTCAAGAACAACACCGACTCAGCGGGCAACTCCTACGGCTGCCACGAGAACTACCTCGTGGCCCGGCACGGGGAATTCTCCCGGCTCGCGGACATCCTCATTCCGTTCCTCGTCACGAGGCAGCTGATCTGCGGCGCGGGCAAGGTCCTGCAGACCCCGCGCGGAGCGGTCTACTGCGTGAGCCAGCGTGCCGAGCACATCTGGGAGGGCGTCAGCTCCGCCACCACGCGCTCCCGTCCGATCATCAACACCCGCGACGAACCGCACGCGGACGCCGAGCGCTACCGCCGCCTGCACGTCATCGTCGGCGACTCGAACATGTCCGAGACGACCATGCTGCTCAAGGTCGGCGCCACCGACCTCGTGCTCCGCATGATCGAGGCGGGCACGGTGATGCGCGACCTGACGCTGGAGAACCCGATCCGGGCCATCCGCGAGGTCAGCCACGACACGACCGGCCGGCGCAAGGTGCGTCTGGCCAGCGGCCGCGAGGCGTCGGCCATCGAGATCCAGCGCGAGTACTACGACAAGGCGGTCGACTTCGTCGAGCGCCGGGGCATCCGCACCGGCACCGTCGACCAGGTCCTCGAACTCTGGGGCCGCACCCTGGACGCGATCGAGGCGGAGGACCTCGACAAGATCGCCACCGAGATCGACTGGGTCATGAAGTACAAGCTCATCGAGCGGTACCGGGCCAAGCACAACATGACCATGTCGCACCCGAGGGTCGCTCAGATAGACCTCGCCTACCACGACATCCACCGGCGCCGGGGTCTGTACTACCTCCTGGAGCGCAAGGGCCAGGCCACCCGCATCTGCAACGACCTGAAGATCTTCGAGGGCAAGTCCGTGCCCCCGCAGACCACCCGGGCACGGCTGCGCGGGGACTTCATCAAGCGGGCCCAGGAGCAGCGGCGGGACTTCACCGTCGACTGGGTCCACCTCAAGCTCAACGACCAGGCGCAGCGCACGGTGTTGTGCAAGGACCCGTTCCGGTCCGTCGACGACCGGGTGGAGAAGCTGATCGCGGGCATGTGAGGTCCCGTGCGCGCCGCCTGCCGGGCCGGCGCGCGGAGTGAGCGTCACCGCGCCGCCGGGCGCGGACGGACAGGCCCCGGAACACCCGTTCCGGGGCCTGTCCGTGTGTCCGTGCCCATGGGGGCCTGTGCGTTCGAACACCACGCCGCACGGAGCGCCCGACGGTCGCACGCACGGGGGAGACGACCGGCCGGGCCGCGGCGCGGGGCGTCACGAACCGGCTCCGCGCCGTGCTGAGGCCGTAAGGTGTCCGGGACCCATGACTGTGTCGTCTGAGATCTGAGGAACCAGTGCGCCGACTTGCCGGCCTTCTCGTCGTCCCCCTCCTGCTGCTCTCCGCAGCGGCCTGCGGCAGCGACGACAAGGCCTCCGACTCCGCTTCGTCCGAGACCGGCGTGCCCGCGATCACCGCGGGTGCCAAGTTCGGTGAGAAACCCACTATCGCCAAGGGCGAGGGCGACCCGCCCAAGGAGCTGAAGACCACGGTCATCAGTGAGGGCGACGGCGCCGCGCTGAAGAACGGCGACGCGGTCCAGGTCAACTACCTCGGCCAGGCCTGGGACTCCACGAAGCCCTTCGACAACAGCTTCGACCGCAAGAGCCCGTTCGACCTGACCCTGGGCGCCGGCATGGTCATCCAGGGCTGGGACAAGGGGCTCGTCGGTCAGAAGGTCGGCAGCCGTGTCCAGCTCGTCATCCCGCCGGACCTCGGCTACGGCGCGCAGGGGCAGGGCGACATCAAGCCCAACGCGACCCTCGTCTTCGTCATCGACGTCGTCAAGGCCACCCAGATCCCGACGTCCGCCGAGGGAACCAAGGTCGCCCAGAACGACGCCGCGCTGCCGAAGGTCGGGACCAACACCGACGGCAAGGCGCCCAGCGTCACCATCCCGAAGAGCGACCCGCCCGCCAAGCTCTCCTCCACCTACGTGCTGGAGTCCGACGGTGCGGTCATCAAGGACACCGACAGCGTCGTGGTGAACTACGTGGGGCTGCTGTGGAAGGACGGAAAGACGTTCGACAGCACCTACGAACAGGGGAAGACGCAGACCTTCCCGCTGGAGCAGGTGACCCTCAAGGGCCTCAAGAACGGTCTGGTCGGCAAGAAGATCGGCAGCCGGGTCCTCCTGGTCATCCCGCCGGACCAGGCCTTCGGCGACACCGCGCAGCAGTCGATTCCCGCCAAGTCCACCCTGGTGTTCGCGGTGGACCTCCTGACGAAGATGTAAGACTGTCCCGGTTGCGCAGTTCATCTTTTCTGAGGAGCAGTTTCAGTGAGCATCGAGAAGCCCGAGGTCGACTTCCCGGGTGGCGAGGCGCCGAAGGACCTTGAGATCAAGGAGATCTGGGAGGGTGACGGCGCCGTCGCCGAGGACGGCGACAACGTCTCCGTCCACTACGTGGGCGTGTCCTTCTCCACCGGTGAAGAGTTCGACTCCTCGTGGAACCGCGGTACGCCGCTCCAGTTCGAGCTCGGCTCCGGCATGGTCATCAAGGGCTGGGACCAGGGCGTCAAGGGCATGAAGGTGGGCGGCCGCCGCCAGCTGATCATCCCGGCGCACCTCGCCTACGGCGACCGCGGCGCCGGCCGTGCCATCGGGCCGGGCGAGACGCTGATCTTCGTCTGCGACCTCGTCGCCGTCTGATCATCCGGTCGTCGGGCGGCTGGATCATCCAGCCGCCCGATCCTCTGGCCGGACAGCGCCCCTGGCGCCGTCCGCCGGGATCACGCCTCCCCCGCGGAGGTCCGGGAGGGCCCGTGCCGTTCGGCACGGGCCCTCCCGCCGTCCGTCCGGGGCACGTGTGTTTTTGCCGGGACCCCCGGGGGCGGTACGGTCGAGCGTCGTAGCGCATGGAGAGAAAGGGCGTCGATGGCGATTGCCAAGGCCGAGCGGCTGATGAACCTCGCGCTGTGCCTGCTGGGCACACGGCGTCCGCTCAGCAAGCGTGAGCTGCGGGGCTCCATCGAGGCGTACCTCGAAGCCGGAACGGACGACTCCTTCAACCGCATGTTCGAGCGCGACAAGGACGATCTGCGCGAACTCGGCCTCGTCATCGAGACCGTCGAGGGACTCGACGGCGACATCGGCTACCTCGCCCGCCGGGACAGCAACCGGCTCCCTCCGATCACCCTCAGCGCGGAGGAGGCGGCGGCCCTGGAGATCGCCGCCAAGGTGTGGCAGCAGGCCCGCCTCGCCGGAGCGGCCAGCGGCGCGCTGCAGAAGCTCCGCGCCGCCGGAATGCCCGAGGCCGAGGACACGTACGAGGTACCGAGCGCCCTCGAGCCGCGCATCCCCGTGCACGAAGCCGCCTTCGAACCGCTGATGCTCGCCTGCCGCGACCGGCGCCCGGTCACCTTCGACTACCGCAAGGGCAACTCCGCCCACGCCGAACAGCGCCAGGTCGAGCCCTGGGGGCTGGAGTGCTGGCGCGGCCACTGGTACCTGGCCGGCTGGGACCGCGAGCGGGGCGCCGAGCGCGTGTTCCGCCTCTCGCGCATCACCGGCAGGGTCCGCTCCCGCGCCGGAGTCTTCACCGCGGCCATCCCCGACGTGGTCACCGTCCGGGAGACCGTGGAGAGCTGGGCCGGCGAGACCGCCACCCGTACCGCCCGGATCAGGCTGCGCACCGGCGCCGGCTTCCCGCTGCGCTCCCGCGCGGTCTCGACGCGGGACCTCGGCGACGGCTGGGACGAGATGGAGATCCCGTACGGGCACGGGCTGGACGCCTGGCTCGTCGAGTTCGGACCGGACGTCGTCGTGCTCGAACCCGCCGATCTGCGGGCCGATGTGGTCGACCGGCTGCGCGCCGTGGCCAAGGACTGAAGGACTGAGGGGGAAGCCACCATGGCCACGAACGCGATCGACCAGACCCGGCGGATGCTCTCCCTGGTGACCTATCTGCGCGAGCGCCCCGGCGCCCATGTGCAGGACGTCGCCCGGGCCTTCGGCATCACCGAGGACGAGCTCATCTCCGACCTCGACGTGCTGCCCATGTGCGGGACCAGCTTCCGCGGCGGCGACCTGCTCGACATCGACACCGACGGCGACCGGATCTGGTGGCACAACCCGGACGACGTCGCCGAGCCGCTGCGGCTCGCCGCCGACGAGGCCACCGCGCTGCTGGTCGCCGCGCGTGCCGTCGCCACCCTGCCCGGGCTGCGCGAGAGCGACCGGCTCGCGCTCGTCCGGGCCACCGCCAAGCTGGAGACCGCCGCAGGGGAGACCGGTGCGGCCAGCTCCCGGCTCTCGGTGACCTTCGAGTCGGAGGGCGGCGTCTTCGCCGAGGTCGACCGGGCCATCTCCGAGCGCAGACGGCTCTGGCTCCGCTACTACTCGCCCGCCCGCGACCAGCTCACCGAGCGCGAGGTGGACCCGATCCGGCTCTTCGCCGTGGGCCACACCTACCTGGAGGGCTGGTGCCGGCTCTCCGAGGACCGGCGCACCTTCCGCCTCGACCGGGTCGCGGAGATCAAGCTGCTCGACGCCCCGGCGGCACCCCCGGAACTGGAGCTCCGGGACCTCTCGGAGGGGCTCGTGCAGCCGGCCGCCGAGGACCCGGAAGTGGTGATCGAGGTCGGCGCCGGCGGCCGCTGGGTCGCCGAGTACTACCCGCACGACCGTGCCGAGGAGCGCCCCGACGGCGGTCTGCGGATCACCCTGCGCACCCCGGACCCGGCCTCCCTGCGGAGGCTGGCGCTCCGCCTCGGCGGCGAGGGCCGCATCGTCTCGCCCCCCGAGCTCGCCGACAGCGCCCGCCGGGCCGCCGCCGAAGCGCTCGCCGCCTACGACGGTGTGGGGTGACGATGACCGGAACACAGGACGGCACGATGACCCGGATGTCCCGCGCGACGGGCGACGCGGCCCGGCTCGCGGCGGCACGCGCCGTCCGGTTCAGGGCGGGCTGCCCCGACTGCCGTACGCGGTTCGAGCTCGGCGCCGAGGCGCTGCGCCTGGCGATCGGGGCGGGCCCCCGCACCACCTTCTACTCCTTCACCTGCCCCGAGTGCGGCTCGGCCGTGCGCAAGCCCGCCGGGGAGCGCATCGTCGAACTCCTCACCGGTGGCGGCGTACGGACGCTGCGGTTGCACACCGCCCCCTGAAGGCCGTCCCGTTTCCCCGAAAGAGGATCCGCCGCATGTTCTGGCCCATGCTCGCCATCGCCCTGGGATTCCTGGGGATCGCCGTCCTCGGCGTTCTCGCCGTCCGGGTCTTCCTGGAAGTCCGGCGGCTCGGCCGTCAGGTGGCGACCACCTCGGAGCGGATCAACCGGGCCGCCCAGGACCTGGAGCGGGCCGCGACCCGTCTCGCCTCCACGGCCGACGTGCTCCGTTGAAGGCCGTTCCGCAGACGTTGACCGGAACCGCGCCCTCTGGAAATCCCGGACCGCGCGGTACCCTGCTGAAGTCGGCCCAGGCAGGAGGCGTGGTCCGGAACCGCGCGTATACGCAGGCATTGCCTCGCGTTTACTCCTGCGGGTTACGATCGCTGCCAGCTGACGGGTCGGACACCTGTCCGACTGATCGGGTAGTGAGCCCGCTCCTCCAGTCACCCCAGTGAGAAGGAAGTCGCACACATGATCGGCAATCTGAAGCCCCTAGAGATCGTTCTGATCATCGCCGTCATCCTGCTGCTCTTCGGTGCCAAGAAGCTTCCGGACATGGCGCGTTCGCTCGGCAAGTCGGCCCGCATCCTCAAGAGCGAGGCCAAGGCGATGAAGCGCGACGACGCCGAGCCCGCCACCCCGGCCGCCGAGACGGTCGCGGACCCCGCGCCGCAGGCCGCCGCCACCCGTACCATCCAGGCCGCCCCGGGCGATGTCACCAGCTCCCGCCCCGTCGCCGAGCCCAAGCCCACCACCCAGAGCTGACAGCTGTTCCGTTCCACCGACGGCTGCCGCACGAGACGAGGGAAGTGGGTTGCTCAAGTCTGCCCGCAAGCAGGAGAAGAACGACGAGGGGCGGATGCCCCTCCTCGATCACCTGCGTGAGCTGCGTAACCGGCTTCTGAAGGCCGTTCTGGCCATTGTCGTGGTGACCATCGTCGCCGCCTTCTTCCAGAAGGACATCTACGACTTCCTTCTGAGGCCGATCCTCTCGTCGGTCGGCTGCAAGGACGGCGTGGTCACCGCGGTCAACGGCAAGCCGTGCGCGTTGCTGAAGACCGACACCCTGATGGCGCCGTTCACCAACGCCCTCAAGGTCGCTCTGATGTCCGGCGTGCTTCTCGCCACGCCGGTCTGGCTCTACCAGCTCTGGGCCTTCGTGGCCCCGGGGCTGCACAAGAACGAGAAGCGGTACGCCTACGGCTTCGCCGTCCTCGGCGCCCCGCTCTTCCTGGCCGGCGGCTACCTCGCCTACCTGATCCTGCCGCAGACCGCGCAGATCATGCTCGGCTTCAGCCCGGACAGTGTGCAGAACCAGATCGGGCTCGACAGCTACCTCGACCTGCTGACCCGCATGATCGTGGTCTTCGGCCTGGCCTTCGAGCTTCCGCTGCTCCTCGTCGCGCTGAACCTCACCGGGATCGTCACCGGTAAGCGGATGCTCGGCTGGTGGCGCGGGATGATCGTCGGCCTCACCGCCTTCGCCGCCATCGCCACCCCGGGCGGCGAGCCCCTGTCGATGCTGCTGCTGGCCGGCCCGCTGGCCGTCCTGTACTTCTTCGCGACCGGCTTCTCGCTCCTGAACGACAAGCGCCGCAACCGCGGCAACCCCGACGCCGACCTCGACGACGACGAGGCCTCGGAGCTCGATCTCACTCCCGAACGCATCGACACCGTGGAGAGCGTGTCCGCGGGCCGGGCCACCCTTCCCGGGCAGGCGTCGGGCGAGCAGGACGGTGCCGGATCGCACCATCTCAACGGTTACGACGACATCACCTGACCTTGTAGGGTCCGGCGGGTGACCAGCGAGATCACCCTCTTCGTCAATCCCACCGCGGGCAGCGGCCGGGGCGCGCACGCCGCGCGGCCGGCCGCTTCCGCGTTGCGGGACGCCGGATTCTCCGTACGGACCGTGCTCGGCGAGGACGCGGAGGACGCCCTGGGCCGGGCGCGGGAGGCGGTGGCCTCGGGCACCGGTGCGCTGATCGCGGTGGGCGGCGACGGCATGGTCTCCCTCGCGCTGCAGGCGGTGGCCGGTACCCGGACCCCCCTCGGGGTGGTCGCCGTGGGCACCGGCAACGACTTCGCCCGGACTCTCGGGCTGCCGGTGCGCGACCCTCTGGCTGCCGGACGGCTGGCCGCCGGTGCCCTGAAGCAGGACCGGATACGCACCCTCGACCTCGGGCGGGCCGGCGACCGGTGGTTCGGCACCGTCCTGGCGTCCGGCTTCGACTCCCGGGTCAACGACCGGGGCAACCGGATGCGCCTGATCCCCGGCCGGTTCAAGTACGACCTGGCGATCCTCGCCGAGCTGGCCTCCTTCCGGCCGGTCCCGTACCGGATACGGCTGGACGGCGGGGCCGTCCGGGAGGTCGAGGCGACCCTGGTCGCCGTCGGCAACGGGACCTCCTACGGGGGCGGCATGCGGATCTGCGCGGACGCCGTCATGGACGACGGGCTCTTCGACGTGACCGTCGTCGGCGACTGCAGCCGTACCACCCTGCTGAAGGTCTTCCCGCGGGTCTACCGGGGCACCCACCTCACCCACCCCGTGGTCACCGTCCACCGCGCGGCCTCCGTCGAGCTGGCCGCCGCCTCCACCACCGCCTACGCCGACGGGGAGCCCCTGGGAGCGCTCCCGGTGACGGCGGTGTGCGTACCGGGCGCCGTACGGGTCCTCACCGGCTGAGCGCGGACCCCGGCCGGGGCGGCCGGAAAAAAGGGCGCATGGACTGTCGGAGGTGGCGGGTAGGCTCGTCGACAAGATGACAGAGGACCTCTCACCAGCCGAGCGCTACCACGCCTCCCGCCTCCGCCAGGCCGAGATGGCCACGGCGCTGTGGCCCTTCCGCGAGATGTACGAGTTCGAACTCGACCCCTTCCAGATCGAGGCCTGCAAGGCACTGGAAGCGGGCAAGGGCGTGCTGGTCGCGGCCCCGACCGGTTCGGGCAAGACGATCGTCGGCGAGTTCGCGGTGCACCTCGCCCTGGAGCAGGGGCGCAAGTGCTTCTACACCACGCCGATCAAGGCGCTCTCCAACCAGAAGTTCGCCGACCTGGTCAAGCGCTACGGCGCCGACAAGGTCGGCCTGCTGACCGGTGACAACAGCGTCAACTCCGAGGCGCCGGTGGTCGTGATGACCACCGAGGTCCTGCGGAACATGCTGTACGCGGGCTCCCAGTCCCTCAACGGCCTCGGATACGTCGTGATGGACGAGGTGCACTACCTCTCCGACCGCTTCCGGGGCGCGGTCTGGGAGGAAGTGATCATCCACCTGCCCGAGTCCGTGACGCTGGTCTCGCTCTCCGCGACCGTCTCCAACGCCGAGGAGTTCGGCGACTGGCTGGACACCGTACGCGGGGACACCGAGGTCATCGTCTCCGAGGAGCGGCCGGTGCCGCTCTGGCAGCACGTGCTGGCCGGGCGCCGGATGTACGACCTCTTCGAGGAGGAGACCGACCACGGAGGCAGGGGCTCCGCCCGCCGCGAGACCAACCCCGACCTGATCCGGCTCGCCCGCATGGAGAGCCAGGGCGGGTACAACCCGCGCGACCGCCGGCGCGGCAAGATGGTGCGCGAGGCGGACCGCGAGCGGGAGCGCCGCCAGCGCAGCCGGATCTGGACGCCGTCGCGCCCCGAGGTGATCGACCGGCTGGACGCCGAGGGGCTGCTGCCCGCCATCACCTTCATCTTCAGCCGGGCCGGCTGCGAGGCGGCCGTGCAGCAGTGCCTCGCCGCCGGGCTGCGGCTCAACGACGAGGACAAGCGCAGCCTGGTGCGGGAGATCGTCGAGGAGCGGACCGCCTCCATCCCCGCCGAGGACCTGCACGTCCTCGGGTACTACGAATGGCTCGAAGGCCTGGAGCGGGGCATCGCCGCGCACCACGCGGGCATGCTGCCGACCTTCAAGGAGGTCGTGGAGGAGCTCTTCGTCCGCGGTCTCGTCAAGGCCGTCTTCGCCACCGAGACCCTCGCGCTCGGCATCAACATGCCGGCGCGTTCGGTGGTGCTGGAGAAGCTCGTCAAGTGGAACGGCGAGCAGCACGCGGACATCACACCCGGCGAGTACACCCAGCTCACCGGGCGCGCGGGACGCCGCGGTATCGATGTCGAGGGCCACGCCGTGGTGCTCTGGCAGCGCGGCATGGACCCGGGCGCGCTGGCCGGGCTCGCGGGGACGCGTACGTACCCGCTCCGCTCCAGCTTCCGCCCGTCGTACAACATGGCGGTCAACCTGGTGCAGCAGTTCGGGCGGCACCGCTCGCGCGAACTGCTGGAGACCTCCTTCGCGCAGTTCCAGGCGGACCGCTCGGTCGTCGGTATCTCCCGCCAGGTCCAGCGGAACGAAGAGGGACTGGAGGGGTACCGCGAGGGCATGACCTGCCACCTCGGGGACTTCGAGGAGTACGCCCGCCTGCGGCGGGACCTCAAGGACCGCGAGACCGACCTCGCCAGGCAGGGTGCCTCGCAGCGCCGTGCCGCCGCCGCCTCCTCCCTGGAGAAGCTCAAGCCGGGCGACATCATCCACGTGCCGACCGGCAAGTTCGCCGGCCTCGCGCTGGTGCTGGACCCCGGAATCCCCGCCGGGCGGGCCAACGGCCACCGCGGATTCGACCAGCACGACGGTCCGCGCCCGCTGGTGCTCACCGCGGAGCGCCAGGTGAAGCGGCTGGCGTCGATGGACTTCCCGGTGCCGGTGGAGGCCGTGGAGCGGATGCGGGTACCCAAGACGTTCAACCCCCGCTCGCCCCAGTCCCGCCGCGATCTCGCCTCCGCCCTGCGGACCAAGGCGGGGCACATCGTGCCGGACCGTCACCGCAAGGGGCGCGCCGCCGCGGCCGACGACCGGGAGATCGCCCGCCTGCGCACCGAGCTGCGGGCCCACCCGTGCCACGGCTGCGACGAGCGCGAGGACCACGCGCGCTGGGCGGAGCGGTACCACCGCCTCAAGCGCGACACCCGGCAGCTGGAGAACCGCATCGAGGGACGGACGAACACCATCGCCCGCACCTTCGACCGGATCGTGGCCCTGCTGACCGAGCTGGACTACCTGCGCGCCAACGAGGTCACCGAGCACGGCCGACGGCTGGCCCGGCTCTACGGCGAGCTCGACCTGCTGGCCAGCGAGTGCCTGCGGGACGGGGTCTGGGAAGGCCTCAACCCCGCCGAACTCGCGGCCTGCGTCTCGGCGCTGGTGTACGAGGCGCGTCAGGCGGACGACGCGGTGGCGCCCAAGCTGCCGTCCGGCCCCGCGAAGACCGCCATGGCCGAGATGGTCCGCATCTGGGGACGGCTCGACGCCCTGGAGGAGGACTTCAAGATCAACCAGACCGAGGGGGTCGGCCAGCGCGAGCCCGACCTCGGCTTCGCCTGGGCGGTCTACATGTGGGCCTCCGGCCGCACCCTGGACGAGGTGCTGCGCGAGGCCGAGATGCCGGCCGGCGACTTCGTCCGCTGGTGCAAGCAGGTCATCGACGTGCTCGGACAGGTGGCCGCCGCGGCCCCGCGCGAGGGCAGCACGGTGGCGAAGAACGCCCGCAAGGCCGTCGACGGAGTACTGCGTGGCGTGGTCGCGTACAGCTCGGTGGGCTGAGACGCGGCACCTACGAAGGGCGGGCCCGGGAGCGTGATGCTCCCGGGCCCGTTCCCTCATGTCCTCGTGTGCGCTCCCGCCGGCCGTGGTCAGCGGACGGTAGTGGTCCGCTGCTCCCGCAGGGCCGCGCAGTTGGAGTTGTCCACCGACACGTACACGTTGTCGATGTTGCCGCCCCAGCTCACGCAGTGGCCCTTGCCGTAGACGCGGGCCGGACCCGCGTACGAGGTGTAGTTCCCGTAGTCCTCGGCGTAGCCGTCGGTGTCCGACACGTAGATGTACGCGGACATGGCCTTCAGCGTGCCCGGGGTGCTGCGGATGGTCGCGACGCAGTTGTTGCCGTTCGCGGCGTTGTACGTGAGGTAGACGGTGCCCAGCGAACCGACGGGCGCCGAGTTCACGGTCTTGTAGGCGGTGCCGCAGACCCCCTGCGGCGTGACGTTGGGCGCGGCCTCGGCGGTGGCGGCGAGTGCCACCGTGCTGCCCGCCACGAGCGCGGTCAACGCCCCGACGGACGCGACAATGCGCGTGAATCCCATAATTTCCCCCTTGTGACGCTGGGAGCGTTTGCTCCCACTTGATGTGACCCTCCAGCGGCACGGATGGTTGCACGCGGATTTCGCGGAGTCACGAGGGGACCCTCCACGCTCCTCGGGTCGCCCGCTTCTCCGGCTTCTCCCGCGTCTCCAGCAGGGAGCGCCGGGCGGCCCGGGTGCGCAGAGCCCGGTAGCGGAGAGCGTCGTGCGGACTCGGGAGGCAGCGCCAGGGAAGGGCGTTCAGATAGCCGTCGACAGGGCGGAACTGTGCCACGGCCTCGCGGTACCGGCCCTTGGTGGACGAGGACGTAGCCCACCAGGTGGCGGACGCACGGCAGCCGGGGGATGACCGTCCGGGGCGGCGGCCATGTCCACCAGCGCGGCGTCGACCCGAACCTCGTCCTGGACGTGGCGTTCGCCCGCATCGCGCCCCGGAGCCTCCATGCGTACGCGATCCGGGCGCGTGCGCGGACCACCGCCGCGTCCGGGTCGAAGGGCCGGGCGGCCTCCCACGCCAGCAGCCACCCGTCCCCGTGGCCGGCCGCGACCCGGCCCAGCATCGCTGTACAGGGCGCGCCGCTCCCCGTCCTCGCCGGCCTCGGCGAGGAGCAGCGCCGCCGGCTCCCACTTCTGTCGCCGGGCCGCGGCGGTGGCCTTCTGCAACGCGGGTTCCGGGCCCGCCAGTCGGCGGGTCTGCCACCTCAACGGGAGGACGAAGAACCAGAACAGGCAGACGACCGCCACCGGGACCAGAAAGACACCGCGGATGACCCCAACACTCTCTGCGCGCAGGGAGACGGGACGACCCATGCCCCCTGTGGCGTGGGCGGGGTGAACCGTCGGTCCGACGGACCCGGCCGTCACGCCGAACGGTCATCGTGAGTGTGTTCTCCCGTCGTGGTGACGGCAGATGGACCCCGAACCCGGATCAGGCGGCCGACGTCCTCGCGGCGTCCCGCTTGGCGACTTCCTCGCGCACGATCGGGATCACGTGACGCCCGAAATCGATCGCGTCGTCGAGCAGGTCGTACCCCCGGGCCGACAGGATCTCGACCCCCAGGTCGTAGTAGTCCAGCAGGGCCTGCGCGACCGTCTCCGGAGTACCCACCAGCGCCGTGGAGTTGCCCGCGCCGCCCGTCTCGGCCGAGGTCGGCGTCCAGAGCGCGCGGTCGTGGCGCTCACCACGGTCCGCGACGGCGAGCAGCCGCTGCGAGCCCGCGTTCTGCGGGCTGACCAGCGGGTGTCGGCGGCTCGGCGGGCCGCCCGCCTTGCGGGCCTTGATCCGGTCGAGCGTCCGGTGCGCCTTCTCCCAGGCGAGCTCCTCGGTCGGAGCGATGATCGGGCGGAACGCCACCTGGATCCTCGGCACGTCGGTGCGCCCCGCCGCCTTCGCCGCCGCCTTGACCGAGGCGATCTGCTCGGCGGTCTCGGCAAGGGGCTCGCCCCAGAGGCAGAAGATGTCGGCCTCGGCGCCCCCGGCCGCGTACGCCGCCGGGGACGAACCCCCGAACGAGACCTGCGGGTGCGGCTGCTGGACGGGGAAGGTGTCGCTCACGAAGTCGTTGAACCGGTAGTGCGTGCCCTCGTGGTCGAACGGTTCGTGGGAGGTCCACGCCTTCTTGATGATCTGGATGGCCTCGCGGGTGCGGGCGTACCGCTCGTCCTTGGTGAGGAAGTCGCCCTCACGTTGCTGCTCGTGATCGTTGCCGCCGGTGATGAAGTGGACGGCGAGCCGGCCGTCGCTGATCCGGTCGAGCGTGGCGAAGGTCTTCGCGGCGAACGTCGGGTACGAGACGTTGGGCCGGTGCGCCACGAGGATCTGGAGCCGGTCCGTACGGGCGGCGATGAACGCGGCGGCCGGGGACGGGTCGGGGGAGCCGGAGCCGTACGCGAAGAGCACCCGGTCCCAGCCGTGGTCCTCGTGGGCGCGGGCCAGCTTGAGCGTGTACTCCTTGTCGAAGGACGCCCCCGAGCGGGGCGTCACTTCGGAACCTTCGTTGGTCGCGGCGATGCCGAGGAACTCTACGGGCATGGCGAAGCCTCATCTTCTGCTGCGGGTGGAACCGGCCGGACGGCGCGGTCCTGTCGTGCTGACGGAGAAACAGTCAGGGACGACAGGACGCCGACCACACGCGACCGAAGTCGATGTGGTCGCGGGTGACCAGCCGCAGCTGAGGGCGCATGGGCCCAGTGCACCAGCCCCGTCGGTCCGGCGTCAACGGGTGTCCGAACGGTGGGCACGGGATCCGCGGAACGGTCTCCAGCCGTCCAGGCGGAGGGCGAGGGCCGTCAAGTCGGCGGTACGCAGGACCCGTTCTCCGTGACCGGGCAGCGGCACGTGGAGCGGCTCGGTCCAGCGGGCGGGGAT
Source organism: Streptomyces sp. NPDC001770 (assembly GCF_053596135.1). Taxonomy (NCBI): domain Bacteria; kingdom Bacillati; phylum Actinomycetota; class Actinomycetes; order Kitasatosporales; family Streptomycetaceae; genus Streptomyces; species Streptomyces sp. NPDC001770. The sequence goes on along the minus strand of NZ_JBSFFN010000019.1, from coordinate 25,914 downwards.
CGCGCCCATGCCGTGCACGGCGCCCGCGAGCGCGCCGGTCACGGCGGCCACCGTGTCGGTGTCCCCGCCGACATCGATCGCCGCCGCGAGCGCGGCCTCGAACGAGGGTGTCGTCCGCAGGGCCCACACGGCGGTGCCCAGGCAGGGCCACACCGCACCGTTGAACTCGGTCGCCAGGCCCGGGTGCCAGTCCGGGGCGAGCACCGCCGCCCAGCGGGCGCGCTGGTCCTCGCGGACCTCGGCGAGGGCGGCGGGCAGGGCTGCGGCGGGGTCGCCGCCGCCGAGCGCCACCCTGATGAGCTCGTGGAGGAGGGCGGTGCCCTCCCACGCGGCCGGGTCGCCGTGGGTCAGGGCCGCGATGCTGCGGGCCGCGTCCATCGTGGCGGCGCGGGCCCCGGCTTCGTCGCCGGGGCTCAGTCCTGCCGTACGGGCGAAGCGGACGGCCGAACCGGCCGCCCGCATCAGCGAGCCGTTGCCCGCCGCGCGGCCCTCGACCTGGAAGTGGAGTGCGGCGGCCAGATCCCAGGGATCGTCGCTCCGCAGGACGATCTCCGTCTGGATGCCGATGTCCTTGGGGCCGGCCGCCGCCCACCGCCGGAAACGGCCGAAGATGTCGGGAAGATCGAGTCCGTCCCGTTCCAGCAGGGACTCGGCGACGAGAACGGCCATCTGCGTGTCGTCGGTCGCCTCGCCCGGGTCCCAGCCGCCGCCCCCGCACATCGTGCCGGAGCCGTCCGGGAAGCGGGCCGACCAGACCCCGGCCGGCCCGAACTCGAAAGGTGCTCCGAGCGCGTCCCCGACCGCCGAGCCGACGACGGTGCCCACCACCCGGTCCTGCCTGCTTCCCCGCCCCATGGGGGCACCCTACGGCCCGCGTTCAGGGGGCGTCAGCCCCGGTGTCGCGGTGTTCCCCGTCCGCCGGCCGTCTTCGACCCGGCCCTGCCGCCCGTCGAGCCTCCGCTCTTCATGGAGGCGGCCGCGCAGATCAGTCCCAGGACCACGGCGAGTCCGCCGATGATGACGTTGTTCAGAACGACTCCGAGATCGGGGCCGCTGCCCACGATCCACGGCGCGACGATCATCCAGGCGCCCATCGCGCAGATCGCCCAGCTCAGGCCGTACATCCGGGACGGGGACGCGGTGATGCCGAGGCCCAGTACGGCGAGGGCGATACCGATGATCAGGTTGTGCTGCACCAGCGCGGGCTGGCTCGACGTGAAGTGGAGCACCCAGGGCGACACCGCGCAGTACAGGCCGAGGAGGAACACCGGCGCGTCCACGAGGGCGACGTCGCGGCCGCCGAGCGTGCGGTCGTACCGCTCGCGCATCTCCGGGAGGTCCGGGTGGTCGGCCATGTCGGCATGCGCTTCCGCACGGGTGCCGGCACGGGTGTGTGAGAGGTCGGACATGAGTCGTCTCCTTTACGGTCCCGTGGGCCCGCCCGCCACCGGCCCGATCCGGACGGAACGTCCGGGCGCGAGCGGTACCTCTTTCCCCATGGTGCGCTTATCCCCCATTTACGCGCCGGGGCCGGAGGCGGCCGACTGCGCAAAGCGCGGTGCGCGTGCGGATGCGGCCAACTGGCCCCGCACGCACAGGGTGTGCCGGGTGGCGGCACACCCTGTGCGTGTTCCGGGCCCGAGCGGGCCGGCCGCCGCCTACTGCGGCGGCATCAGGACCGAGTCGACGATGTAGACCGTGGCGTTGGCCGTCCGGACGTTGCCGCAGACGATCTTCGCGCTGTCGTTCACGGTGTACGTCATGTCCGAGCCGGACGTCGTCAGCTTGCCCTTCTCCAGGGTCGTGAAGGAGCCCTTCGACAGCTGCTTCGGGGCGATCTTCTCGCCGACCACGTGGTAGGTGAGGACCTTGGTCAGCTCCTCCTTGTTGGCGAGCAGCTTCTCCAGGTCGGCCTTCGGAACCTTGGCGAACGCCTCGTTGGTCGGCGCGAACACCGTGATGTTCTCCGCGCTGTTGAGCGTGTCCACCAGCCCCGCCGCCTTCACCGCGGTGACCAGGGTCGCGAGGTCCGGGTTGTTCGAAGCGGCGGTGGCGACCGGGTCCTGCGCCATGCCGTCGAAGGAACCGGCGCCGTTCTTCGGCACGGAGGAACAGGCGGGGCCGAAGGGCTGGTCGTCGGAGGGGGTCGAGGCGGCCGCCGACGCACTGGCCGAGCCCGCCTTGTCGGGGGCGGAGCCGGCGGCGGAGTCCTTGGTGTCCGTGGAGGAGCAGGACGTCAGGGCCAGCGGCAGTACGGCGGCGACCGAGACGGCGACGGCGAGACGGCGGAGGTGCAGGGCGTTCATGGTGTTTCTCCTGGTTCGGATGATGGTGCTGGTCCGGGCGGTCGATCGGTCGTGCGGCCCGGGCGGTTCGGTCGTGGAACTTGCTGAAGTCGCGAAAGCTTCTGGAGTCGCGAGAACTTCTGAAGTGGGGAAAGTCGTTGAAGGTGAGGGTGGAGCGGTGTCGATGACGGGGTCTCAGTCCACGTCGACCACCACCGAATGCCAGCCGGTCGCACCGTCGGGGACGGTGCCGACCCGGTGTGCGGTCTGGGTGGCGCCGGTGCCGTCCGTCGCGCGGACTTCGAGGGTGTGGTGGCCGGAGGTGGCCGGCCACTCCCACACCCACTGGCGCCAGGTGTCCCGGCCGTCCGCCGCTCCCAGCCGCGCGGTGTGCCAGTCACCGCCGTCCACCCGGACCTCGACCCGCGAGATGCCCCGGTGCTGGGCCCAGGCGACTCCGCCGACCGGCACGGTGCCGGCCTTCGGCGAGGCGAAGGGGCGCGGGGTGTCGATCCGCGACTGGGTCTTGATCGGCGCCTGCTGGGCCCAGTCCCGCTTGACCCAGTAGGCGTCGTACGCGTCGAAGGTGGTGAGCTCGATGTCCTGGATCCACTTGCAGGCCGACACGTAGCCGTACAGACCCGGTACGAGCATCCGCACCGGGAAGCCGTGCTCGAACGGCAGCGGTTCGCCGTTCATGCCGAGGGCGAGCATCGCGTCACGGCCGTCCAGGACGGTCTCGACGGGTGTGCCGATGGTCATCCCGTCCACCGAGCGCGAGACGAGCTGGTCGGCCGGACCGCCCTCGGACGGGGCCTTCACCCCGGCCTCGCGCAGCAGGTCCGCCAGCCGCACCCCGATCCACCGGGCGTTGCCGATGTAGGGGCCGCCGACCTCGTTGGACACGCAGGCCAGAGTGATGTCCCGCTCGATGATCGTCCGCCGCAGCAGGTCCCGGTAGCCGAGGGTCAACGGGCGGGCGACGCCCTTGCCGTGGATGCGCAGCCGCCAGCCGTCGGCGTCCACGCGGGGGACCACCAGCGCGGTGTCCACCCGGTAGAAGCTCTTGTTCGGGGTGACGAACGAGCTGATGCCCCGGACCCCCAGGTCCGCGCCCCGGGGTACGGCGGGGGCCGCGGAGGCGGGGACCGGCAGCCTGATGTCGGCGCGCGAGGCGGAGGCCCCGGCCTGGACGGAGGCGGTGAGGCGGCGCCCCACGTACCCCGCGCCCGCCGAGGCCGCCGCGGCGGCGGTGGCGGCGAGCACGAAACCGCGCCGGTCGAAGGAGGGCCCGGCGGGGGGTACCGGCCCGGTCCCCGTCTCCCCAGCCGCGGGTGACGGGGACCGGACCGGAGTCCGGGCCGGGGTCAGCCGACCGATCAGGAGATACAGCACTCCCGCCGCGACGACCGCACCGACCACCGAAGGCAGTGCGTCGGTGGGACTGCCCTCGGGCCGTCCCACCGCCGACACCGCCCCGACCAGACCGAAGACCAGAACGGCCGAGGCGCCGACCCGCCGGTGCCGCAGTGCCAGGACTCCCACCGCCATGGCGAAGAGCGCCAGCAGCACGAGGATGCCCAGCTGCAGCACCAGCTTGTCGTCCGTGCCGAAGTTCCGTACGGCGAAGTCCTTCACGGCCGGGGGAGTGCGGTCGATGACCGCGCCGCCCACCGCCGTGACCGGCCCCGCCTCCGGGCGTACGGCCGCCGCGGCCAACTCGGCGACGCACAGGGCACAGAACCCGGCGATCAGCCCGCTGAGGGCGGCCAGTGCGGCGCGCACCCAACGGGAGCGCCGGGACTCCGAAGGTCCCTGCCTACGCGCATCGTTCCGATCTGCTGTCACACCAGGGATTCGGCGCCGGGCGGCCGGCGGATTGGTCGTTCACCCGAATGGATCACACCTCGGTTCCGGCCAATCCGCGGGACCGCCGGCGACGAACAACTCCGTGGGGCGTCTGTCCGGCAGGCGCCCGGCCGCTCCGGCCCCGCTCAGCGCGGCCGTGGCGGCGAGCGACCAACTCACGGAAGGTGCAGGGAATGGCAGCGGTACGGCGGCGCACGGCCGTGGTCGGAAGCGGGGTGGCGGGGCTGACCGCCGCCCACGTGTTGACGAAGACCGACGACGTCACGCTCTACGAGGCGGACGACCGCCCCGGCGGGCACGCGCACACCCACGACCTGACCTCGTCGGACGGGCGGGTGCACCGCGTCGACTCGGGCTTCATCGTCCACAACCGCCGGACCTATCCGCATCTGCTGCGGCTCTTCGACGAACTCGGGGTCCGCACGCAGGAGTCGGAGATGTCGATGTCCGTCCGGTGCGAGGGGTGCGGACTCGAATACGCGGGTGCCCGCGGGGTGTCCGGGCTCCTCGCCCAACCGCGCGCGGCCCTGCGCGGCGCCTATCTGCGGATGCTCGCCGAGGTGCCCCGGTTCCACCGGGCCGCCCGCGTGGTGCTCGCGGAGCCGGAGAACGCGAACGGAGAAGGCCTGCTCACGCTGGGGGAGTTCGCCGAGCGCTACCGCTTCTCCCCTTATTTCCGCGCCCACTTCCTCACCCCGGTGGTCTCCGCCGTCTGGTCCTGCGACCCGGTCACCGCGCTCCGCCACCCGGCCCGCCATCTGTTCCGCTTCCTGGCCCACCACGGCATGCTCTCCGTCGGCGGCTCGCCGGTCTGGCGCACCGTCACCGGTGGTTCCCGCTCCTACGTCGACCTTCTGACGAAGCGGCTCTCCGCGGTGCGCACGGCCACTCCGGTCCGAGCCCTGCGCCGGCACCACGACGGCGTCGAACTGGTCACCGACGACGGGGCCACGGAGGGGTACGACCGCGTGGTCGTCGCCACCCATCCCGACCAGGCCCTGCGGCTGCTCGCCGATCCCACCGACGCGGAGATGCGCGTCCTCGGCGCGTTCCGGTACTCCCGCAACACCACGCTGCTGCACACCGACACCACGCTCCTGCCGGACGCCGCGAGGGCCCGCGCCTCCTGGAACTACCTGATGCCCTCGTGCGCGGCCGACGCCCGCCAGGTCACGGTCAGCTACGACATGACACGGCTCCAACGGCTCGACGCCCCCGAGACCTTCGTCGTCACACTGAACGACGGCGGACGGGTGGACCCCCGGAGTGTCCGCGCCCGGATGGTCTACGAACACCCGGTCTTCACACCGGAGTCGGTCGCCGCGCAGGCGCTGCTGCCCGCGCTCTCCGGACCCGTGACGGCTTTCGCCGGGGCGTACCACGGCTGGGGGTTCCACGAGGACGGCTGCCGCTCCGGTGTCGAGGCGGCCCACGCGCTGGGGGTGACCTGGTGACGGGCGTTCCCGGCGCCGCCGCGCTCTACCCGTGCACCATCGCCCATGTACGGACGCGGCCGGGCCGCTACGCCTTCCGCCACCGCACCTACCTCTGGTGCATCGACCCCGACCGCCCCCCGCGCCTGCCCCGCCCGCTGGCCCCGCTCGCCCGATTCGACGCCCGGGACCACTTCGGCGGCACGGCACCCGGCATCCGCGCCGGCCTCACCCGCTTCCTGGCGGCCCACGGTGTCGAGCTGGGCGACGGCACGGTGCGGATGCTCACCCAGGCACGGGTGTTCGGCCATGTCTTCAACCCCCTCACCGTGTACTGGTGCCACCGCCCGGACGGCTCACCGCTCTGCGTCGTCGCCGAGGTGCACAACACGTACGGGGAACGCCACGCCTACCTCCTGAGGCCCGGCGCGGACGGCGTGGCCTCGGCCGACAAGGACTTCTACGTCTCGCCGTTCTTCCCCGTCGACGGTTCCTACCGGATGCGGCTGCCGGAACCCGGGGCCCGCCTCGCGCTGACCATCCACCTGGAACGCGCGGGAGGGCGCCCGTTCACGGCGACCGTGCGGGGCACCGGGCGCCCCGCCGGGCCGGCCGCGCTGCTGCGGCTGGCCGCACGCCACCCCTGGTCCACCGCCGCGGTCTCCCTCGCGATCCGGTTCCACGGCATCCGCCTCCTCCTGCGCGGACTGCCGGTGGTCCCGCGCCCCCGTTCCCGTACTCAGAAAGGCCTGCGGTGAAGGTGTCCACCTCCCCCTGCTCCCCGTCCGTGCTCCCCGCCCCCGACCCGGAGCTCTGGCCCGACATCGTCCGGCCCCGACGCGCCTCCCGCCCGAGGACCGCCGTCGCCGAACGCGTCGTCCGGCACGCCCTGGGGCGCCTCCCGCTGCGCGCCCGGCTCGCGGGCGGCGAGAGCCTCGGCCTGGGCGGCCCGCTGCTGGAGATCCACCGCCCCCAGGCGTTCTTCCGGCGGATCGGGGTCAACGGCCTCATCGGCTTCGGCGAGTCCTACATGGCGGCGGAGTGGGACGCTCCCGATCCCGTCGCGGTGCTCTCCGTACTCGCCGGACACGTCGCCGAACTCGTCCCCGCCCCGCTCCAGCGGCTGCGCACGTTCTGGGCGCCTCGGCAGCCCGCCGCGCAGGCCAACACACCGGACGGCGCCCGGGACAACATCAGCCACCACTACGACCTCTCGAACGACCTCTTCGCGCTCTTCCTCGACGAGACCATGACCTACTCCGCCGCCCTCTTCCGGGGGTTTCCGGCCGAACGGTCCCTGCTCCCCGCCGCGCAGCACCGCAAGATCGACCGGCTGCTCGACCTGGCCGAGGTGGGCCCCGGCACCCGGCTGCTTGAGATCGGCACCGGCTGGGGCGAACTGGCGTTGCGCGCCGCGGCCAGGGGCGCCCGGGTCACCACGGTCACGCTCTCCGCCGAACAGCGGGATCTCGCGCGTCGCCGCATCCGGGACGCCGGACTGGAGGACCTGATCGAGGTCCGCCTCCGCGACTACCGGCAGGTCACCGGGGAGTACGACGCGATCGTCAGCGTCGAGATGATCGAGGCCGTCGGAGAGGAGTACTGGCCCGTCTACTTCCGCACCCTGGAGGCGAGGCTCGCTCCCGGCGGCCGGATCGCACTCCAGGCCATCACCATGCCCGACGACCGGATGAGGGCGGCGAGCGCCACCCACACCTGGATCCAGAAGTACATCTTCCCCGGCGGGCTGATCCCCTCCAGCCGGGCCCTGGAGGAGACCGCGGCACGCGCCGGCCTGCGGACCGACCGGCGCGCACGGTTCGGCACCCACTACGCCGAGACCCTGCGCCTGTGGAGGGAACGTTTCCACGAACGCGCCGAGGAGGTCGACGCCCTCGGGTTCGACGCCACCTTCCGGCGGATGTGGACCTTCTACCTCGCCTACTCCGAAGCCGGCTTCCGCTCGGGCTACCTCAACGTCGAACAGGTCCTGCTCGTACGCCCGGAGGCCCCGTGACCCCCGCCGCCGAACCGCCCGCCCGCCGCCCGCCCCTTCCCCCACCGGAGGAGAGCCCCTTGAACCCCCCGCAGGACCCCGCCGCGTCCGGCTCCGGAGCGACCGCCGCCCGGCACACCGCGGACCCCGCTGCCGTGCCGCGCCCCCGGAGCACCCCGGACACCCCTGCCCCGGACGCCCCCGCGCCGCGAGCCGTACCGGACGGCGCCGCGTCGAACGGCGCCGCCCAACGCGTCGGACCGCTGGTCGAGCGGTTCCTCGGCGGCGCGCTGCCGGTACGCGTACGCATGTGGGACGGCAGCGAGACCGGCCCGGCCGGTGCGCCGACCGTGCACGTGCGCTCCCGCCGCGCCCTGCGCCGGCTGCTCTGGCAGCCCGGCGAACTCGGCCTTGCCGAGGCCTACATCACCGGCGACATCGACCTCGCGGACGACCTCGCCGACGGACTGCGCGTCATGCGCGGGGCCGCCCGGGAGAGGGGACTGCGCCCACCCGCGCCAGGACTCGGCGACCGGATCAGGGCAGCGGTCACGGCCGTACGGCTCGGCGCGGTCGGACCCCGCCCGCCGGTGCCCGCCTCGCGGGCGGGGCTGCGGGGCGCTCTCCACAGCAAGGCACGGGACCGCGCCGCCGTCAGCCACCACTACGACCTGTCCAACGCCTTCTACACCCTCCTGCTGGACGGGACGATGGCGTACTCCTGCGGCTACTGGACGGACGAGGAGCGGCCCGGTTACGGCCCGGCCGACGCCCAGCGCGACAAGCTCGAACTGATCTGCCGGAAACTCGGACTCGGCCCCGACGGGCGGCTCCTGGACATCGGCTGCGGCTGGGGCTCGCTCACCCTGTACGCGGCCCGCCGCCACGGCGTCCGGGTCACCGCCGTCACCCTCGCCGCGGAACAGGCCGCCCACGTGACCCGGAGGGTCGGCGAACTCGGTCTGGAGGACCGAGTCGAGGTGCACCACTGCGACTACCGGGACGTACGGGGCCTGCCGGGTTTCAGGGCCGACTACGACGCGGTCTCCACCGTCGAGATGGGCGAGCACGTCGGCGACGCCGAATACCCCGCGTTCACCGCGCTGCTGCACGACGTGCTGCGCCCCGGGGGCCGGGCCTTCGTCCAGCAGATGTCCCGCGGCACCACCGCGCCCGGGGGTGGCGCCTTCATCGAGTCCTACATCGCCCCCGACATGCACATGCGGCCGCTCGGCGAGACGGTCGGGCTGCTGGAGGGCGCCGGACTCGAGGTGCGCGACGTCGAATCGCTGCGCGAGCACTACGTCCTGACGGTGGAGGCGTGGCGGCGCACCCTGGAGGCACGCTGGCCGGAGTTCGTCGCCCTCGTGGGCGAGGAGACCGCCCGGGTCTGGCGGCTCTACCTGGTGGGCGGCGCCCTCGCCTTCGAGGAACGGCGGATGGGCGTCGACCAGATCCTCTGCGTGCGCCCCGACGCCTCGGGAGCGGCGGCGATGCCCGCCACCCGGCACGGCTGGTACGAGGGACTGGGCGCGGGCCGGTGACCGGCTTCGGCTGGGCGGCGTTCGCGCAGGGGCTCGCCCCCGCGGCGGGCGCCGCCCTGGCGGTCATGCTCGTCACCTTCACGGTGGCCCTGCGCAAAGGGGTGCACCGGGTGGTGGACGTCGCCTGGGGGATCGGGTTCGCGGTCGTCGCCCTCGTCTCGTACCGCATGTCGGCGGGCGACGGCGACGGAGTGCGCCGGCTCCTGGTGACCGCCCTCACGGTGGTCTGGGGCCTCCGGCTCGCCCTGCACATCGCGCGCCGCGGACGCGGCCACGGCGAAGACCCGCGCTACGCGGCCATGCTGGACCGGGCTCCCGGCCACCCCGACCTCTACGCGCTGCGCAAGGTGTACCTGCTACAGGGCCTCCTGGTCTGGCTGGTCTCCGCCCCCGTGCAGGCCGCGCAGTACGTCGGGGGCCCGCCCACCGGGTGGGTCTGGGCCGGGTGCGCGCTCTGGTCGGTGGGACTGGCCTTCGAGGCCGTGGGGGACCGTCAGCTGGCGCGGTTCAAGGCCGACCCCGCGCACCGCGGCCTGATCATGGACAGAGGCCTGTGGTCCTGGACCCGGCACCCCAACTACTTCGGGGACTTCTGCGTCTGGTGGGGGCTGTTCCTGTTCGTCGCGGACAGTCCGGCCGCCGCGGCGGCGACCGCCGTCGCTCCCGCGCTGATGAGTTACCTGCTCATCGGCGGAAGCGGCAAGGCTCTGCTGGAACGTCACATGGCAGACCGGCCGGGCTGGGCCTCCTACCGGGCGCGTACCAGCGGCTTCGTCCCGCTGCCGCCCCGGCGGAACTGAACCGCGGCACCATCCCCCCGCGCGGCCTTTCGCCGTACGTGCGGTGCCCCGTGCGTACTCGGCGGAGCCCGGGACCTCCGAGGAGGTCCCGGGCCACCCTCCCGACGACGCCCCCGATCAGGCCGTCGGGAAGTTCATCAGTGCGAGAGGCGCCGAGGTGGGCGCGGCCGAGCCGCCCGCCGGCTCGACGGTGACGCCCATGCCCGAAGCGTCGTCGACCGGGCCGGCCAGGAGCACCGCGTCGCCCGTCGCGTCCGGGTCCATCAGCCCTGCCGAACGCATCGTCCCGCCGTCCGCGAACCACAGCTGGTAGACCTTGCCGGCCGGCGGGCGCTCCAGCCCGGAGGAGAGGAACACGGCCCGGTTCTCGCTCGACGACACCACGACCGTGCCGCGTGCCCGCGCGGCGAACTCCGCCGAGACGGTCTTCGCGTCGGGTGCGGAGAGCACGCGCGCCAGCAGTTCGTTCCGCTGGGCGGCACTCTGCGCCTCCTGCTGGGCCTCCCGTGCCACCTGGTTCTGCCACACCGCGACCCCGCCGAGGGAGGCGGCGGCTGCCAGGCAGGCGGCCAGGGCGTACCGGGTCCACCGCCCGGGCCGTCCGGGAGCGTTGGCCCGACCGCCGGGAACGCCGTGCCCCGGAGCCTCCTGACGCACCGTCGTGATCCGGAGCAGGACCTCGTCGCGCATTCCGCGCGGGGGAGCGGCGGAGACCGCGAGGGCCAGCCGGGACGCGGTGGCCGAGAGCTCCGCCACCTCCTGCGTGCAGGCGACGCATTCGGCCAAGTGCCGCTCGAAGGCTTGGCGTTCGTCCTCGGGTAGGGCGTGCAGCGCGTAGGCGCCGGTCAGCGTGTGCAGTTCCGCCGTGGTGCTCATGCGCTCACCCCCAGGCAGTCGCGCATCCGGATCAGACCGTCGCGCAGTCGCGTTTTGATGGTTCCCAGCGGTACGGCGAGGAGTTCGGCCACCTCGCGGTAGGTCAGGCCCCGGTAGTAGGCCAGGGTCACCGACTCGCGTTGCAGCTCGGACAGGGTCCGCAGACAGCGGCGCACCTGCTCGCGCTCCAGCCGGGTCTCGACCTGCTCGGTCACCTCGTCGTACGCCGGTGTGCGGTCCAGCAGAGCGGCCCGGTGTTCCCGCGCGGCCGACGCTTCCGCCGAGCGGACCCGGTCCACGGCCCGGTGATGGGCGAGCGTCAGCACCCAGTTCATGGCGCTGCCGCGGGACGGCTGGTAGCGCGGCGCGGTCCGCCACACCTCCACCAGCACCTCCTGGGCGACCTCCTCGGACTGGGCGGGGTCGCGCAGGACGGTGCGGATCAGACCCAGGACCGGTCCGCAGACGGCGTCGTAGACCTGGGCGAAGGCGTCCTGGTCCCCCCGGGCGACCTGGACCAGGAGGTCCTGGAGATCGGGTCCGGCCGAGGGCACGGGGCCGATGTACACGGCTTCTTTCAACGCGGCTTCCTCCCAGGAGGTTCATGGACTCCCCTTGATTCGGAGCCGCGGGCCGTTCGGATTGGTCGCCGGGCGAAGGGGCCCGCCCCTCGGGCGATCAGCCGGCCGGGCCGGTGCCGGGCCGGTGCCGGGCCGGTGCCAGGCCGGTGCCAGGCCGGTGCGGGAAATCCTGCCACGGACCGGCCGGCCGGCGGCCGGACATCCGTGGAACTCCGGACGCGCGTGAGCCCCGGCCGTCCTCGGAGGACAGCCGGGGCTCACGTGCCGGGGCCGGGTCAGCCGGTGGCGGGACCGGCCTCCTGCTCGCGCTCGACCTGCTCGTTCCACTCGCGCTTGACGGCACGCCAGGCGTCGTCGTTCTGGCCGAGACGCCAGTAGCCCGAGATCGACAACTGGCCCAGCGGGATCTGGCGCTCGACCCGCAGGTACCGCCGGATCTCCTTGACGAAGCCCGCCTCGCCGTGGACGAAGGCCTGCACCTCGCCCTCCGGGAAGTCCAGCCCCAGCACGGCGGCGGTGACGAGCTCGCCGACCGGGCGCTCGCCCCGGTGCAGCCAGTTCACCGACAGCCCGGCGGGGACGGCCACCTTCTGCTCCTCGGCGGCGTCGGACACCTCGATGAACACGTGCCCCCGGGCGTCGGCGGGCATCTGCTCCAGCGCCACCGCGATGGCGGGCAGCGCGCTCTCGTCGCCCACCAGCAGGTGCCAGTCGGCCGACTCCTGCGGGGCGTAGCCGCCGCCCGGGCCGAGGAGCGTCATCGGGGCGCCGGGGGAGGCCTGAGCGGCCCAGGGGCCGGCCAGCCCCTCGTCGCCGTGCACGACGAAGTCGATCGCGAGCTCACGGGTGGCCGGGTCCCAGGAGCGGACGGTGTACGTACGCGTGGTCGGCCACAGCTCGCGCGGGTACGACTCCCGGATCGCCGCCATGTCGAAGGGGTGCGCGTAGTCGGCGCCCTCGGGTGCGAAGCAGAGCTTCACGTAGTGGTCGGCGAAGCCCTCGGTCCCGAAGGAGGCGAGGCCCTCGCCGCCCAGGACCACCCGCACCATGTGGGGGGTGAGCTGTTCGGTGCGCACGACCTGCGCACCCTTGCCCTGGGGCGGTTGCCGCGTCGGACGTGCCACGTGGATCTCCCTGTGCCGGAATGTGCGGGGACCCGGGAGCCGGGGACCAGTACCCGGGGTCTCGAAACTTAGGTCTGCCTAAGCTAGCACCGGCGGGGCGGTCCGGGTACGGGTGGTCCCGTAACCAATGGATGCGCGGAACCTCCGGGAAGAAGGCCGCCCGTCCCGGCCAGGGAACCACGGTTCGCTGTGAGCCGCCGGGCTCTCACGAGTGCAGGGCCGACAGGAGCCGCTGCAGCGCGCCGCGCAGCCCCCACCGCTCGGCCAGCTCCGAGAGGGCCACCGGGTCGCGTGCCTCGCGGGGCAGCACCGGGTCGAACTCGGGAAGCGGTACGTCCCCGGCGACCCGCACCACCTTCGGCGCGACCGCGACGTACCCCCGGGCCTCGTCCAGCCGCCTGCGCTGCGAGGGGGTCAGCTTCGCCGCCGGGTCGTCCACCGCGGCCATGATCCCGGCGAGGTCCCCGAAGGCGTCCAGCAGCTTCGCGGCCGTCTTCTCGCCGATTCCGGGGACGCCCGGAAGGCCGTCGCTGGGGTCGCCGCGGAGCAGGGCCAGGTCGACGTACCCCCGGCCGTCCACGCCGTACTTCTCGCGCAGCACCGCCTCGTCCGTCACCTGGAGCGTGCCGACGCCCTTGAGGGGATAGAGCACCCGCACCCCGCGCGCGTCGTCCACCAGCTGGTAGAGGTCGCGGTCGCCGGTGACGATGTCCACCGGTCCGGTCGCCCGGCCGGTGAGCGTACCGATGACGTCGTCCGCCTCGTACGGGGAGACGCCCACGCGGGCGATGCCCACCGCGTCCAGCACCGCCTCGATCACCGGGACCTGCGGGGCGAGGGTGTCCGGGGTGTCCTCCTCGTCGGCCTGGCCCGCCGGGGTCTCCACCGCCACCCGGTGCGCCTTGTAGGTAGGGATCAGCTCGACCCGCCAGGCCGGGCGCCAGTCCGCGTCCATGCAGGCGACCAGGTCGTCGGGGTGGTGGTCCTGGACCAGCCGGCCGATGAAGTCCAGCAGCCCGCGCACGGCGTTGACCGGGGTGCCGTCCGGTGCGCGCACCGAGTCCGGCACGCCGAAGTAGGCGCGGTAGTAAAGGGAGGCGGTGTCGAGGAGCATCAGGCGTCGCGTCATCCCCCGATCATGCCCCACGGCACCGACACCGGCCCGGGGCGGCGTGCCCGCAGGGGGCCGCGGACAGGGGGTGAAAAGTGACCTGGGTCACAGAAATGTTTGCTCCGGATAAGCGAGGGCAGGCGCGGCACCGGAGCGGATCACGTCCAAAGTTCAACTTGTGTACGTGCCATGCGGACAGATTCCGTGCCGCTCCACGGTCCGCCGACGCGGGGGTGTGGCGGACCGTTTCCGGTTCAACCCGCGAGGTGTATGTGTCAAGGCTGCAGGCCGAGCACCTGTACAAGGTGTTCGGCAGACGACCCGATCAGGCCGTGGAGAAACTCGAGGCCGGCGCGAGCCGTGACGAGCTGCGCGCCGACGGAACGACCGCAGCGGTGATCGACGCGTCGTTCACCGTGGAACCGGGACAGATCTTCGTCGTGATGGGTCTCTCGGGTTCGGGCAAGTCCACGCTTCTGCGGATGCTCAACGGACTCCTGGACCCCACAGCCGGAAGCGTGCTGTTCGACGGCCAGGACCTGACGTCGCTGAGCCCCCGCGAGCTCCGCCACGTCCGCTCGTCCAGGATCAGCATGGTCTTCCAGCACTTCGCGCTCTTCCCGCACCGCAGTGTGCTGGAGAACGCCGCGTACGGCCTGGAAGTGCAGGGCGTCGCCAAGGCCGAGCGCGAGAAGCGCGCCGCCGAGGCGCTGGAACTGACCGGGCTCGGCGGCTGGGAGAAGTCCTGGCCCGACGAGCTGTCGGGCGGTATGCAGCAGCGCGTCGGGCTGGCCCGCGCGCTCGCCACCGACGCCGACCTGCTGCTGATGGACGAGTCCTTCAGCGCACTGGACCCGCTGATCCGCCGCGACATGCAGGACCAGCTCCTGGAGCTCCAGAAGCGCCTGAAGAAGACCATCGTCTTCATCACCCACGACCTCAACGAGGCCATGCGCCTCGGAGACAACATCGCGGTGATGCGGAACGGCGAGATAGTCCAGCTCGGCTCCGCCGAGGACATCCTCGTCACCCCGGCCAACGACTACGTCGCCTCCTTCACCCAGGACGTCGACCGTGCCCGGGTGCTGACCGCCGGCGCCATCATGGCCGAACCGCACACCGCCATGGGCTCCACCACCGAGGACGGCACCGAACTGCGCACTCCGCAGGACGTGCTGGACGCGGCCCCCGCCACGGTCGCCGAGTCCACGCCGATCATCGAACTCTTCACCCCCTGCGCGTCGAGCGGCACCCCGGTCGCCGTGACCGACGAACGGGGCAGGCTCGTCGGGGTCGTTCCGCGCGAGCGGCTTCTCGCCGTGCTGGGCGAGCCGATGAAGCCCGCCGTGCCGATGCCCGCCGCCGAGGACACCGCGCCCGCCGCGGAGGCCGCCGGAGCGGAAGACGCCGACGCCGAGGACCTCACCGCGAAGAAGGTGGCCCGTGTTTAGGCTCCCTCTCGGTGAATGGGTCAACTCCGCGGTCGACTGGCTGCAGATCCACCTCGCCTGGCTCTTCGACGCCATCAGCTCGCTCGTCAGCGGTATGTTCGACGGCATCGCGGCGGTCCTCTCCGCCCCCGCTCCGCTGCTCTTCGCGGGCATTGTCGCCGTCATCGCCTGGTGGCTGCGCGGACTGCCCGCCGGTGTCCTCGCATTCGTGGGATTCGCCCTCATCGACTCCGTCGAGCTGTGGGACGAGGCGATGGACACCCTCACCCTGGTGCTCGTCGCCACCATCGTCACGCTGGTCCTGGCGGTCCCGCTCGGCATCTGGGCCTCCCGGTCCAAGAACGTCAGCGCGGTGACCCGGCCGGTTCTGGACTTCATGCAGACCATGCCCGCCATGGTCTATCTGATCCCCGGCGTGATCTTCTTCGGCGTCGGTGTGGTCCCCGGCATCATCGCCACCATCATCTTCGCGCTGCCCCCGGGCGTCCGGATGACCGAACTCGGCATCCGCCAGGTCGACGGCGAACTCGTCGAGGCGGCCGAGGCGTTCGGCACCACCTCCCGCAACACCCTGCTGCGCGTGCAGCTCCCGCTCGCGCTGCCCACGATCATGGCGGGCATCAACCAGGTCATCATGCTGGGCCTGTCCATGGTGGTCATCGCCGGCATGGTCGGCGGCGGCGGCCTCGGCGGCTCCGTCTACCGCGCCATCGGCAACGTCGACGTGGGCCTCGGGTTCGAGGCGGGCATCTCCATCGTCATCCTCGCCATGTACCTGGACCGGATGACGGGCGCGCTGGGGCGCGAGGTCTCCCCGCTGGGCCGCCGGGCGCTCGCCAAGGCCCAGGCCCTGGCCGGAGGTCCGAAGTTCTGGAACTACCGCCCGCAGGGTGCCGTCGCGCTCACCGGCGTGGTGATCCTCGCGCTCGTCGCCGGAGGCATGGGCGTCTTCGGCGGCGGCTCCTCCGCCACCGCCGCGTCCTCCTCGTCCGTCGGCGCGGGCAAGAAGATCAGCATGGGGTACATCCCCTGGGACGAGGGCATCGCCTCCACGTACCTGTGGAAGGAGCTGCTGGAGCGCCAGGGCTTCGAGGTCGACGTCAAGCAGTACGAGGCCGGAGCGCTGTACACCGGCATGGCCAACGGCCAGATCGACTTCGAGACCGACTCCTGGCTGCCCGTCACCCACGCCAGCTACTGGAAGAAGTACCAGGACCGCCTGGACGACCTGGGTTCCTGGTACGGCCCCACCTCGCTGGAGCTGGCCGTCCCCAGTTACGTCAAGGACGTCAAGACCCTCGACGACCTCAAGGGCAAGGGCGCCTCGTTCAAGAACCGGATCGTCGGCATCGAGCCGAGCGCCGGCGAGTCGGCCCTCCTGAAGGACAAGATCCTGCCGGGCTACGGCCTGGACGGCGAGTACAAGGTCGTCGACGGCTCCACGCCCTCGATGCTGGCCGAGCTGAAGCGCGCCTACGCCAAGAAGGAACCGATCGTCGTTCCGCTCTGGTCGCCGCACTGGGCCTACGACCAGTACGACCTGACGAAGCTGAAGGACACCAAGAACCTCTGGGGCAAGGGCGACGGCATCCACACCCTCTCCCGCAAGGGCTTCGCCGCCGACAACCCCGAGGCCGCGTCCTGGCTGAAGAACTTCAAGATGTCCGAGGCCCAGCTCACCAGCCTGGAGGCCGAGATCCAGAAGGCCGGCGCGGGCAAGGAGCAGGACGCCGTCCGCACCTGGCTGAAGGCCCACCCGGACGCCGCCGCGAAGTGGACCCCGTCGGCGAAGGCGTCGAAGGCCGCCGGCGGCGAGGACGAGCGCGACCGCGCGCTGAACGTCGCCTGGTTCCCGTGGGAGGAGGACATCGCCGCCACCTACCTGTGGAAGGCCGTCCTGGAGCAGCGCGGCTACACCATCAACCTCAAGCAGTTCGAGGTCGGCCCCATGTACGCGGCGATGTCGCGCGGCCAGATCGACGTCCAGTTCGACGGCTGGCTGCCGTACACGCAGGCGAACTACTGGAAGAAGTACCAGAGCGACCTGACCGACATCGGCTCCTGGTACGGCCCCACCTCCATCGAGGTCGCGGTGCCCGGCTACGTCAAGGACGTGCACACGCTCGCCGACCTCAAGGGCAAGTCCGCGGAGTTCAAGGGACGCATCGTCGGCATCGAGCCCGGCACCGCCACCATGGAGAACCTGAAGAACAACGTGCTGCCGGCCTACGGGCTGGACAAGGAGTACAAGGTCGTCGACTCCTCCACCCCCGGCATGCTCGCCGAGCTGAAGCGGGCGTACGCCAAGAAGGAGCCGATCGCCGTCGTGCTCTGGACCCCGCACTGGGCGTACGACCAGTACGACCTCACCAAGCTGAAGGACCCGAAGAAGGGCTTCGGCACCGGTGACCGGCTGCACACGGTCGCCGCCAAGGAGTTCCCCGAGAACTACCCGCAGCTCACGAAGTGGTTCAAGAACTTCGAGCTGAGCGAGGACCAGCTCGCCGGACTGGAGAACGGCATCGCCAAGGCCGGTACCGGCCACGAGGAGGAAGCCGTGAAGTCCTGGATGGACGCGCACCCGTCGATCGTGGACACGATGGCACCGCAGTAGTCGCGAAGTCCGCGTACGCGCAGGTCAGGGGTGGTCACCGCCGGGAGGCGGGGGCCACCCCCCGCGCGTTGCCGGGACTTCTCCTCGGTGAGGGAATCGCGCAACCATGTGCGTAAGGTGCTGGCAGCCGGGAGGATGGCCGGACGGGAGGGAACCGACATGGGCGAGATGGACGGGAAGGAAGCACTGCGGGTGGGCTCCGCGGTGCGCCGACGCCGAAGAACCCTGGGGCTCACGCTGGCCGCCGTGGCCGCGCGCAGCGGCCTCTCGGTGCCCTTCCTCAGCCAGATCGAGAACGAGCGCGCCCGGCCCAGCGCCCAGTCGCTCACCAGGGTCGCCGAAGCGCTGGAGACCACCACCGCCAAGCTCCGCGAGGCCGCCGACTCGGCACGCGCCGTTGACGTGGTGCGCGGCGGCGACGAGGAAGGGGCCCGCCGGGTGGTGCGGGGCCGCCACCAGCTCAGCGCCCTGGAGTTCGTCGGGGAGCAGGACCTCGGCCGGGAGTTCCAGCACCGCAACGACGAGCTCATGTACGTCGTCGCGGGCGCCGTGGACGTGGAGGCGGAGGGCCAGGCCTACCGCCTCGGCCGCGGCGACACGCTCTTCCTCTCCGGCGGGGTCCGCCACCGCTGGCGGGCCACCCTCCCCGGCACCCGGCTGCTGGTCGTCGCGGTGGCCGAGCACATCGACGCCACCTACGACTCCCGCCGCTGACGGGCCCGGAGGCGTGGCCCGGTGCTCAGGCCGTACGCACGGCGGCCGGCCGGGCCGGCGCCCCGAGCAGCGTGCCGCCGAGCAGTCCCCGTACGGTACGCGTCCCGGCCACCACCCACGCGGCCACCAGGCAGACGAACAGCGCCTCGGCCAGCCAGCCGAAGGCGTGCAGCCCGGTGTGGCGGGCCAGGCCCGCCGCTCCGGTGACGCAGGTGCCGAGCGGGAAGGTGAAGCCCCACCAGGTCATCGCGAAGCCCATCCCTGCCCGCAGGGCGCGCACGGTCAGGGCCGTCGAGAGGGCCAGCCAGAGCAGGGCGAAGCCCATGACGGGCACCCCGTAGAGCACCGCCAGCGCCCCGAGCCCGGTCGCGTACGGGGCGCCGATCGCGCCCGGCGCGACGTCGGCCAGCTGGTTCACGGCGGTGGTCGACTGGCCGAGCGGCCCCAGCACCAGGAAGAGCGTCGGCGTCAGCGCGAGGGGGAGCGGCCCGTGGTGCAGCAGCCGCGCGAGGACGAGGGGCAGCAGCGCGAGCGTCGCCAGCAGCGTCAGCCCGAACATCGCGTAGCAGCCGAGGAGCAGCGCCTCGCGCCCCTGGCCCGCCGGGAGCCTGCTGATCAGGAGCGGGCCGAGCGCCGCGGAGACCAGGGGCGGGACCAGCGGCAGCAGCCACGCGGGGGCGGCGCTGCCGGGTTCGAGGCGGTGGCGCACCACCATCAGGTACGGCACCGCCACCGCGACGGCCAGCCCCAGCACCGAGCCCGCCGAGTACAGCACCACGTCCACCACCAGCGCGGCCCGCTCGCCCACCACCGGCGTACCGGCCACCATCGTGGCCCCGCCCACCGAGAGCAGCGCCATCGGCAGACAGCCGAGGAACGGGGCGACCGCCGGGTCCAGCAGATGGGCCCGGGCCTGGTCCCGGTGGTGGCGCCAGTGCCCGGTACGGGCGGCGAGCACGGCCACCAGCAGAACGACGGAGAGTGCCCAGACGACGGTGCACGCGCCCCGCAGCCCGGGAACGTGCACCGGCAGCGCCGTTCCGGCGCTCGCGACGATCGCGGTGCCCATCACCGTCGCGTACCAGTTCGGGCCGAAGGCGCGCAGCGCCAGCCGCTTCGGTGCGGCGGGAACCGGTGCGGCGGGAGCCGCCGCGTCGGTACGTGTGATCGGCGGCCGGATCAGGGTCCGCTCATGGATGGCCATTACACGATTCTCTGCCGCGTACACCGCCCCCACCAGGCACTTCGTGTCTATGAGGTCATAAGCTGACGTTATGCCCCATGCCGCCGACGACCCCGCCCGCATACCCCTGTCCCACCGCGTCCCCGACCTCGGGGCGCTGGAACTGCTCCTCGCCGTCGCCCGCCTCGGCAGCCTGGGCCGCGCCGCCAGGGACCTCGGCATCAGCCAGCCCGCCGCCTCCAGCCGGATCCGCACGATGGAACGGCAGCTCGGCGTCGCCCTGCTCGACCGCTCGCCGCGCGGCTCCACCCTGACCGACGCCGGGGCCCTCGTCACCGACTGGGCCCGCCGGGTCGTCGAGGCCGCCGAGGCCTTCGACGCGGGCGCCCAGGCCCTGCGGGACCGGCGGGACTCCCGGCTGCGGGTCGCGGCCAGCATGACCATCGCCGAGTACCTCCTGCCGGGCTGGCTGATCGCACTGCGTGCCGAACGCCCCGGAACCGCCGTCTCGCTGCTCGCCGGAAACTCCGAACAGGTGGCCCGCCGCCTCGTCCCCGTCCAGCTCACCGGCGTACGGCTCCGGCGCCAGCTGCGGGCGGTCTGGCCCACCGGGCACCGCCCGGCCGGACCCGCCCGCGACCTGCTCTCGCTGACGGCGCGGGGAGCCTGAGGGCTTTCCGGTGGGCGCCACGGATTGCGGGCGTCCCTCCTAGGCTGCGCGCATGATCAAAAAGAGACTCGTTCCCGCCCTCGCCATCGCGGGCCTGCTGGCGATGGCGGCTCCCTCCGCCTCGGCCGAGGCGACGACCTACGTGTCCACGGGTGCCATCTTCAACAACCCCAAGGGCCCGCAGGCCGAACAGAACGCGATCCTCGGACACGTCGGCCGGCTCATCAACGGCGCGCTGCCCGGATCGACGATCAAGATATCGATGTACGCCTTCGGGTCCGGCTGGACGGCGGACCGGCTCGTCGAAGCCCATCACCGGGGCGTGAACGTCCAGGTCCTCGTGGACGACGACACCATCAGCGAAGCCTGGATGGGACAGTCCGGCAAGACGGTCCGGGACAAGCTCGTCTCCGCCTTCGCCGAGACCCCGCCCTCCGGCACCACGTACGGCACCTCCTGGTTCCGGGTGTGCGAGTACAACAAGCCGTGCCTGGCGGACAGTTCGATCGGCGGCGTCAACCACAACAAGTTCTTCCTCTTCTCCCGCACGACCGGCAGCGGTTCGCCCACCACCGGGGTCCCGGTCGACGACGTCGTCGTCCAGTCCTCGGGCAACCTCACCGGGCAGGACCTCAGCTCGCTCTGGAACGACGCGATGACCGTCGTGGACAACCAGGCCCTCTACACGGGCTACACGGCCTACTTCGACCGGCTGGCCCAGGCGCAGGCCGACAAGTCGCGGGTCAAGGACTACCCCGTCGACGTGGAGGCCGGGGCAGTCAAGGCGTACTTCTTCCCGCGCGCCTCGACGGACGTGGTCGTCAACATCCTGAACACGGTGGGTACCGGCGTGGACGGCGTGGCACCCAAGAACGGCGAGTACCCCGGGTGCTCGGGGAACAGCGCGGGACACGGCACCGCCGACGGGCGCACGGTGATCCGGATCGCCAACGGCCAGATCTCCCGTCCGGCCGTGGCCCAGAAGCTCTGGGAGATGGCCGACGACGGCTGCTACATCGACGTGGTCTACGGCAAGCTCGCGGACTACGCGGCGGAAGGGGACCACCGGGAGACGGCGTACTGGCTGACCAGGTCGACCGAGCTCGGCAAGATCTCGCTGCACCGTCTGGACAACCAGGGACTGTCGGCTCCGGAGGCGGCCGACGGCACCACCGCGGGCACCGGCACCACCTCACACACCAAGTACATGGTCATCGACGGTTCCTACAAGGCGAAGAAGGACCAGCGGATCGTCTTCACGGGCAGCCACACCTTCACGGGGATGGCCCTGACCGACAACGACGAGACGCTGCTGAAGTACGAGGACAAGAGCGCGGACGCCGACGTCTTCAACGCCTACGTGACGAACTTCCGCGCCCAGCGTGCCGCGGCGACGGCCGAGGCCGAGTACGGCGGCGTCCTGTAACGGCCCGGTGGCGGCGCGGCCTCCCGCCACCCTGCGGGCGGAATGCGACCGTCCTCCCTGCGGGACCGCCCGGCGCCCTCGTCGTCCGCGCGAGAGCACCCGTTCACCAGGGCGTCGGGACGTCCCCCGCGGGCAACGCGCCGGGCCCCGCAGGGTCCTCCCCGCTCAGCGCCACCCCCGAGAGCCCGAGCCGCTCCGCCCCCGCGACGAGCGAGGCGACCGTGCGCGCGGCCGCCCGGTAGCCGAGCCCGGCCGGCGGGTGGATGTTGGAGACGCAGTTGCGCTCCGCGTCCCGCCGCCCGGTCCGGGGCCCGTACGTCAGATACACCCCGAGGCTGTCGGCGGCGCTGAGCCCGGGGCGTTCACCGATCAGGACGAGCACCAGCCGGGCGCCGACCCGCTCCGCGATCTCGTCCCCGAGCGCCACCCGCGCCTGGGAGGCGAGGACCACCGGAACGGCCTCCCGGCCCCCGCGCGCGCCCTCGTCTCCGTCTCCGCCTCCGCCTCCGCCGAGCAGCGGCACCAGTGCCTCCAGCAGCGGCAGCGCGTGGAGCTGGACCGCCGTGGCGGAGAGCCCGTCCGCGATCACCACCAGCGTTCCGCCGCCGGGCAGCCCCGCCAGGCGGGGCCCGTCGTCCGGATGCAGCTTCCGGCCCAGGTCGGGGCGGCGCAGATAGGCCGCCCGGTCCGGGGCGGCGCTGCGCACCTCGGCGACCGGATGGCCCGTCAGCCCCGTACGCAGGGCGTCGAAGTCCACCGCCTGGTGGACCGCGTCCCGCGCCAGGGCGTGCGCGGCCTGGAACTCCAGCAGATGCCGTAGCGGCAGCGCGTGGCCCGTCCGCCCGAGCCCCACCCGGGCCGGCGTGTGCCGCCGCAGCGGTTCCCAGAGGCCGGAACCCCGTTGCTCCTCCGGGCTCCTGTTCTCCGCCGGCCCGCTCACGCTTCCCCGGTCATCGCGGCCAGACCGGCGGCCAGCGGGCTGTGCGCGACCGGCGCCACCGCCCGGCCCTCGGAGTCGTACATCCCCATCCGCTCCATCCACGCCTCGAACTCCGGCGCCGGACGCAGCCCCAGCACGGACCGTACGTACAGCGCGTCGTGGAACGAGGTGGACTGGTAGTTCAGCATCACGTCGTCGGAGCCCGGGACCCCCATCACGAAGGTGCAGCCCGCCACCCCGAGCAGCGTCAGCAGGCTGTCCATGTCGTCCTGGTCGGCCTCGGCGTGGTTGGTGTAGCAGACGTCGACGCCCATCGGCAGGCCGAGCAGCTTGCCGCAGAAGTGGTCCTCCAGGCCCGCCCGGATGATCTGCTTGCCGTCGTAGAGGTACTCCGGACCGATGAACCCGACCACCGTGTTGACCAGCAGCGGGCGGAACCGCCGCGCCACGGCGTAGGCGCGGGCCTCCAGCGTCTGCTGGTCGACGCCGTGGTGCGCGTCGGCGGAGAGCGCGCTGCCCTGGCCGGTCTCGAAGTACATGACGTTGTCGCCGAGTTCGCCCCGCCCCAGGGAGAGCCCCGCGTCGTGGGCCTCCGCGAGCAGGGCCAGATCGATGCCGAAGGCGCGGTTGGCGGCCTCGGTCCCGGCGACGGACTGGAAGACCAGATCGACCGGTGCGCCCCGCTCGATCGCCCGGAGGGTACGGGTGACATGGGTGAGCACACAGGTCTGCGTCGGGATCGCGTACCGCTGCCGGATCTCGTCCGTCAGCCGCAGCAGGTCCGTCACCGAGGCCAGGGAGTCGGACGCCGGGTTGATGCCGATGACCGCGTCCCCGCAGCCGTACAGCAGCCCGTCGAGCACGGAGGCCGCGACGCCCCGGGGATCGTCCGTCGGATGGTTGGGCTGGAGGCGCACGGAGAGCCGTCCCGGCAGACCGATCGTGTTCCGGAACCGGGTGACGACCGTGCACGCGCGGGCCACCTGGACCAGGTCCTGGTTGCGCATCAGCTTGCTCACCGCGGCGGCCATCTCCGGGGTGAGCCCCGGCGCCAGCGCCGCGAGCGCGGCGGGGGTCGCCCGGTAGGAGAGCAGCCAGTCGCGGAACTCGCCGACCGTCAGCCCGGCGACGGGCGCGAACGCCGGAGCGTCGTGGGTGTCGACGATCAGCCGGGTGACCTCGTCGTCCTCGTAGGGCACCACCGGGTCGTCGAGGAAGGCCCGCAACGGCACCCCGGCCAGCGCGATCCGGGCCGCCGTGCGCTCCGCGTCGCTCCGCGCGGCGACCCCCGCCAGCTCGTCCCCCGAACGCGCCGGACCGGCCCGCCCGAGCAGGTCCCGCAACCCGTCGAACCGGAAACCGGCCACCCCGACGGAGGCCGTGTACTGGGGCATGGCAGCACTCCTTCACCCGGCAGGCGCTGGGACCCCGAGCCTGCCACACGGAGGACCGTCCTCAGAGGAAGGTCCGCCCCTCACCCCGGTACGTCGGCACGGTGGCGGTGATCCGGTCGCCCTCGATCAGCTGCAACGCGTCGAACCGCTCGCACAGTTCGCCCGCCTTCGCGTGCCGGAACCACACCTTGTCGCCGATCAGCAGATCGTCGGCGGCCGAGCCCAGCAGCGGCGTCTGGACCTCGCCGGGCCCCTCCTGAGGGTCGTACCGCAGCCCCTCGGGGAGGTACGGGACCGGGAGCCGGTCCGGGCCCGCCGCGCCGGACGCCGGATAGCCGCCGCCGAGCACCGTCACCACGCCCACCCCGGGCCTGCGGACGACGGGCTGCGCGAAGAGCGCCGCCGGACGCCCCGTGAACGACGTGTAGTTGTCGAAGAGGCGGGGGACGTACAGCCCCGATCCGGCCGCGATCTCCGTCACCGCGGACTCCGCCGCGGTGTGCTGCACGCTCCCGGTGCCGCCGCCGTTGACGAACTCCAGGTCCGGCACGACCGCGCGCACCGCGCGCACCACCTCGGCCCGGCGCACCACCAGCTCCCGGCGGGCCGTGGCCTGCATCAGCCGGACGGCCCGGGACCGCAGCGGACGCCCGGAGACCGCGTCCCCGACCCCCGCGATGTGCCCCTCGTACGCCATCAGGCCGACCAGCCGGAACCCCGGCCGACGGGCCACCGACCGTGCGAGGTCGGCGAGTTGGGCGGGGGAGCGCAGCGGAGACCGGAGCGCGCCGATCCTGACCCGGCCGCCCAGCAGGCGCAGCGAGGTGTCCAGCTCCAGCGCGACCCGGATCTCCTCCGTGCCGCCCGCGCGGGACGCGTCGATCAGCTCCAGCTGCGCCGGGTCGTCCACCATCACCGTCACCGAGGCGGCGAGCTTCGGGTCGGCGGCCAGTTCGGCGAAGGCCGAGCGGTCGGCGGACGGGTAGGCGAGCAGCACGTCGTCGAAGCCCGCCCGGGCCAGCCAGAGCGACTCCGCCAGGGTGAAGGACATGATCCCCTCGAACCCCGGCCGCGCGAGCACCCGTTCCAGCAGGGCCCGGCAGCGGACGGACTTGCTCGCCACCCGGATCGGCTTTCCGGCGGCACGGGCGACGAGGTCGTCCGCGTTGGCGTCGAACGCCTCCAGGTCGACGACCGCGAGCGGTGCGTCGAGATGGGCGGTGGCCCGGTCGTAACGGGCCCGGTCGGTGGCGCGCACAGTCATGGCGGCAGCTTGCCAGATAGGCGTACCCATCGGTAAGGGCCCGCGGGGAATCGCTGTTCCGCGTTCCCGCGCCCCGCCGGACCGGCCCGGGGGCGCCGGCCGGGGAACGAACGGCGCGGATGCGACGCCCGCACCGACCCGTTCCCCGCGGCCCGCCCGCAGCCCGTAGAGTGACCGGCACGCGGCGACCAACGGGCTTGCCCGGGTGCGTGTTCCGCGAGCGGTACGCGAGGTGAACCAGGGGGACGGGATGAGTACCGAGGCGCAGCACGCTCCCGTGCCGCCCCGCCCACCGGTCCCGCCCGGCACCACCACGCCCCCGCCTCCCGGAGCCCCCGCGCCGGGCCCGGCCGCCGCCGCCGCGCCTGTGGGCCCTGTCGCTCCGGCCGGTCCCGTCGGCCCTGAGCCGGCCGCACCTCCCGCACCTCCCGCACCTCCCGCACCTCCCGCACCTCCCGCACCTCCCGCACCTCCCGCACCTCCCGCACCTCCCGCGCCCCCCACCGCTCCTCCCGCGCCGCCTGCCGTACCTGCCGTACCTCCCGCCCAGGCTCCCGTGCGGCCCGTCGTGCCCCCGTGGGGGGGGGCCGCGGCCGCCGCCGCCGCCGGCCCGCGGGCGGCCCGCCGGGCGGGCGGGGC
>NZ_JBSFFN010000018.1:0-149170 GCF_053596135.1 Streptomyces sp. NPDC001770 | reverse complement strand
GCAACGAGAACACGAACGGTCTGCTGCGGCAGTACTTCCCCAAGGGCACCGACCTGTCCCGGCACACCCGCGAGCACCTCGACACCGTGGCAGCCGAGCTGAACAGCCGCCCACGCAAAACGCTCGGCTGGGAAACCCCAGCCGAGCGTCTCGCTAAGCTCCTGGCATCAGCCAGTTGATCACTGTGTTGCTTCGACCCCTGGAATTCGCCGTCGCACGGTGGGGCTTCGTGGTGTCCGGAGGACAGGTAGGCGTGTTTTCGCCTCGGTGGCGCCGGCGTTGGCGGCCTACGATCACCACGCCAGGCGAGCCTCGCCCCGCGTGGCATGCGTGGTCGTGACCGAGCGCCGGTGAAAGGGCATCCCGTGGCAACCGAGTCCCCCCGTTGGTTCAAGTCCTCGTACAGCAACAACGGTGGCCAGTGTGTCGAGGTCGCTGCCAACCCTGCCGTGGAGCACAACGTCGTACCCGTCCGTGACTCCAAGACCCCTGGTGGCCCGGTTCTGGGCTTCACCGCCGAGTCGTTCACGTCGTTCGTGGCGGGTGTGAAGGCCGGAGAGTTCGGCGCTGTCTGATCCCTCGGTGCCGGGCCAACCGCACCAGGAAGCAGGTGGTCGAACGTGCTGAAGCCCTCGGCCGCGCTGGGCCTGCGACTTGGGGTCTCGCCGGATACGGTTTCACGTCTTGAGTGGCTGAGTTCCCACTCGACCACCGATTCGTGAGGGTTTCCCGTATGCGCATGTCACTGCTTGTGCCGTTAGCCATCGTCACGGGTGTCGCGACGGGAGCCTGCGGCCCCCTCCTCGATACGTCCAGCGGTACGGGCGTGCTGGGGGCAGTGTTCGTCGCCGGCTGGTGCTACGCGGCCGTCCCCTTCTGCCTCGGTACCGCAGGCGCGTCCAGATGGAAGTCCGCCGTCGGCGGTACGGTCGCGTTGGTCATCGCTGTCCTTTCCTACTACTCCCTCAAAGCTGTTCAGGGTGATTTCAGGACAGTCGACCTCTCGGACACCAGTGGCCGGGAGTTCTTCTCATGGAGTGGATTCGCCTCCATGACGCTGTTCTGGTGCGTCGCTGCTCTGGTCCTGGGACCGCCACTCGGTGTGGCGGGTTGGATGGCTCGTCATGGGGCGATTCGCCTGCCGTACAGGCTCGTCATCCCCGTGATCGCCCTGGCCGAGACGGCGATGCGGTTGCAGGCCGAAGCGTCCCGGGCTTCATCGCAGGCCGTCATGGCGTGGGAGATGATTCGCGCGACAGCACTGGTGTTGATCGTGCTGCTCGTCGTGGTCGCGGGGTGGACGAGGCGCAATCGCCGTTCGGCGAGGCTTGAAGGCTGATCCGGTTCTTCACGCTGAGACCGGTGGCAGGGCGGCGAGACCGGTAACAGGGCGGCGAGACCGGCGGAAAGGCGGCCTCAAGTGATCCGCAGACATCGAGTGGACCTCATACGTCCAGGCGCCGTACGTGCAGGTGGCCGGCGACAGGGAAGGCGGGCGGCGCGGCGGGCAGGACTCCGTCGAACTCGTACCGGCTCTTCTGGGCGACGCGGCACGACGCGAGGTTGTCCTCCTGATGAAGGAGTTCGAGACACCGCAGTCCGGCGGCCCCGAAGGTGTCGAAAGCCCAGCCGGTGAGAACCTCCAGAGCACGGGGGGCCACGCCCCGCCCGCGGGCGTGCGCCGCGGTCCAGTAGCCCACCTCGGCCGCAGGTTTGCCGGGGGTGACTTCCTTGAGGACCACGTTGCCGACCAACTGCTGCTGAGGTGACGCGGGTTGTGCCTCAAAGACGGCGAAGCCGAACCGGTCCCCGGCTGCCCAGCCCCGCTGCTGGGCCTGCACCCACCGGGCCCCGTCAGCCTCGTTGTCCACGACAGAGCTCGTCCACCGGCGCAATGCGGGATCCCGGCTCGCCTCGACCAGCGCGTCAACGTCTCCCATGCGCCAGGGGCGCACGACAAGAGCGGGAGCAGACGGCGTCGCTCCCGCCCTCAGTACGACCGGGGCGCTCATGAACCGATCATATGCGGGGGCGATCTCACCTGTTGGCGGGCGCATCCGGCCCGCGCCGCCTGCGATCGTTCCGTCGTCGTTGTGTCCGCACGCGCAGAGCCCGGACGGACCATTCCCACAGGGCGAACGGCGGCCGTGCGTCGGGGGCGCGGCCAATCTGGTGGCCGCGCACGGCGTCGTACCCGTCCGTGACTCCGGGGTTGCGATCGGCCCGGTCGCGGGCCTCCCTGGCACGTACCGCGGGCCTCTGCCGCACCCCTTGCGGGTGGCCCGTACCGCCTCCGCGTACGTGAACGTCGCGAGCACGTGGCGGAGTTCGCCGCCCTCCGGAGCGCGACCCGGCCAGGATGACAGGCGCGAGCCTCCGCCTCGTACCCTGGTGATCACAACCTTGATCTGCCCCCGCCGGGTTCACTGCCGTGGCCGCAACCAGGCTGCGAAGTACGGTAGTTGACCCGGCTCTCGAAAGGTGAGCGTGTGACTTCCAGGCAATCCCACGAAGGACCGGCGCAGAAGACCGATCAGCGGTCGCGCCCGTCATCCCGCCGCCCCGCCGCTTCGGCGAGAACGTCGGGGCCTGGCATGGGTTTGGCGGCATTGCAGGCCAGTGCGGGCAACGCGGCGGTGGTGCAGATGCTCCGTGAGGCCGGCCACTCCTGGACCCAGGAGCAGCATCAGCACTCGGCCGACTGCGGGCACCGGCAGACCGAGCGGCCCGCGGTGCAGCGGTCCGCGACCGACGCCACCGTGGCGCGGGCCGAGGACGAGCATGCGCACCCCCACGACGCCGGGCCGGAGAGGCAGAGCGCGCTGTTGGCCGCCGCCATGAGTTCCCCGAGCGAGGCGCTGCCCTCGTCGGTCGTGGCGAAGGCCGGGGCGTTCTACCAGAACGACGCCCTCGCCTCCACCCGCGTCCACCACGGCGTGGTGGCCCAGCGTGCCACCGAGGCCATGGGGGCCGCGGCCATGACCGTCGGCAACCACATCTTCCTCTCCGCCGGGGCCGCCGCCAGCGAGGAGCTGATCGGCCACGAACTCAGCCACGTCGACAAGAACCTCAAGGGCGTGCCCGAGACGGGTCACAACAACGGTGCCGGAGTCGCCGTCACCAACCCGCGCCAGGACTCCGAACGGGCCGCCGAGCGGGACGGCAGTGCCTACGCCGCCGGCCGGGAGACCGCCCCGTCCCTCGTCGCGTCGCAGACGGGGGCGTACGCCGCCGCCGGGCCCGTGCAGCGGATGCCGGAGGAGGAGGGGCGGCGGATCGCCCTCCAGGACGGTCCGCAGGAACTCAGCGTCGAGGAGCGCATCGCGTCGCTGCCCGAGGACAGCGAACAAGAAGTGATCCTCCAGCGCGGAATCACACCCACGCAGCGGAAGGCCATGGAGAAGGAGGTCATCCGCGGTTCCTTCATCAGCCTGTCGAAGATGACGGCGAAACCCGACGAGGATGCCACGAGGCCCGACCCCGAGCATGTCCGGGGATACGTGAACCAGGAGCGCAACGACGATGTCGCCAAGCTCATCGAGTTCTCGACGAAGTCCAGTATCGCCACCGGGTTCGCCGCGGAAGCCTCCTTCGGCATCGTGCTCACCATCAAGATCAAGAGGAAGTTCCTGGCGAAGGGCGCGACCGGTAGTGAGAGCGGCTGGATCGCGCGACAGGGAGCGCCCTACGACATCGTCGGGATCGAGCGGAAGGACCAGGGGGTGGAGAAACTGGCCCCGCTGACCGAGGGGGAGTTCCGCGAGGTGGTCAAGAAGGAGGAGATGGCCGAGTTCCTTCTCAAGGTGCAGGATCCGGCGGGCAAGGCGCAGCACATGAGCTCCATCGAACCTTCGAAGAAGCTGGCCGAGGCGCAGAAGATCCTCGCCTACAGCAAGGCGGTGTACGGGGCCTGAGGGCTGTCCCGGAAGGAACTGCGGGACAGCCCTCAGCCGTACTGGCCCGCAGCGCCATTCACGTAGCTGCAAATCTGGTGCGGCGCCTCCCTCAGGCCCTCCCGCGATCAAGCCGGCAGCACTCGCTGAACCGGGTGTCGTGGTGCGGCAGCCAGCCGGCGGGCGGCCCGTGCGGCAGCGGTCACCGCGCGTCAGGGCAGTCGGCAGCACCAGGTGAACCGTGCTCCTCATCCCGGACAACCCGGTTCACCTGGTGCAGGCGGTCCGGTCGGGAAGAAAGCCGGTGCGCTCAAGGCCCGACGTACGGTGCGGCGTCCGGATTTGGTTGGCCAGATTTCGCCGGACACGAATTCCGACTCCGACCGCATGTCCGAGTGAGAATCCTTCCTCGACGACCTGGCCGTGCTTGCCCGGTCGGCACCGTCCACGGCGACCCGCGACGTCACCGCGGGCGAACCGCCCGGTGCCCGCCACGTGCAGAGCGAAACGGTTCACTGCCGCCGGCTCGGGATGCGACGTCCGGCAAAGGGGCCCGCTGCCGTGAAGATTGCGCCCCCCCCCCGCGGCCGGCGAGCGGTCATGAAGCTCGGTCGTGGTTCTGCCCGACGCCGTCGCTGCTACAGCAAGCAGTACGAAGACGTTCGGTCATTGAAGGTATTCCAACCGAATACGCTGCCGTTCGAGTTGAAGATCAGCACATTATCAAGCCTGTTGAGGGAGGTGTGCGGAGCCAGCGTAATGTATTTTCCTCCCCCGCTGTAGTCCTGATAAAGAACCAACGTCCAGTCCGTATTGTTGACGGCTGCCGAGGTCTGATCGTTGTGCAGTGGGCTCATTTGTGCGCAGTTCGAAGCCGTGAAATCGATGCCGACGGAAACGGTCATGTTTGCGAATTCGGTTCCGTTGAACAGGCAGGCAGAAAATGAGGGGCACTCACTGGCTGCTGCGGTCGCAGGTGCTGAGAGGAGAACCATGCCGGCGACGGTCGATGCCACAAGTGCGGCCAAATTCAGCAAGCGAGATCGCACGAAAGTATTTCCCGTCCGGTTGTGGAATTGATACGGGCCGAATGTGAAGCGGAAGTGTTTCGGGGAGGATGGCTCGTTGCGTGTTCATTAGACCATCGCGCGCAAACTTTTGGAGGCTGCTCATCGAATATGGTTCGGAGGTCCCCCCGAGGCCGGGGCTCAAAGGGGATGGCTCATGAGGTGCGCCGGCGTCCGGCGCTCAACGAGCCGATCAGGGCGGCGGGCGAGACGAATGAGAGCCGCCTCCCTCGCCCCGCCGCCGGACACGATCCTCGACCCCACCCCGCAACTCGAGGTCCTCCAACGCGTCGGCGGCGCGATCCGCGCCGCCGCCCCGACCGTCGTGCCCGCCCGCACCGCACACCCGGACCGCCGTGGCGTCGGCGACTCCCCCGAGGGCATGCAGACGCGGGCCTGCGGCCCCCGGCTTCCCCGGTGCCCGGCCCTCGCCTCACCGGCCTGCGGCAGCACGATCATCGTGTCAGGGGTCTAGAGTTGCTTCCCGGCATACGGCTCCTCAGGGGTCCGGCGGCCCCCGTTCACCGTTCATCCCGTTCCCACCCCAACACTTCTGCCGGCGCCGGAGCCGACGCCGGAGCGGATTTGAACTCCGCTTCCCCGGCGTCACCTCGGACGACTCCTGGCGGCGGGGGAGGGTGCCCGCGCACGCGGCGCCCCTCTCCGGGCCGTCCCACCGTGCAGCGGAAGGTTCACCGTGACCTCGCGTCACTGGTTCCGTCGTACCGCACCGGCTTCTTCCCCGCGCGTGCGGCGGCACGGCCCGACCGTGCCTCCTCCTGCCGCATCCTCCGTCTCCTACCGTTCCGTGCTGCGGACACCGGGTGCGGCAGCCTTCTTCCTCGCCGCCGCGCCCGCCCGCGTCGGGGTGGCCATGTCCGGTCTCGGTCTGGTCTGGCTGATCCACGCGGAGACCGGGTCCTTCGGGGCGGCGGGTCTGGTCACCGGTGCGTTCGCCGTGGCGGAGGCGCTGGTGGGCCCGCAGGTGGCCCGACTGATGGACCGGTACGGGCAGGGCCGCGTCCTCCTCCCCCTCCTGACCGCCCATGCCGGGGCGCTCACGGTCCTCGTCGCACTCGCCCTGACCGGAGCACCCGCGGTGGCGCTCGCGGTGGCCGGGCTCGCGGCCGGGGCGACGATTCCGCAGGTCGGTGCGGTCTCCTCGGCCCGCTGGTCGGCTCTGCTGCACGGCCGGGCCGAACTCGCCCCGGCCTTCGCGCTCGAAGCCTTCGCCAACGAGGCCGCCTTCCTCCTCGGCCCCGCCCTCGCCGTGCTCGCCGCGACCCGCCTGCACCCTGCCGCCGGGACGGTGCTGGCGGGGGTGCTCGTCGTCGGCGCGGGGCTCGCCCTCGCGGCGCAGCGTCGTACGGCCCCGAAGCCCGGCCGGAGGCTCATCCCGAAGCCCCGCCCGAGGCCCATCCCGGATACCGCCCCGAAGCCCGCCCCGAAGCCCGGCCGGAGGCTCACCCCGAAGCCCCGCCCGAGGCCCATCCCGGATACCGCCCCGAAGGCCGCCCCCGATTCCGTCCCGAAGCCCGCTCCGGACCGTGCGGCAGGACCCCGCTCCGGAACCGGAACCCGGACCCTGCTCTCCCGGACTCTCGCCACCCTGCTGGTCGCCAACCTGGCCCTGGGGGTGTTCTTCGGCTCGACGCAGGTCTCCGTGAGCGCCTTCGCCGGCGACCACCGAGCCGCCCCGGCGGCCGGGCTGCTGTACGGGGTGATGGGCGTGGCCGGCCTGGTGGCGGGGCCGGCCTACGGGAGGTACGGGCCGGCCTGCGGTTGGTACGGGCAGCGTGTCCCGCCCGGGGTCCAACTCCCTTACATCCTGGCGTTTCTGGCCTGCGCGTCACTGCTGCCCCTGCTCGCCCGTACTCCCTGGCAGCTCGGCCTGGCCCTGCTGCTCCCCGGTGCCGGGGTCGCGCCGTGCGTCATCGTCTCGTCGTCGCTCGTCGATGCGGTCGTGCCCGGGGCGGTCCTGACGCAGGCCTTCACCTGGGCCAACTCCGCGAGTGCTGCGGGCATCGCGCTCTCCGCGGCGGCGGTCGGCCGGCTCGTCGACGGTCCGGGCGGGGCGGGAGCCGGCTTCGCCGTGCCCTTCGTCGCCCTGACCCTCGCGGCGGTGCTCGCCCGGTCCGACACGACGCTCAGGCCCCGCCCCCGGCCCAGTACTCCGCGAGCATCTCGCCCGGCCAGGCCGGCTCGTGGACCGGGCCCCGGGGGCCCATCGCGGTGAACCAGGGCGCGAGGTCGTAGACCGGCGTGCCGTCCACCGCGTCGAGGTCGGCCACCCGCAGGTCGAGCCCGTCCACCCCGAGCAACCGGGGGAAACTGGTGGCGAGTTGGTTGGGGCGGCGGTGGTTGCGGTGGACGAAGGTGCCGGTGGGCGGCCAGGCCGGGTTGTTCCGGGGGCTCCTCGCGTGCAGGGCCACGTCGGCGGGGTCGGCGCGGTCGAAGTGCCAGACGACCACGAGGTGGGAGAACTCCTCCAGCCCGCGTACGACCTCCGGCGGGAAGTCCGGCCGCAGCCGGATCACCGCCTCGACGCCGCCCCAGTGGTCGTCGGCCACCTCCCGGCGCCCCCCGACCACGGTCCCGATCGGCTCGATGCCCAGTGCGTCCGCCATGCCCGTACCCCCAGCCCGACCCGAACGAGAGACCCCAGCCGTCAATGTAACCGCGACAGATGCCTGTTGGCGCGCTCGGCCACCGCCGCCACCGACGAGATGCCGCGGTGGCGCAGCGGCGACAGCAGGCGCCGCACCTGCGCGACCGCCTGCTCCGCCCGGCCGGACTGGATGCCCTCCTCCATCGAGTCCAGCAGCCCGCCCCACGTGACGCAGGCCTCCTCGACCCGCCCGTCCGCCATCTGGGCCGCTCCCAGGTGCCCCAGGGTCACCGCGTGGGTGCGGCGGAAGGCCGCACCCCGGGTGCGCACCGAACGGCCGAACTCGCGGATCGCGCCCTTGCGGTCGCCGAGCACGTCCAGGGTGCGGGCGGTCTCGTGGGCGAGGGACGCCTCGCCGAAGAAGAAGGTCCGGTGCGGCTCGGGCACCCCCGCGTCGGCGGCGGCCAGGTCGTTCTCCGCGCGCAGCAGCGCCTTCACCGCGCTGCGGGTGCGGCCCGCGGCCGCGAGGGCCCGGGCGTGCACCACGCCGAGCAGCGCTCGTTCGCGCGGGGTCGCCCCGGTGTAGCGGCGGTCCTGTACGGACGCCTCTGCGAGGGCGAGCCCGTTGGCGAAGTGGCCGAGATCCAGGGCCTGGTGGGCCATCGCGCGCAGGATGTGGCCGCAGAGCGGATGGTCCTGGGCCTGCCCTGCGAGCTGGAGTGCGAGGGTGAAGTAGCGCTGGGCGAGCGGGTTCTCCTCGCTGTCGAAGGCCATCCATCCCGAGAGGTAGGCGAGTTCGGCCGCCGCCGATTCCATCTCCCGGCGTACCCGCTCGTGGCCGTACCGCCCGTGCAGCAGATCACGGACGTCGGTGTGCAGGTACTGCACCAGGGCGGTGCGGCCGTGTCCGCCGCCGCGCCGCTGGTCCACCGCCGAGAAGGCGAGGGTCAGTTCGCGGACGGTCGCCACGTC
Source organism: Streptomyces sp. NPDC001770 (assembly GCF_053596135.1). Taxonomy (NCBI): domain Bacteria; kingdom Bacillati; phylum Actinomycetota; class Actinomycetes; order Kitasatosporales; family Streptomycetaceae; genus Streptomyces; species Streptomyces sp. NPDC001770. The sequence goes on along the minus strand of NZ_JBSFFN010000018.1, from coordinate 140,630 downwards.
GCCCTGGGCCACCCGCAGGTGGTTGGAGACCCGCTCGGCCGGCTGCGGCGCGGGCCTGGTGGTCCCCTCGGGGGAGGACTGGCGGTCGCCGGACGGGACCGCGAGCCCCGCCGTGGAGTACACGATCCCGGCCAGCAGGTTGCGGCGGTCCGGGTGGAGGTCGGCCCGCCCGAGGTCCGCCAGTACGGTCAGGGCGTCGGCGGGCGGGCCGAGCGGCGCCTGGCCCGGGGCGCCGAACCCCAGCTCGGCGACGGTGACGACACGTTTCAGCCGCCGGGACAGGGCGAGCGCGAGGACGGCGGGGGCCGAACCGGAAGGCCGGGTACCGCCCACCCACATGGAGACGTGCGAGCGCCCGATCAGCGGCCCGCACGGATCGTCCGGGCGCCGGCCCTCCGCCGCCGCCCGGTTGAAGGCACTCGCCGCCTGGGCGCGCGACCAGCCGGCCTCGCCCAGGAGGCCGGCCAGTTGCTCGTTCCGCGTACGTGTCATCGCATCCCCCTGGTGCCCGATGCCCGATGCCCGGTGCCCGGTGCCCGGTGCCCGAAGGCCGATGGCCAGGAGCCCCGACGCTCGGACGGGGTCAAAGTAGCCACGGCTCCGGGCCGTCAGGGGGCGGATTTCCGCACGTCACCCGTGTTGGGACGATCCGGGACCGGTCCTGGGCGAGGCCTGTCGATCTTTGACCACTTTGATCAGACGGGCGGGGCGTCCCGCCCCCCGCGCGAGAACGGATGCGGTTCGATTTCCGTACCGGACACTGCCTGACCCGCCCCGTCCACCGGCGGCCGGCGGCCGGGAAGACCTGCCGGCCGTCAGGAGGACCGATGAACAGCAGCACCGCACCGGACGTCCGACCGGGGGATCCGGGCATCGACGTGGACGCGATCGCCGATGCCATCGAGTACGCGAGGGCCGACCGGGCGGGCGTGCCGCCGCGGTCCGTCGTCAACGCCGGTACGGACGAACTCGTCGCCCACCTGCGGAAGCTGATGAGCGCGGACGAGTACGGGCACGACGAGCCGGACCGGGGAGCCGTCCGGCTGCTGTTCCGCGCCGCCTACCGTCACCTCGACGTCGCGGTGCGGCCCGACCCGAGCACCCCGGACCTCGCCGCGTACGCGTACTGGCGCACGGTCGCCTCCCTCGCCGCCGCCTTCCGCGACCTCTACTGCGAACTGGGGCGGGACGGCGGGTGAGCCGTCCCGCCCCGGTTCGCGTGCGGGGAGCGGCGGCGGTCAGCGCACCTTGCGTACCGGCAGGATCGCCAGGGCGCCGCAGAGGCAGACCGCCGAGGCGGTGACCAGCAGGATCGAGTAGTTGTGGCCGCCGCCGACGGAGATCAGCAGCGCACCGAGCGCGGGGGCGAAGATCTGCGGGGCCGACATCGCGATGTTGAAGATGCCGAGGTCCTTGGAGGGGTTCTCCGGATCCGGCAGTACGTCGATGACCAGGGCGAGGTCGACGCCGAGGTAGGTGCCGAAGCCCAGGCCCAGGACGAGTTCCGCGCAGTAGAAGACCCCGATCGTGTCGGCCTGGCTGAGGATCACCATGCCGATGCCGAAGAGGACCGCCGCGACGGCGATGAAGGGCTTGCGGCGGCCGAAGCGGTCCGAGAGCCAGCCCGCGGCCTGCGCGGAGCCCATCACGCAGAAGCCGTACATGAGGACGCCGGTGGCGAGCGTCTCGGTCGCCTCCGCGCTGGTGAGCCGCATCTCGTGCTGGAGGTAGATGAGGCGGAAGGTGGTGAACATCCAGTTGGCCAGCGTCAGCAGGAAGCGCGACAGCCATGCCCATGCGAAGTCCGGGTGCTGCTTGGGGCTGACCCAGTAGGTGCGCAGGACCGCCTTGAACCCCTCCCGCTGTGGCTTCGTCTCCAACGGCTTGTCCGGCAGGACCAGGACGTAGCCGATCACCAGCAGGATGCCGATGACGCTGGGGACCAGGAAGAGCAGCAGCATCTGGTCGGTGAAGCACTTGGCGATCCAGGTGCCCGCCGTGGGGGCCAGGTTCTGCATGATGCCGAGCAGCCCGCTGATCTTGCCGCGCCTGTGCTCGGGGACGTTGTCCGCGACGGTCGCGACGAAGGCGGCGAGGGCCGCGTTGGCGGACGCCGAGGAGATGACGAACCCGACGGTGACCACGGCGACACTGTTCGCCGTCGCGATGATCAGCAGACCGGCCAGCAGGCCCAGCATGCCGAGGATCAGCCAGGGCCGGCGGCGGCCGAACCGGCTGGTGGTGCGGTCGCTGAGCCGCCCGAAGAACGGGTTCGCCAGCATCGCCGCCACCGAACCGGTGGTCGTGATGACGCCGAGCGAGGCGACCTGGTCGTCCTCGGGGACGAACGACTGCACCTTGAGCTGGAGGCTCACCAGGATGGGGGTCAGGAGGGCGAGGAACAGGCCGAGTTGACCGGCGGCCATGCCGACCACCAGGCGGGGGCGGGGGATCTTGGCGGTGGGTGAACCGCCGGGCGCGGAGGTGCCGGCCGGGGAGCGGAGCGTGTCCGTGGTCACGGTGAGGGCTGCTTCCTGTTGAGCGGGCAGGACGTTACGCAGGCAGGGGGAGGGCAGGGCACGGCGCGGCCCGGGCCCGTACGCCGTGGACTTGAGCGGGGGAACGGAGGAGGGGGACGGGGGCTGGAGTGGTGGGCCGCCGCGCGGACGTGGTGCGCGCGGCGGCCGGGCGAAAGGCTCTACGCGTGGACGAGGTGGCGGTCCGCGCCCACCACGCGCTGCGGGCCGGTGAGTTCGACGTCGGCGCTCAGCCGGACGTCACCGCTGGACGAGCCGAGCATGAGGTGGATGGTGCCGGGCTCGACGATGCGCCGCCCGTCGCCCGAGGCGTCCTTGGTGTACGAGGTCTGGTCGGCGTGGACCGTGAACGCGACCCGCTTCGCCTCGCCGGGGGCCAGCTCGACGACGTCGAACGCGGCCAACTGCTGGGTGGGCCGGGCGACCTGGGCGACCGGGTCGTCGTAGTACAGCTGGACCGTCTCGCGGCCGGCCCGCCCGCCCGTGTTCCGCACCAGGCAGGAGACCTCGATGAACCCGTCGGTGGGCACCCGGCCCTCCCCGGCGACCCGCAGGTCCTCGTAACCGAAGGAGGTGTACGAGATGCCGTGCCCGAACGGGTACAGCGGCGTGTTGTCCAGGACGCTGATGCCCTGGCTGAAACGGCCGAGCGGCGGGTTGAGGTAGGTGCCGGGGCCGCTGCCCGGGAGGGCCGGGATCTGCACGGGCAGCTTGCCGCCGGGGGTCACCCGGCCCGACAGCACGCGGGCCAGCGCGGGGCCGCCCTCCTCACCGGGCATGAACGCCTGCACCACGGCCGCGCAGCGCTCCGCGAGACCGCCGAGCGCGTACGGGCGGCCCGAGACGACGAGCAGCACCACCGGGACACCGGTGGCGAGCACCTCCTCGACCAGCTCCGCCTGGACACCCGGCAGCCGGAGGTCGGGTGCGTCGCAGCCCTCGCCCGAGGTGCCGTTGCCGAACATCCCGGAGCGGTCGCCGACGACGACCAGCGCCAGATCGGCCGAGGCGGCGGTACGGACGGCGGCCGGCAGCCCCGAGCGGTCGGTGCCGCTGACCGCGCAGCCCCGCTCGTAGGCGAAGTCGACGTCCGGTAGCTCGGCGGTGAGCGCCTCGCGCAGGCTCGGCAGGGCGAGGCCCGCCGGGTGCCCGGGGTGCTTCGGCAGCACGTGGTTAGGGAAGGAATAGCAGCCCAGGAAGGTCCCCGAGTCGTCGGCGCCCGGCCCGATCAGCGCGATCCGGGGCGTGCTGACCGGGTCGAGGGGGAGGGCCGCGCCCTCGTTGGCGAGCAGCACGACGGAGCGCTCGGCGAGGGTACGGGCGAGGGTGCGGTTGGCCGGGGAGTCCAGGTCGACGGGGGTGCCCAGACCGGTGTCCGCCTCCGGGGTCCAGCCGGCGTCCAGCAGGCCGAGCCGCAGCTTGTGGCGCAGGACGCGCTCGACCGCACGGTCCAGCAGCGCGGGGTCGACCCGGCCGTCGTCGAGCTGCTCGGCCAGCGGGTCGCCGTAGCAGCGGGTGTTGGGGAGTTCGACGTCCATGCCCGCGGTCAGCGCGACGCGGGCCGCGTCGCCCTCGGTGGCGGCCACCCGGTGCATGGTCCGCAGGAACGCGATCGACCCGTAGTCGGAGACGACCGTGCCGTCGAAGCCCCACTGCTCGCGCAGCACGTCCGTCAGCAGGTGCTCGTCCGCGCAGGCGGGGACGCCGTCCTGGTCGGTGTAGGTGTTCATCACCGAACCGACGGCGCCTTCGCGCACCGCCATCTCGAACGGCGGCAGGATCACGTCGGCCATCTCGCGGGCGCCGATGGAGACGGGCGCGTGGTTGCGGGCGCCCCGCGAGGCGGCGTGCCCGGCGAAGTGCTTGAGCGTCGCGATCACACCCTCGGACTGCACCCCGCGCACGTAGGCGGTGCCCACGAGCCCGGTCAGGTACGGGTCCTCGCCGAGGGTCTCCTCCACGCGTCCCCAGCGGTAGTCGCGGACGACGTCCAGGACCGGGGCGAGTCCCTGGTGCACGCCGACGGACGCCATGTCCCGGCCGATCGCGGCGCCCATCTCCTCGACCAGCCCGGTGTCGAAGGTCGCGGCCCAGGCCAGCGGGGTGGGGTAGACCGTGGCGCCGAAGGCGGCGAAGCCGGTGAGGCACTCCTCGTGGGCGATGGCGGGGATGCCGAGGCGGGTGTTGTCGGTCAGCATCCGCTGGAGCCGGATCAGTTCGGCGCGGCCCTCCTCGGGGGTGAGGGGCCGGGTGCCGTACGGGCGGGTGAGCTGGCCGATGCCCTGCGCGAGGGCCGCGGACTCGGTGGAACCGGCGGCGAGGGCCTCCTCGATCGGCGCGACCCGGGCGTCTCCGCTGCCGACGTTGGCCTTGCCCCAGTAGCTGCCCAACTGGGCGAGCTTCTCGGCCCGCGTCATCGCGGACATGAGGGCTTCGACCCGCTCGTCGTCACCGAGCGAGGTGTCGTTCCACTGGTTCATCGGGGCTCCCGCTTCCGGCCCGTACGCCTGCGACGCCACGCCGCCGGGAGGGGGACCGGATAGATAAATTCACGCCATTGACAAAATGTGCCGTCAGCATGCGCAGGGATAAACACCCAGGTCAATGGGTTGCAACGGAGATTCTCAGGTAAATGGAAGAACTGATTCCGGGCATGCCGAAGAGCGGCCGCGCCCCCGCCCGGGGGCAGCGCGCAGCCGCTGTCGGCCTTCAGGAACGCAGCTCGGGAACAGCCTTCCGGAGCGCTCCCGGAGCGCTCTCGGACCCAGTCGGCCGGGAGTTCGGGCCCGCCGGCTTCAGTGGCCGAACGACCGGTGCGCCACACCCTCCAGATGCGCGCGCATCGCCGCCTCGCAGGTGTCCGCGTCCGCCGCCTCGAACGCGTCCAGGACGGCCGCGTGCTCGGCGAGCGCCTCCTGCGTGTCGGTGACCCGGCCGCCGGTGAAACGCCGGAAGCGCTGGATGTGCGCGCCCAGCGGATCGATGGCCGCGGAGAGGAACCGGTTGCCCGCGGCACGGGCGATCGTCGCGTGGAAGGCGGAGTCGGCCTGGAGGTACACCCGGAAGTCGTCCGCCACCCGCTGCACCGCCGCCGCCTCCATCAGCCTGTGGCTCTCGGCCAGCGCACGCGCCGTCCCCGCCGCGTCCCGCTCGCAGGCCTGACGGGCACTGAACGGCTCGATGAGCAGCCGGGCACCCATCAGCTCACGGAACCCGCCGTCGTCCAGAAGCGGGGCGACCGTGTAGCCGCGGTGCGGGACGCGGACGACCAGGCCGGTGTTCTCCAGCTTGGCGAGCGCCTCCCGCAACGGCGTCGGCGAGACGCCCCAGTCCTTGGCGATGGTGTCGATGCGCAGTGGCGTCCCCGGCTCCAGGCCCTCGTCGAGGATCAGCGCGAGCAGCGCGTCGTACGCCTCGTCCATGAGCACGGTCCTGCCGAGCCCCGCCGGACGTACCTGCCTGCCGGCTGGTCCCATCGTCGACTCTCCCTGTGATGTGCCGGACCCGTCCGGCGGACCGGGCGTCGGCCCGGCGTTCAGCCCGGCGGTCAGCCTGGATTCCAGCCGGGTTTTCAGCCTAACCGGAGCCGCTGTCCCTCCCCCCACGGGGCAGCACTCAGCGCGCGGTGCGCGGCGAGAGGAGGGTGACCAGCGCCGAGTCGTCCTCGGCGGCGAGGCCCTGGCTGACGGCGAGCTGGTAGAGCTGGTCGGCCGCGGCGGCCACCGAGGTGGCGACACCGGCCTTCTTGGCGAGGGACACCACGATGTTCATGTCCTTGCGGATGATGTCGAGGCGGGAGCGCAGCTCCGGACCGCCGGTGCCGTCCTCCTTCACCTCGTACTGCTGGACCATCCGCGGACCGCGGTCGGCCAGCATGAAGGAGGCGGCGGCACCCTGACCGAGCACGTCGACGGCGCGGTCCAGGTCGATGCCGAGAGCGCGGGCCAGCGCGAGGGACTCGGCCGCCGCCGCCGTGTGGATGCCGCACAGCAGCTGGTTGACGGTCTTCATGATCTGCCCGTCGCCCACCCGGGGCCCGACGATGTGCAGCGTGGAACCCAGCCGGGCGAGGACCGGCTCCGAGGCGGCGAGCGTCTCGTCGTCCGCACCGACCATGATCAGCAGATCGCCGGTCCCGGCCCGCACCGCCCCACCGCTGACCGGAGCGTCGACCAGCCGCACACCCCGCTCGGCCAGGCGCGCCGCGACGGCCTGCACCCCGTCGACACCGACGGTCGAGGTGACCACGACGACCGCGCCCGCACGGAGCGACTCGGCGGCACCGCGCTCGACGATCCCGCCGCCGAACAGGCAGGACTCCAGCTGCTCCTGGTCGCGGACGGCGATGACGACCACGTCGGCGCCCTCGGCGGCCTCGGCCGGCGTGGCGGCGGGTACGGCACCGGCTTCGGCGGCGAGCGTACGGCGCTCCTCGAAGACGTCGAAGGCCCGGACCGGGAAGGCACCGGCGAGGCGGGTGGCCATCGGCAGGCCCATCGCGCCGAGGCCGAGGACGGCGGTGGTGGGGGTGGGGTTCTCAGCGGACATCGGGTGCTTCTTCCTTGCGGGATGCGGTCGTGAGGGCCGCACGGACAATTCTTCTACGGGGCGCGCCGCCGGACACCGTCCGGAGCGGGCCCCACGGGCGGGAGGGGTCAGACGAAGACCGCGTACAGCAGCAGGGACATCGCCAGGCCCATCACCGCGACGATGGTCGACAGGGCCGACCAGGTCTTGATGTTCTGGGAGACGCTCATCCCGAAGTACTCCTTCGCCAGCCAGAAACCGGCGTCGTTGACGTGCGAGAAGAAGAGCGACCCCGCACCCACGGCGAGCGCGATCAGCGAGGCCTCCACCGGCGGGACGCCCACCGCGAGCGGCGCCATGATCCCGGCGGCGGCGGTGGTGGCGACGGTCGCCGAGCCGGTCGCCAGCCGGATCAGGACGGCCAGCAGCCAGCCGAGGACCAGCAGCGGCAGATGCGCCTCCGCGGCGAACTTGCCGATGGCGTCAGCGACACCGGTGTCGACGATGAGCTGCTTGAAGCCACCGCCCGCACCGACGATCAGCAGGATCCCGGCCACCGCGGGCAGGCCCGCCGTCACGGTCGTACGGACCTCGGCGCGGTCGCGGCCGAGCCGGAAACCGAAGACCACCATGGCGACGAGCACCGCGATGAACATCGCGATCAGCGGGGTGCCGAGGAAGTCCAGCAGGTGGTTGTACCAGGCGTCACCCGGGAAGGCGATGTCGGCGACCGACTTGGCGAGCATCAGCACCACCGGCAGGGCGACCGCCCCGACCGACACCGCGAAGCTCGGCAGCCGCCGCTCCGCGCCCGGCTCCCGCGCCTGCTCGGCCTCCTTGACCAGCGAGGCGATCAGCGCGGCCGGGGCCTCGCTGCGCACGTGACGGGCGATGAACTTCCCGTACAGCGGTCCCGCGAGGATCACCGTGGGGATCGCCGCGAGCAGGCCCAGGCCGAGCGTGGTGCCCACATCGGCGTTGAGCGCGCTGACCGCGACCAGCGGGCCGGGGTGCGGCGGCACGAACGCGTGCATGGTGCCCAGCCCCGCGAGGGCGGGCACGGCGAGCAGCACCAGCGGCGTCTTCGTCCGCTTGGCCATCACCACGATGATCGGCACCAGCAGGACGAGGCCCACCTCGAAGAACATCGGCAGGCCGATGACCGCGGCGATCAGCGCCATCGACCACGGCAGCAGACGCGGACCCGACCGCGAGCCGATGGTGTCGACGATGCGGTCCACGCCCCCGGAGTCGGCCAGCAGCTTGCCGAGGATCGCGCCGAGCGCGATCAGGGCGCCGGTGGAGCCGAGGGTGGAGCCCATCCCGGCACTGAACGAGTCGACGACCTTGGCGAGTTCGGTTCCCGAGCCGATCCCGAGCACGACGGAACCGCCGATGAGGGCGACGAACGGGTGGAAGTCCAGGATCGCGATCAGCGAGACGATCACGCCGATGGCGAGGGCGACCATGACGATGAGCCGGGTGTCGTGACCGGTCCAGGGCTCGGACGCGGCCGCCAGTGTCTCTGGTCCGGCCAGGGCGGATATGGACATGCGGAGGGCACCTTACGTCGTTGTAAGTGGTGGCAGGGCGGGAGCGGTTCGGGGCAGGTGGTGTCCGGGCGGCGGCGGCTCAGCAGCCGGCGGGGCCGTCCTCGGCACCGGCGGGCGCGGCGGTGTCGTACGCGTCGAGGACGGCGACCTTCTCGCCGGACGGAGAGGACGCGTCGAAGCGGTAGCCGACCCACTCGCGGACCAGACGGCGGGCGAGTTCGAGGCCGATGACGCGCTGGCCCATGGTGAGGACCTGGGCGTTGTTGCTCAGGACCGCACGCTCGACCGAGAAGCTGTCGTGGGCGGTGACGGCACGGATGCCCCGCACCTTGTTGGCGCTGATCGCGACCCCGAGCCCGGTACCGCAGAGCAGCAGGGCCCGGTCGGCGTCCCCGTCCGCCACCACACGGGCGGCGGCCACCCCGATGTGCGGGTAGGCGGTGTGCTCGTCCGCCTTCACGCCGACGTCGAGGACGGACGCGACCCGCGGATCGGCCTCCAGGTCGGCCTTGAGGGCCTCCTTGTATGCGTATCCGGCGTCGTCGCAGCCTATGACGATGCGGAGCGGGGCGAGGGTCTGGTTCTGCGTCATGTCGGGGTTCCCGGTGGGTGGTGGGGTGGTCGGCTTCGGTGGCGGTGAGCGGCGGTCGCGGGTCGGCCGTCGGTGGCGGCTCAGCCCTTGTCGCTCACGCCGTCGCCGAGCAGTGCCGCGACGGTCCGGGCGCACAGGGCCAGCGAGAGGGCACCGGCGTCGGGGGTGCCGACGCTGCGCTCGGCGAGCGGGCGGGCGCGGCCCAGGCGCGGGGTGAGCGCGGCGGTGGCGTCGGCCGCCGCGGTCGCCGCGGTCGCGGCCTCGGCGAAGGCGGACCGGGGGTCCGTACCGCGCGCGACGCCCGCGGTGAAGGTGTCGACGAGCGGGACGAGGGCGTCGACGAGGGTCTTGTCGCCGGGCTTCGCACCGCCGAGCGAGGTGACGGCGTCCAGCGCGGCCCGGGCGCCCCCGGCGGCGCGTACCCCGTCGGCCCGGCCCGTGTCGCCGAGCTCCTGGGCCAGGGCGCGCAGCGCGACGCCCCAGAGCACACCGGAGGTGCCACCGGCCTGGTCGGCCCAGGCGTCGGCGGCGGCGCTCAGCAGCGAACGCGCCCCGGCCTGCGCCGAGTTGGCCTCCTCGGCGGCCCGGACGGCCGCGTCGACGCCCTTGGTCATGCCGCGCCCGTGGTCGCCGTCACCGGCGACCGCGTCGATCCGGCCGAGCTCCTCGGCGGCCTCGTGGAGCGCGGTGCGCAGCGCCCGCAGGGCGGCGAGGACATCGGCCGCGGCGGCGCGGGACGCGGCGTCGCCCCGGACGACCGGGGCCTTCGCCTGCTCGCCGGGCTGGGCGCGCTGCCCGTCCGGGACCTTCGGCAGCGGCAGGCGGCGGAAGCCGGGGGCGTCGGCCGAGGCGCACCAGCGGCGCTCCAGGTCCTCGTCCAGCCACATCAGGGTGAGGGAGCAGGCGGCCATGTCGAGGCTGGTGACGAGCTCGCCGACCTCGGGGCGCACCACGGTGAGACCGGCCTCGGCCAGGGCGTCGGAGACATGGCCCCAGAGCAGGAACAGCTCCTCGTACTTGGTGGCGCCCAGCCCGTTGAGGATGGCGGCGACGCGCGGCCCCGCCCCTTCCGGCCGCTCCTCGAGGAGGCGCTCGACGAGGGTGCGGGCGATCGTCGGGGCGTCGGCCATGTCCGCGTCGCGCACGCCCGGTTCGCCGTGGATGCCGAGGCCGATGGCCATCTTGCCCTCGGGGACCGTGAAGAGCGGGGCGCCGGCGCCGGGCATGGTGCAGCCGGCGAAGGCGATGCCGAAGGAGAACGTACGGTCGTTGGCGCGGCGGGCCGCGGCCTCCACGCCGTCCAGGCCGAGGCCCTCCTCGGCGGCGGCCCCGGCGACCTTGAAGACGGTGAAGTCGCCGGCTATGCCCCGGCGTTCGTGGCGGCGCTCGGCGGGGGCGCTGGCCACGTCGTCGGTGACCATGACCGTACGGGTGTCGATCCCGGCGTCCCGCAGCCGGGCCTGGGCCATGCCGAAGTTCATGCGGTCGCCCGCGTAGTTGCCGAAGGAGAAGAGGACGCCCGCGCCGGTGTCGGCGGCCCGCGCCACCGACTCGGCCTGCCGGGCGGACGGCGAGGTGAAGATGTTGCCGACCACGGCACCCGCCGCGAGCCCCTCGCCCACCAGCCCGCTGAACGCGGGGTAGTGCCCCGAACCGCCGCCGACGACCACCGCGACCCGGCCGGCTTCCTGCGGCCGGGAGCGGACGACACCCCCGGGCACCACGGTGACGTGCTCCGGGTGGACCGCGGCGAAACCTCGCAGCTGGTCCTCGCTGAAGCGGTCGGGGTCGTCGAAGAGCCGGGTCATGGCGGGTGAACTCCCAGTCGGAGAGGTACGGGTGGGTGCGGGCGCGGGGGATCGCCCCGCGCGCCGGGGGACGCCCGCGGGGTCTCGCGCACGCGGGCGTGGGGGCCGCACGGAGAGGTACGCGGGCGGCGGGGCCCGCTCGCCGGGCGCCGGGCCCCGCACCGCCCGCAGCCCGGGGGGTACGGCAGGGTGAGGGGGGCAGGACCCGGTGGGCGGCGGGGGCGGGGAGCGGGGTGGGTCAGGCCCCGGTGGTGCGCGGCAGGATGCGCCGGATGTACTCACGGTTGGAGGCCGCCACGCTCAGGCCGTCGCCGCCGTAGTGCTCGACGCAGAACGCGCCGGTGTAGCCGTGCGCGAGGGCGATCCTGATCGCCTGGCGGTAGCTGACGAAGCCGGATTCCATCGGAGCCGGGGAGGTCAGGACCGTGCCCGTGGCCGGGTCCTCGACGCGGTAATAGCTCTTCACGTGCCAGTAGTTGGCGTGCGGCAGCGTCTTGGTGACCATCGACTCCCAGGACTCGATGGGGCGCTGCATCCGGATGAGGTTGCCGAGGTCCGGGTTGAGGCCCACGTTGTCGCGGTCGATGTCGGCGAGCAGCGCGACGGAGGAGTCCGCGGTGCCGAGGTAGGTGTCCTCGTACATCTCCAGCGACAGCTCGACGCCCACCGATGCGGCGTGGTCGGCGAGTTCGCGCAGCCGGGTGACGGCCTTGTTCCAGGTCTCCTGGTCGCCGACCGGGTCCTTGGGGCCCGGCACCGTCCAGAACCAGAGGACCGACCGCTGCTCGGGGGTGAGCGGCCGGTGCAGGCCGACCGAGACGAGCGGGACGCCCAGCGCGGCGGCGGCGTCGATGGTGCGGTGCGAGTAGGCGAGGTTGTCGTCGCCGTCGACGGGGTCGATGACGCTGCGCCGGATCGCTGAGATCGCCGGGGCGGTCAGGCCGACCTCCACGAGCGTGGCCCGCAGCTCCTCCAGGCGGGCGGGGGCCAGGTCGCCGGGGCGCAGCCAGCCGTCCGTGAGGTCGACCTCGGTGAACCCGGCGTCCGCGACGTCCCGCAGGCTCTCGGCCCACTGCTCGGCGGACTGCTCCTGGGTGGAGACACCGTCGGGTCCGACGTTCGGGAACTGCAGCAGGGCGGCGGCGATCGGCCAGGTTTCTGCGGTGTGAGTCATCATCGGCTCCCTTTCTCTATTTCCTATAGGATCTAGAATCCTGAGAGCTGTCAATGTGCTCCATCTCACGCGCTGGTTCATGGGGGCCGGTCGACGCGCAGGGAACGGCCGGGGGAATCGGTTCAGCCGGCCGCCGACGCGCGGCGGGCCGTCGGGCGGGTCAGTTCAGCCGGGCCCGGGCCGCCCGGGCCGCCCGCCGTATCGACTCCGCCGCCGCCGGCTCGATGCCGCCGATGACGTCCGCGTACTCCTCCATCTCCGACGCCCCGTGCAGGAAGTCCCCGCGCTGTACGAGGAGCTGGGCGCGCTCGTACCGCAGGCGCGCCGGATGCGAGGGGAGCAGGAGCGAGAGTTCGACCGCCCACAGCGCCACGTCGGAGCGTTCGGGGCGGGCCGAGGCCCAGGCGCGGATGTTGTTGAGGATGCGCAGCACGATCGCCTGCGGCCGGGCAGGCGTCGGCAACGACCCGCGCAGCGGCACCCCGGTCGAGCCCGCCACCATCAACTCGGCGTCCTCGCCTGTCAGGACCGCGCCCCCGGCGAACGGATCGGCCAGCACATGCTCGGCCGGATCGCCGAAACCGACCACGAAATGGCCCGGCAGCGCGACCCCGTGGACCGGTGCGCCCGCCCGCCGCGCCACCTCCATCCACACCACGGAGAGCAGGATCGGCAGCCCCCGGCGACGGTGCAGCACCTGCTGGAGGAGGGACGACTCCAGGCGCTGGTAGTCGGGGGAGGCGCCGCAGAAGCCGTAGCGGCCGCCGAGCAGTTCGCCCAGCGCCGTCGCCCAGTCCAGCGGGGTGGCCAGGCCGTGCGGGAGGAGGCCGGCCAGCCGGTCCAGCTCGATCTGCGCCGCGTCGATGCCGTACGGATCGGGGTCGCCGGGCGGCGGCCCGGGCATCGCCTCCGCGCCCACCAGCAGGCAGAGCAGCGCGAGATCGGGCCGTTCGGAGCGGGCCTCCTCGGCGAACCGCGCCCGCCGTCCGGCCGAGGAGAAGTCCTCGGAGGCCGATCCGTCGTCCACGGGGTCCATGTCTGACACCTGTTCCGCCGCTCCGAACGCCCGTGCCGTTACGCGGAACGGAAGTGGTGGTACCGGTGGTGGGTCACGAAGCCCATCCGGTCGTACAGGGCGAGCGCCCCGGCGTTGTCCTCCTCCACCTGGAGCCAGGCCGCCGAGGCACCCTCCGCCAGCGCCGTACGCGCCAGCGCGGTCATCACCGTGGTGGCGAGGCCCCGGCGCCGGTGGTCCGGATTCACCTCTATCGCCCCGAAGCCGGCCCACCGGCCGTCCACCACGCACCGGCCGATCGCGGCGGGCGCACCCGCCGGATCGTCGCCCGGCACGGTCGCGAACCAGACCGACGGACCCTGGGTCAGCACCCGGAGCATCGGAGCGGAGTCCGGGCCCGCACGGTGGTAGCGCTCCAGCCACCGGGCGTCGGCCGTCCGGTCGAGCAGCACCCGGGAGATGTCCGAATCCTGGTCACCGAGCGGGGCCAGCGCGGCGATCCGCACCTCGGCGGAGACCTCGCGCCGCCAGCCGTGCTCCTCCAGCCCGGCGCAGAGCGCCTCCTGGCTGTCGGCGGCCCCGGTTCCGGCCTGGACGTAGGCGGGCAGGCCGCGCTCCGCGTACCACCGCGTCGCGTGCGCCAGCGCGTCGGCGACCGGCATCCCCGGATCGCCCAGCGGCAGGACCGAGTTGGCGCGACGGGTGAAGCCGCTCGCGGCGCGCAGCTCCCACTCGCCCAGCGCCGCGCTCTCCACCGGCTGCCAGGCGCGGGCCGTCACCCGGGTGAGTTCCGCGAACGTGGCCGCGGGGCCGGGACGGCGTGCGGGGGCGGGGGGAACGACCTTGCCGGCGACGAGCGTGGATTCCGCGATGTGGACGCCCTGCCCGCTCCTGGGAGTGATCCGGAGCACGCCCGCGTCCCAGGATGTGAGAACTCCGACCGTGTCCGTGAACCCCGCGCCCTCGGCGCCACCCTCACAACGACGGCGGACGGACACGCGTTTTCCCACATCAGCCTGGGTAATACGGACCTCAAGGCGTCCGCCGACGGTGAATTCCACGGCTCCTACCGCCCCTCCTGTTCGGATCGTGCTGAACTACGGAGATACTAGGTGAGGGCATCATCGACGCCGCGCTCCCGCGCGAGAGCCAACGCCCTACCGAGGAGGAACGACAGCGTGACCTACGTCATCGCGCAGCCTTGTGTCGACGTAAAGGACAAGGCCTGCATCGAAGAGTGCCCCGTCGACTGCATCTACGAGGGCCAGCGGTCCTTGTACATCCACCCGGACGAGTGTGTCGACTGCGGAGCCTGTGAGCCGGTCTGTCCGGTCGAGGCCATCTTCTACGAGGACGACACCCCCGAGGAGTGGAAGGACTACTACAAGGCGAACGTCGAGTTCTTCGACGACCTCGGCTCGCCCGGTGGCGCTTCCAAGCTGGGGCTCATCGAGCGCGACCACGCCTTCGTGGCCGCGCTGCCGCCTCAGAACCAGTAACAGACCGCCTCAGCCGCGCCGCAGCCAGCACCACGCGGCAGCAGATGTGGTGCCCGGTCCCGTACGGCTCGTCACCGTGCGGGACCGAGGTGTTTTCGCCCGTACGAGAAAGCAGAGTTCCGTGTCCGCAGCACTCTCCTCCCGTCTCCCGGAATTTCCCTGGGACCGCCTCGCGCCCCACAAGGCCACCGCCGAAGCCCACCCGGACGGCATCGTGGACCTGTCCATCGGCACCCCCGTCGACCCGGTGCCCGCGGTGATCCAGGAAGCGCTCGCCGCAGCGGCCGACACCCCCGGCTACCCGACGGTCTGGGGGACGGCGGAACTGCGGGACGCGCTCAGCGGCTGGGTGGAGCGGCGCCTCGGCGCGACGGGCGTCACCCACCACCACGTCCTGCCGGTCGTCGGCTCCAAGGAGCTCGTGGCCTGGCTGCCGACCCAGCTCGGCCTGGGCCCCGGCGACAAGGTCGCCTTCCCGGCGCTCGCCTACCCGACGTACGAGATCGGCGCCCGGCTCTGCGGCGCGGAAGCCGTCACCTACGACGACCCGACCACGCTCGACCCGGCCGGACTCAAGCTGCTCTGGCTGAACTCCCCGTCCAACCCGACCGGTCGCGTGCTCTCCGCCGAGGAACTCACCCGGATCGTCGCCTGGGCCCGCGCCCACGACGTCCTGGTCGTCAGCGACGAGTGCTACCTGGAACTCGGCTGGGAGGCCGAACCGGTCTCGGTGCTCCACCCGGACGTCAGCGGCGGCTCGTTCGACGGCCTCGTCGCCGTCCATTCGCTCTCCAAGCGGTCCAACCTGGCCGGATACCGGGCGGCGTTCATCGCGGGCGACCCGGCCGTCCTCGGCGAACTGCTCCAGATCCGCAAGCACGGCGGCATGATGACCCCCGCCCCGGTGCAGGCGGCCACCGCGGCGGCCCTCGCCGACGACACCCACGTGGCCGAACAGCGCGCCCGCTACGCCGACCGGCGCGCGGCGCTGCGTACGGCCCTGGAGGGCCACGGCTTCCGCGTCGAGCACAGCGAGGCGAGCCTCTACCTCTGGGTGACCCGCGACGAACCCTGCTGGGACACCGTGGCGTACCTGGCCGGACTCGGCATCCTCGTGGCGCCCGGCGAGTTCTACGGCCCGGCCGGAGACCGCTTCGTGCGGGTCGCGTTCACGGCGACCGACGAGCGGGTCGTGGCGGCCGTGAAGCGGCTGACCGCCTGAACCACGTGACGGCCCGACAACGCCGAGGGGCCATGGGACTCGGTCCCATGGCCCCTCGGCTTCGTCTCCTGCGGGTACGCGGCCGGTTCAGCCGCCGAGCGGCAGGGCCCCCGCGAGACGCTCGACCGGAAGCGAGCCGCCGGTCGCCTTGTTGGCGGCGCCACCGAGCACCTCGGCCGTCTGGCCAGTGGTCTTGCCGGCCTTGTCCTTGGCCTCGGGAGCCACCAGCTCGCCCGCCTGGTTCACCGTCTTCGCGGCGACCGGGACGGCCGTGCCGACCAGCTTGCCGCCCGTCTCGTTCAGCGTCTTCGCGCCCTGCTGGGCGGTGCTGTCGAGGGTGCTGCTCAGGTGCGTGCTGTCCAGCTTGGTCAGGCCGCCCAGGTCCGGCGTCTGCGGGAGACCCGCGGCGTTCGCGGCACCGGCCGCGCCGATCACCGGAGCGGCGGCGGCGATCAGCAGGGCGGCGCGGGCGATACGGCGGGTCAGGGGGAGGGACATGATGCTCCTTCGGCGGGAAGTCCAGCAGTGCTCGTCCGGCGTTCCGGACGGACTGATCAACTGCGTCGGGGGCGGGGGAGGTTGCGGTGCGCCGAGGTAAAGAGTCGGCAATGCGTCGGATTATCCGCACCCCGGACGCATGGTCCGGGCACGGAGGTCCGGGCCGTGCGGAGTACCGTCACTTCCCTTGTGCCGCAACGGAAACGGGAGGTCCGCCGAGCACTCCCGGCCGGTACGCGGGCGACCCGGCGGCAGGTGCCCGGGATGGCCCCTGCGGGGGACCGGCCGCGCTACTGTGCGAGGCGCATCCGGACCTCGCCGGTGTCTGAATCTCCCGCATCCGCCGGTTTCGTCGCTTCCTTCGATCCTGCCGCATCCGTGCGCCATCCGGTGCCCGGGGTCCACACCCGGCCCGCGTAGTGGATCTCGTCGATGCCGAGTTCGCCGGAGCGGGCGACCGCCCAGAGCGCCAGCGACCAGCCCCGCCGCGCCCCCGTCGTCACCGCGGAGGCGTCGGCCTTGCCGGCCCCGTCGGCAGCCCCGGCCCCGTCCGTCGTCTCCGCCCCGCCCGCCGCGGGCTCCGGAACCGGCACCGCGACCGTGCGCGTCGCCGCCGGACCCGCGGACTCCTCGGCCGGCAGGACCCCCGTGCCGAAGTCCCGTACCAGCTCGGTGCGGAGCCGGTCCGGATCGCCCGGCGCGGCGGCCGTCGCGGTGACCGGCGCCGCGCAGTTCAGCGCGGCGGGCATCCGCCCGGTCAGCGTGGACGCCAGCAGTATCGCGTCCGGCTCGTGCTGCGCGTACGCCTCCGGGTAACCGCTGCGCTGCACGCGCTGCGCGGCCTCCGTCAGCGGCAGGTCCTGGTAGCCGCTGATCTTCGCGAGGTGCTCGTAGAACTTCCCGGACGCGTACACCGGGTCCTGGATCTGCTCGGCGGTGCCCCAGCCCTGCGAGGGGCGCTGCTGGAAGAGGCCGAGGGAGTCCCGGTCGCCGTAGTCGATGTTGCGCAGCTGCGACTCCTGTATCGCGGTCGCCAGCGCGATGGCCACGGCCCGCTCCGGCATCCCGCGCGCGGCCCCCACGGCGGCGATCGTCGCCGCACTGGCGGCCTGGTCGGCGCCCATCTCGTACGTACGCTCCTCGGCGTCCTTCGTGCCGTCGTCGTAGCGCACCTCGCAGCCGGTCAGCAGGTCCTTGCTGCCGGAGAGGTACTGCACCGCGAGATAACCGGCCAGCGCCGCGAGCACGACGAACGCCGCCAGCACCTGGTAGAGGCGGCGGCGGCCGGAGCGGCGGCCGGTGGGGGAGGAGAGCGTCGTCCGGGGCACGGGCATACCGTACTGGAGGGTACGGGCGGGGCCGAGATCCGTGCTGCCACCAGAACTCCCGCCCGGAACGCCCCCGATGTCCGCCCGGCGTCTCCCCGGGATTCCGCCGGTGCGTCCCCGGAGTCTCCCCGCCGTCCCCCGGCGAGGCCGGGCCCGCCGGAGTAATAGGGTCGGAGCCATGGCCGAACGCACGCTTGACCTCGCTCTGGACGCACCCGCACTCACCGCCCGGCTCGTCGACTTCCCGTCGGTGAGCGGACAGGAGAAGGACCTGGCGGACGCCATCGAGGCGGCGCTGCGCACACTGCCGCACCTGACCGTGGACCGGCACGGCAACAACGTGGTCGCCCGCACCCACCTCGGCCACCCCGAACGCGTGGTCCTGGCCGGTCACATCGACACCGTGCCGATCGCCGGCAACGTGCCCTCCCGCCTCGACGAGAACGGCATCCTCTGGGGCTGCGGCACCTCCGACATGAAGTCCGGGGTCGCCGTCCAGCTGCGGATCGCCGCGACCGTCCCCGAGCCCAACCGCGACCTGACCTTCGTCTTCTACGACAACGAAGAGGTCGCCGCCCACCTCAACGGCCTCGGCCACGTCGCCGAGGCCCACCCCGACTGGCTGGAAGGCGACTTCGCCGTCCTCCTGGAACCCTCCGACGCCCAGGTCGAGGGCGGCTGCCAGGGCACGCTCCGCGTCATCCTGCACACCGAGGGCGAACGCGCCCACTCCGCCCGCAGCTGGATGGGGTCCAACGCCATCCACGCCGCCACCCCGATCCTCGCGGCGCTCGCCGCGTACGAACCGCGCCGCCCGGTCATCGACGGCCTCGAATACCGCGAGGGCCTCAACGCGGTGAAGATCGAGGGCGGCGTCGCCTCCAACGTGATCCCGGACGCCTGCACCGTCACCGTCAACTACCGCTACGCCCCCGACCGCACCGCCGAGGAGGCCCTCGCGCACGTCCGCGAGGTCTTCGCCGGCTGCCCGGTCACCGAGTTCACGGTGGACGACCACTCCACCGCCGCCATGCCGGGCCTCTCGCACCCGGCGGCGAAGGCGTTCATGGCGGCCGTCGGCGGCACCGCCCAGCCCAAGTTCGGCTGGACCGACGTCTCCCGCTTCGGCGACCTCGGCGTCCCCGCCGTCAACTACGGTCCCGGAGACGCGCTCTACGCCCACAAGCGCGACGAACACGTGGCGACCGAACGGATCACCCACTGCGAGGAGCGCCTGCGCTCCTGGCTCACCAGCTGACCCACGGCATTACCCCGCCCGTAACCTCCATGGATCTACGCTGACGGGAACAGCCACAACGCAGGTCGGTGGAGGGAGCAGGTCATGGGCAACCCGGAGGACGGGCGCATTCCAGAGAACCCCGAGAACGCAGTGGGCCAGGAGATCCCCGAGGGAGCGGTCAGGCCCGAGGAGCAGCGGCTCGGCCCGGTGCTGCGCCGCAGGGAGCAGGTACAGCCCGGCACGACCGATCAGCGGCTGCTGGACTCCGAGGACGACTCGGAATGGGTGCACACCGACCCCTGGCGGGTCATGCGCATCCAGTCCGAGTTCGTCGAGGGGTTCGGGGCGCTCGCCGAGCTGCCCAGCGCGATCAGCGTCTTCGGCTCCGCCCGCACCGCGGCGGACACCCCGGAGTACGACGCCGGGGTACGCATCGGCCGGGCGCTCGTCGACGCGGGCTTCGCCGTCATCACCGGCGGCGGCCCCGGCGCGATGGAGGCCGCCAACAAGGGTGCCAGGGAGGCGAAGGGGATCTCGGTCGGACTCGGCATCGAGCTGCCGTTCGAGTCCGGGCTGAACCCGCACGTCGACATCGGCGTCAACTTCCGCTACTTCTTCGTCCGCAAGACGATGTTCGTGAAGTACGCCCAGGGCTTCGTCGTCCTCCCCGGCGGCCTCGGCACCCTGGACGAACTCTTCGAGGCACTGACCCTCGTGCAGACCGGCAAGGTCACCCGGTTCCCGATCGTGCTCTTCGGCTCCGCCTACTGGAGCGGTCTCGTCGACTGGCTCCGGAACACCGTGGTCGCCCAGGGCAAGGCCTCCGAGAAGGACCTGCTGCTCTTCCACGTCACCGACGACGTGGACGAGGCGGTGGCCCTGGTGACGAAGGAGGTCGGCCGGTAGGCCCTCCCCTTCCCTTCTCGCCACCGGTTGTCGTACGCCACCGGTCACCCGGCCCGTCCGGGCCGGGTGACCGGGCCCCGGCGCGCTACGCGAGCCCGCGCCGGGCCACCGCGGGCGGCCGGTGGCCTGCGATCGACGCGACCATGTCCAGCACCTGCCGGGTCTCCGCCACCTCGTGCACCCGGTACACCTGGGCCCCCAGCCACGCCGAGACCGCCGTGGTCGCCAGCGTCCCGATCACCCGCTCCTTCACCGGGCGGTCCAGCGTCTCGCCGACGAAGTCCTTGTTGGAGAGCGAGACCAGCACCGGCCAGCCGGTCGCCGTCATCTCGTCGAGGCGCCGGGTGGCCTCCAGCGAGTGCCGGGTGTTCTTCCCGAAGTCGTGACCGGGATCGATCATGATCCCGTCCCGCCGCACCCCCAGCTCCACCGCCCGCTCGGCCAGCCCCAGGGTGACCCGCAGGATGTCCGCCATCACGTCCTCGTACTCGACCCGGTGCGGGCGGGTACGCGGCTCCGCGCCGCCCGCGTGGGTGCAGACCAGACCCGCCCCGTACCTGGCCGCGACCTCCGCCAGCTTCGGGTCCACCCCGCCCCACGCGTCGTTCAGCACGTCGGCGCCGGCCTCGCACACCGCCTCGCCCACGTCGTGCCGCCAGGTGTCCACGCTGATCACCACGTCCGGGTGGCGGCGGCGGACCTCCGCGACGAACCCGACCGTGCGCCGCGCCTCCTCCTCGGCGGACACCTCCTCGCCCGGTCCCGCCTTCACGCCACCGATGTCGATGATGGCGGCGCCCTCCGCGACCGCCTGCTCGACCCGGGCGAGCGCCGGCTCGTCCCGGAACGTGGCGCCCTGGTCGTAGAAGGAGTCGGGGGTCCGGTTCACGATTGCCATGATCACCGGTTCGTGCGGGCCGAATTCCCGCCGTCCCAGCCTGAGTGGACCGCTTCGCATCCCGTGTTCCTCCTCGTAGATCGCTTGCACCGGACCCCGCACCCCGACCGCCCCGATGCGGCATGATCCAGACGAGAGACCCTAACCGTCGGGCTCTGCCGTCACTGCCGCATGGCACGATCGACCCGGACTGATTCCCGCCCTCTGGGGAGGCGCACGTGTTCTTGTTCCTGCTGCTCGCGATGGTCGTGGTCGTCGCCGCGGTCACCCTTGCCGTGGTCGGTGGGGGCGACCGCACGGTGCTCCAGGACACCGCGCCCGAGTTCCCCACCGACCCGTTGCCGGTGACCCGGCCCCTGGTCACCGCCGACATGGAGCACCTCCGGCTGCCGATGGCCGTACGCGGCTACCGCATGGCCGACGTCGACGAGGCGCTCGACCGGGTCGCGGCCGAACTGGCCGAGCGCGACGCCCGGATCGCCGACCTGGAGTCGGCGCTCGCCGGAGCCCTCGCGCAGGGCGCGCCCGGCACCGACCTCCACAAGCGGGCCACCGACCGGAAGCCCGGCGACGAAGACGGAGAGACCTCATGAGCGGCGGAGCCGAACCGGGCCCGGACGGCAGGCTGCGCTGCCCCTGGGGCCTCAGCACCGAGGACTACCTCGCCTACCACGACACCGAGTGGGGCCGGCCGGTCCACGGCGACGACGCCCTCTTCGAACGACTCTGCCTGGAGGCGTTCCAGTCCGGCCTCTCCTGGCTGACGATCCTGCGCCGCCGGGAGGGCTTCCGCACCGCCTTCGCCGGGTTCGCCATCGCCGAGGTCGCGCGGTTCACCGACACCGACAAGGAGCGCCTCCTCGCCGACGCCGGCATCATCCGCAACCGCGCCAAGATCGACGCCACCCTCGCCAACGCCCGGGTGCTCGCGGAGTGGGCCCCCGGCGAGCTGGACGAGCTGATCTGGTCGTACGCCCCCGACCCGGACACCCGGGCCGCCCCCAGGAAGCTCGGGGACGTGGCGGCCGTCACACCGGAGTCCACCGCGCTCGCCAAGGCGCTGAAGAAGCGGTCCGTACGCTTTGTCGGCCCGACCACCGCCCACGCCCTGATGCAGGCGTGCGGCCTGGTGGACGACCACCTCGCCGACTGCGTGGCGCGGGGCGCCACCGGCTGACACCGGCCCTCCGGCCGCTCGGCACGCGGCGGCCGGAACCGGCCTCACTTCCCGAGGTACCGCGGCTGCTCCTTGGCGAGGAACGCCTTCACCGCGATGGTGTGGTCCTGCGAGGCGCCCGCCTTCGTCTGGAGTTCGTCCTCCTTCTCCAGCGTCTCGGCCAGGGTGTGCCCGGCGCCGTACGCCATCGACGCCTTCAGCGCCGCGTAGGCCACGGTCGGCCCGTCCGCCAGCGCGCGCGCCACCGACGCGGCCTCGGCCGCCAGGCCGGCCGCCGGGACGACCCGGTTGACCAGCCCCAGCGCGTACGCCTCGGCCGCCGTGATCGACCGGGGGAAGAGCAGCAGGTCCGCGGCGCGGCTCGGCCCGATCAGCCGGGGCAGCGTCCAGGACATCCCGGAGTCGGCGGTCAGCGCGACCCCCGCGAACGAGGTGTTGAACGAGGCGGTGTCGGCGACCACCCGGTAGTCGGCGGCGAGCGCGAAGCCGAAGCCCGCCCCGGCGGCGACCCCGTTCACCCCCGCCACGACCGGCTTCTCCATCTCCGTGATGGCGCGCACGATCGGGTTGTAGTGCTCGCTCACCGTGCTCAGCGCGTTGCCGCCGCCCTCCTCCCGCGCGGCCGCCAGCGAGGCGATGTGCTCCTTCAGGTCCTGGCCGACGCAGAAGGCGCGCCCGGTGGCCGTGAGGAGGACGGCGCGCACCGAGGAGTCGCCGGCGGCGGCGCGCAGCGCGTCCCGCAGGGCGACCTTGGCCGCCGTGTTCATGGCGTTCATCGCGTCCGGCCGGTTGAGGGTGATCGTCGCCAGCCCGTCGCTCACCTCGTAGAGCACGGTGCTCGCCAGTTCCTCGGCCATGGTGGTGTCCCCTCGCTGTCCAGGTTCGGTGCTTCGCCAGGCAAGCATGGCCGACGCCCCGCCGGGCCGACATGTGACCTGCGTCTAACGATTGGCTCTCACCTCGGGCCGCGAGGGGGCGAAGTATCGCAGCCGGATCGCCGAATTGGGTGGTTTTGGTGGTGTGCGTTGCGCAAGCGATGCCGATCGATGTTGGTCATCGGGGTGTCGCATGCGGGATAATGACCTGGAAGCAATGTGTTCGATGCCGGTGAGGCAGCGCCTGTCATGGGGCCGCCGGTTGCGATTGAGCTGGTTTCAGGAAGGGGAACGAGCATGGCGGCCATGAAGCCGCGGACGGGCGACGGCCCGCTCGAGGTGACAAAGGAGGGGCGGGGCATCGTCATGCGCGTTCCGCTCGAAGGCGGCGGTCGGCTTGTTGTCGAGCTGACTCCGGACGAGGCAGACGCGCTCGGCGACGCACTCAAGAAGGTTGTCGGCTGACCCTCTGCGCGCCCACACTTCACTTCTGCCCCGGCACGGGTTCCCGTGCCGGGGCAGAAGCGTGTCCGGGACCGGGGCCGCATGCGAAAGGGGCGCGCGGTACGCGACGGTGAGCGGCTTCCGGCCCGGTCCGGAGCGGTCAGCCGCGGCGGACCGCGCAGAGCAGCCCGTCGCCGACCGGCAGCAGCGTGGACATCAGCTCCTGGCTCTCCCGGACCGCCCGCAGCAGCTCCCGGATGCGCTGGACCTCCGCGGGCTGGGCCGCCGCGTCGACCGTACGGCCGTCCGCGAAGACCCCCTCGAAGCAGACGACACCGCCCCGGCGGAGCAGACGCAACGATTCGGCCAGGTACTCCAGGCTCTCCAGCCGGTCGCCGTCGCAGAAGACGAGGTCGTACCCGCCGTCCGCGAGGCGCGGCAGCACGTCCAGCGCGCGGCCGGGGATGAAACGGGACCGGTTGGTGGCGAAGCCGGCGGAGCGGAACGCCTCACGGGCGAACTGCTGACGCTCCGGCTCGGGATCGACCGTGGTCAGCACCCCGTCCGGGCGCATCCCGTTCAGCAGGTAGATGCCGGACACGCCCGTACCGGTGCCGATTTCCGCCACCGCTTTGGCGTCCGCCGCGGCGGCGAGCAGCCGCAGTGCGGCACCCGTGCCGGGGGAGACGGAGCGGATCCCGAACGACCTGGACCGCTCGCGGGCCAGGTACAGAGCCTCGTCCTCGGGGACAAAGGCGTCGGCGAACGCCCAGCTCGTCTGCCGGTTGGCGGTAATGACCCTCTCCTGTCCCCGTAGTTGGCGCAACGGTGACTGTATCCGCTGCGCAGGGGAACCCGCAGATGGGACCGGACGTTGGGGAGGGAGAGGGGAAAGCGCCGGAAGGAGGCCCGCGGATCGGGCCCGCCGGACCGGCGAGAGCAGGCCCCGGGCATGGCCCGGCCCCTCCGAAAAAGGCTTATACGGAGCTAACGGGCGAGGTGGCTATGGTAGGGGCTCCACTGGACACCACCAGAGCCGACAGGGGAGGTGCGGCTGCGCCTGGGGATCGGGGAGGAGCGCTGCGGCGCTTTCTCAGGTCGGCGGGTGAGCCGAAATCCGTGACCAACAACGCTGACCGTTCTTCCAACGATTCCGCAACGACCGCGACCTTCGCCTCCGACACGGAATCCCCGGCGTGGACCCCGCCCTCATGGGAAGAGATCGTCAGCACCCACAGCGGTCGCGTGTACCGACTCGCGTACCGGCTGACGGGCAACCAGCACGACGCGGAGGACCTCACCCAAGAGGTGTTCGTCCGCGTCTTCCGGTCGCTGTCGACCTACACTCCCGGCACCTTCGAGGGCTGGCTGCACCGCATCACCACCAACCTCTTCCTCGACATGGTGCGCCGCAAGCAGCGGATCCGTTTCGACTCCTTGGGGGACGACGCGGCCGAGCGGCTGCCCAGCCGTGAGCCGTCGCCGCAGCAGGCGTTCAACGACACCCACTTCGACGCGGACGTGCAGCAGGCGCTGGACACCCTCGCGCCCGAATTCCGTGCCGCCGTGGTGCTCTGCGACATCGAGGGACTGAGCTACGAGGAGATCGCGGCCACCCTCGGCGTCAAGCTGGGCACCGTGCGCAGCCGCATCCACCGAGGCCGTTCGCATCTGCGCAAGGCGCTCAAGCACCGGTCTCCCGAAGCCCGCGCCGAACAGCGCTCCCTGGCGGGCGCGGTCCTCGCGGGGGAGGGCGGAACGACGTGACCCCCACAGGCCCCACCCCTGCCGAGCAGCACTTGGGGGACCGGCTCGCCGCCCTGGTCGACGGCGAGCTCAAGCACGACGCCCGCGAACGCGTCCTGGCCCACCTCGCCACCTGCGCCCGCTGCAAGGCGGAGGCCGATGCCCAACGGCGGGTCAAGTCCGTGTTCGCGCAGACGGCTCCCCCCTCACCCAGCGAGGGTTTCCTCGCCCGCCTCCAGGGTCTCCCCGGGGGCACGGGTCCCGGCGCCGACGACGGATTCCCGCGCGGGCCCTTCGGCCCCGACGGGCGACCGGCCGACGACTACCGCCTCCCGGGCCGGCCCTCCGGCGGCCCCGGCGGCCGGCGGACGGAGCGGGGCCCCTCGCCGCTGGACGGCTTCGGCTACCTCCCCGCCGCGCACGGAGCGGGCTCCGTGCTGCCCGGCGGCGCCGCCGGTTCCGGCTTCCGCATACACGAGGTGGCCCGCGAGGCCGACCGCTCCCCGTGGCGCGCCCGCCGGTTCGCGTTCGCGGCCGCCAGCGCCGTCTCGCTGGCGGCGATCGCCCTGGGCGGCGCCATCCCGGTGGACGACGCGTTCGACGTTTCGCTGCGTGCCGAGGGCTCCGGGTCCGCGGCGACCCCGCTCGACGCCGACGAACGCGCGGCGAGCGGAATCGCCTCGGCCAGCCGGGGCAGTTCCCAGGGCGGCGCCCTCTCCGTGGAGGACCGGTCCGGCATCACCTCGAACTTCGCGGCGTCCTCCGCACCGGCCGGGCTCACCACCGCCACCTCGCCGGCCCTGTCCGGCACCGGCGCGGGAACCCTCCTCGGGACCGGGCGGGAGTACCCGCAGCCGACGCGGAAGATCTCGCTGGCCTCGCTGATATGCCCCAGCACGGCGTCCCCGCTCCTCGCGCCGCTCTTCCCCGCCGCGGCCGCCCAGCCGAGGGCCACCGCGTCCGCCACCGCAGCCCCGTCCCCATCGGCCCCGGCGTCGTCCGCCGCCCCGTCCCCGTCCGCCTCCACCACGCCGCTCTCGGCCCTGCCGTCACCGCAGCAGGCGCTGCGCTGAACTCCCCCGCGCCGGTCACGCCCGGCGCGGGACCGGCATCCCCCGGGGGGCCCGCGCCGACAGGCCCCCCCCCGGCCCACTCCCCGCCGTCGCCGCTGGACCCGCCCAAAACCTGGTTGAATTCCGGTCGGAGCGCTCCGGGGAGGGCGTGCGGAGGCCATGTGCGGGGAGAGTATGGACGAGGGAAAGCCCACCGGACCGAAACCGAAGTGGTGGAGCCGCCCCGCTACGGGACCCGCCCCCCTCGCTCCGGAGCCCGCACCCGTGCCGGTCGCCGACGCACCCGTGCCGGTCGTGGACGGCCCCGCGCCGGTCGCCGACGCACCCGCGCCCGCCGTTCCGGAGGTCCCCGGGCCCCGTACCCCCGGCGCCGCATGCCCGCTGCACGAGCCCGACGAGTACGGCACCCCGCCCTACGGCGGCCCCGGCCCCTGGGCGCCCGCCCCGCCGGTCCAGCACCCCGCCACGACCCCGGCGCACGGCACCCCCGTACCGCCGGTGTACGCGACGCCCACGGCACACACGGCCCCCACGGCCCCCACCACGACGTTCGCGGCGGCCCCCGGCACGCCCTGGCAGCACTACGACCCGTGGGCCGCGGGTTCCCCGCGGCAGCCGCTGCTCCGTACCGTCCCGGGGAACTCCGGGGTCATCCCGGCGGCGGGGCGCCCGGGCGGGCGGCGCGGGTCGCTGCTCGTCGGGGCCGTACTCCTCGCGCTGGTCGCGGGCGCCGTCGGCGGCGGGGTCGGCGCGTACGTCGAACGGAACGGCGGCCTCACCACCGTGCACCTCCCGCAGGCCGAGGGTGTGCCCGCGGGCCGGGCACCGGACAGCGTCGCCGGGATCGCCGCGAGCGCCCTGCCGGGCGTGGTCACCCTGCACGTCAGCGGCAGCGAGGAATTCGGCACGGGCACCGGGTTCGTCCTCGACGACCAGGGCCACATCCTCACCAACAACCACGTCGTCGCGCCCGCCGGTTCGTCCGGCGACATCACCGTGACGTTCAGCGGCGGCGAGAGCGCGAGCGCCGAGGTGGTCGGCACGGACAGCGGCTACGACCTGGCCGTGGTCAAGGTCAGCGGGGTCTCCGGACTGAGGCCGCTGGCGCTCGGAAACTCCGACAACGTCGAGGTCGGCGACCCGGTGGTGGCCATCGGCGCCCCGTACGACCTGTCGAACACCGTCACCTCCGGGATCATCAGCGCCAAGCAGCGCCCGATCACCTCGGGCGGCGAGGCGGCCGGCTCCACCGACGTCAGCTACGTCGACGCCCTCCAGACCGACGCGCCGATCAACCCCGGCAACTCCGGCGGCCCGCTCCTCGACGCCCGGGCGCAGGTGATCGGCATCAACAGCGCCATCCGCGCCGCCGACACCGGCGCGGCCGAGACAGGCGCCCAGGCGGGCTCGATCGGCCTCGGCTTCGCCATACCGATCAACCAGGGCAAGCGCGTCGCCGAGGAGCTCATCAACACCGGCAAGGCCACCCACCCGGTCATCGGCGTCACCCTCGACATGGAGTACCTGGGCGACGGCGCGAAGGTGGACACCGGGCGCGAGGGCGGTTCCGCCGCCGTCACCGAGGGCGGCCCCGGCGACCTGGCGGGCATCCGGCCGGGCGACGTCATCACGGCGGTGGACGGCGTACGCGTCCACAACGGCGAGGAGCTCATCGTGAAGATCCGCGCCCACCGCCCCGGCGACCGGCTCGACCTGAAGCTCACACGCGGGGGTAAAGAGCTGTCCATGACTTTGACCCTGGGGTCCGTGACCGGCACCTGAACGTCCACGCGAGGTACCGTCCGTACAGCTTGGCCAGGTACCGTTTGCACGGCCGGACTTTCCGGCCGTGCCGGTGGGAGACCACGCGACGAACACGCGGAGCACACGAGGAGCGGCAAAGTGTTCAACGACATAGGCGCACTTGAGCTGCTTACTCTCGGGATTCTCGCCGTCCTGGTCTTCGGCCCGGACAAGCTGCCGAAGGTCATCCAGGACGTCACGCGCACGATCCGCAAGATCCGCGAGTTCTCGGACAGTGCCAAGGAGGACATCCGCTCCGAGCTGGGACCGCAGTTCAAGGACTTCGAGTTCGAGGACCTGAACCCGAAGACGTTCATCCGCAAGCAGCTGATGGACGGCGAGGACGATCTCGGGCTCAAGGAGATCCGCGAGAGCTTCGACCTCCGCAAGGAGATCACCGACATGACCGACGCCGTGCACGGCCGCGAGAGCGTGGCCTCCGCGGCGGCGGCGACGGTGGCCTCGGCCGGTTCCGACGCCGGCGCGCTGACGAAGTCCCCCGCCGCCGACACCCTGGCGAAAGCCGACCCCCTGACGAAGGCGGACCCCCTGAAGAAGGCCGCTCCGGCCGTTCAGGACGACCGTCCGCCGTTCGACGCCGACGCCACCTGAGACCCGTCAATCCCAGCTCGTCCGGACGGTATGGCTATTCTCCATCTGTCCGGTTGCGAGGATGCCCGAGCCCGCGGGGGGCGGGCCGCTCCGGATCTGAGATCGAGGAGGCGGCCGGGCAGATGGAGACCACGAGTCGGGTTGACACGGATGGCGCGCCCAGCACGGACACCGCGGCGGCGGAGGGGGTGCCCTCGGCCCGGCCTGCGGTCGTCGACGGCTATCTGCAGGCGTCCTTCCCCTGGTACGCGCTGGACGAGGCGTTCACCGGTCCGCGCCGGCTGACCCCGGTCGGCAGGGCGGCGGACGGCACCGTCCAGCACGGTGCGATCGGCCACGGCGACGAGCCGCTGGCACGCCCCGACGCGGGCCCCGAGAAGGAGCGGTTCGCCGTCGTGGTGACCGTGGCCAGCAGCCCCGTACGCGGCAGCGGTGACGGCACCGGGACGCTGGAGGCCACCACGGTGTCCACGGCGGCCTGGCTGGCCGGCTCCGGTCTGCTCGCCTGCACCTGGCCGCAGCAGCTCGACCACGGCCTGCGGGACGACTGGCTCGACCAGCAGACCGAGATCGCGTTCGAGCTCGCCGACGAGCTGGACGAGGCCCCCTGGTCGACGCTCTCGCTGCCGGTGGACGGCGTGCCGGTCGAGTTCCACTACCGCGAGTCCGAGTTCGGCTGGGTGCTGGCCGGGTCCGCGAAGGGCGTGCACCTCGGTGCGTACGGGCGGGGGATGAGCGCGTACGGGCTCGGCTTCTCGGCCGTCGAGGACGTCGCCGCCTACGCCGCCTGAGCCGTACGCATCACGACGGAGGAGCCGGGCGGTCCGCGGAGAACGGACCGCCCGGCTCCTCGGCCGTCTCAGAACTTGTTGCGCGGGGTGATGCCCAGCGACATGCCGGACAGGCCGCGCTGACGGCCCCCCAGCTTCTCCGCGATCGAGCGCAGCGCCCGGCCCGCCGGGGAGTCCGGGTCGGAGAGCACGACCGGCTTGCCCTCGTCGCCGCCCTCACGGAGCCGTACGTCGATCGGGATCGAGCCGAGCACCGGCACCTCGGCGCCGACCGTCTTCGTCAGACCGTCGGCCACCCGCTGCCCGCCGCCGCTGCCGAACACGTCGACCATCTCGTCGCAGTGCGGGCACGGCATGCCCGACATGTTCTCCACGACGCCGGCGATCTTCTGGTGCGTCTGCACCGCGATCGAACCGGCCCGCTCGGCGACCTCGGCCGCCGCCTGCTGCGGGGTGGTGACGACGAGGATCTCGGCGTTCGGCACGAGCTGCGCGACCGAGATCGCGATGTCACCCGTGCCCGGCGGCAGGTCGAGCAGGAGGACGTCGAGGTCGCCCCAGTAGACGTCGGCGAGGAACTGCTGGAGCGCGCGGTGCAGCATCGGGCCGCGCCAGACCACCGGGGCGTTGCCCGGGGTGAACATGCCGATGGAGATGACCTTCACGCCGTGTGCCGACGGCGGCATGATCATGTTCTCGACCTGGGTGGGCCGGCCGTCCGCGCCGAGCATGCGGGGCACGCTGTGGCCGTAGATGTCCGCGTCCACGACGCCGACCTTGAGTCCGTCGGCCGCCATCGCCGCCGCGAGGTTGACCGTCACCGAGGACTTGCCGACGCCGCCCTTGCCGGACGCGACCGCGTAGACACGGGTGAGCGAACCGGGCTTGGCGAAGGGCACCTCGCGCTCGGCGGTGCCGCCGCGCAGCGCGCCCGCCAGCTCCTTGCGCTGCTCGTCGCTCATCACGTCGAGGGTGACCTCGACCCGCGAGACGCCCTCCACCGCGGCGACCGCGTCGGTCACGTTCCTGGTGATGGTCTCGCGCATCGGGCAGCCGGAGACCGTGAGGTACACCGTGACAGCCACCACACCGTCAGGATCGATCTCGACCGATTTCACCATGCCGAGTTCGGTGATCGGGCGGTGGATCTCCGGGTCGTTCACTGTCGCCAGTGCTTCACGCACCGCGTCTTCCGTAGCCATACGACGATGTTACGGCGCGCGACGCTACGCGCGGGCAGCCCCTCAGCGGTCGCCTTCGTCACTCTCGTACGGGAGGAGGACGCGCCGGTCCTCCAGGTCCCGCATGAGGTCCTCCAGCTCCGAGCGGATCCAGTCGCGGGTGGCGACCTCGCCGAGCCCCATCCGCAGCGCCGCGATCTCCCGGGTGAGGAACTCGGTGTCGGCGATGGACCGCTCGTTCTGCTTGCGGTCCTGCTCGTGGGTGACCCGGTCCCGGTCGTCCTGCCGGTTCTGCGCGAGCAGGATCAGCGGCGCCGCGTACGAGGCCTGGAGCGAGAGCATCAGCGTCAGGAAGATGAACGGATACTCGTCGAACCGCAGCGCGGTCGGCGCGAAGATGTTCCAGAGCACCCAGACGACGATGATCAGCGTCATCCAGACGATGAACCGCCCGGTGCCCAGGAAACGGGCGATCCGTTCCGAGAACCGGCCGAACGCCTCGGGGTCGTACTCCGGAAGGAGCCGTCGGCGCGGGGACTTCGGCTGGTCCAGCCGGAACCTGGGCGGGCGCACCATCCCGGACGAACCGGTGGACGCCGCCTTCGCACGCTCCTCAGCGGCCACGGGCGATCCCCTCCTCGCCGTGGAAGTCGGTCTCCCGCCAGTCCTCCGGCAGCAGGTGGTCCAGCACGTCGTCGACGGTCACCGCGCCCAGCAGCGAGCCGCTCTCGTCCACCACGGGCACCGAGACCAGGTTGTACGCGGCCAGATAGCTGGTGACCACCGCCAGCGGGGTGTGCGGCGGCAGCGGCACGAGGTCGCTGTCCACGATCGAGCTGACCAGCGCGAACGGCGGGTCCCGCAGCAGCCGCTGGAAGTGGACGGTGCCGAGGTACTTGCCGGTGGGCGTCTCGTCGGGCGACCGGCACACGTACACCTGGGCGGCGAGCGCGGGGGAGAGGTCCGACTGCCGCACCCGGGCGAGCGCGTCCGCGACGGTGGCGTCCGGGCGCAGCACGATCGGCTCGGTCGTCATCAGACCGCCCGCCGTCCGGTCCTCGTAACTCATCAGCCGCCGCACGTCGGCCGCGTCGTCCGGGCGCATCAGCGTCAGCAGCCGCTCCTTGTCCTCCTCGGGCAGCTCGGAGAGGAGGTCCGCCGCGTCGTCCGGGTCCATCGCCTCCAGCACGTCCGCCGCGCGCTCCTCCTTCAGCTTGCCGAGGATCTCCACCTGGTCGTCCTCCGGCAGCTCCTCCAGCACGTCGGCGAGCCGGTCGTCGTCGAGGGCGGCGGCCACCTCCGCCCGGCGCTTGGGCGTCAGATGGTGCAACGCGTTGGCGACGTCGGCGGGACGCAGCCGTTCGAAGGTGGCGACCAGGTTCTCGGCGCCCTGCCCGTGCTCCTCCAGCGCGAAGCCGCTGACCGCCGACCAGTCGACGGTCAGCGTCTCGCCCTTGCGGCGCAGCGCACCGCCGCGCCCCTTGCGGACGAAGTACTTGTCGATCTCCCAGTCGCGGCGGGCCGGCAGCTGGTGGATGGCCACGTCGAGGACGGTGACCTCCTCGCCGGACTCCGAGAGCCGCACCCGCCGGTCCAGGAACTCCCCGAGCACCAGGCGCTCGGTGGGGCGCTGCTCGAAGCGGCGCATGTTGACCACGCCGGTGGTGATGACCTGGCCGGACTCCACGCCCGTCACCCGGGTCATCGGCAGGAAGATGCGCCGGCGGCTGACCACCTCCACCACCATGCCGAGCAGCCGGGGCGGCCGGCCGCCGACGCGCAGCATCGCGACCAGGTCGCGGACCCGGCCGACCTGGTCGCCGTTGGGGTCGAAGACCGGAACTCCGGAGAGGTGCGAGACGAAGACCCTGGGCGCGCCCGATGCCATTGCGCACCCCTTCCGTGCCGGTTGCCGCGTGCGATGCCTGACGTGGCCATTTCACGGTACGTCAGGGGCGTCGATGACGCCGGTATGCCGGATTCAGGCTAGCCCGTACCACTGCGTACCGCTCCGTACCGGCCCCGGAGCACGCCCGGACGGCTCCCTTCCGGAAGGGAGCCGAACCCCGGGTACGCTGCCGCTTGCCATCCCACACGTATGACGAGAGGCAAGTGCGCGTGACCTCCTACGCTCCCGCCGTACGGGCCCGCCGGACCGCGCTCGCCGTGGCGCTCGGGGCGCAGCTCGCCCTGGGCCTCACCGCCTGCGCGGGCGACGACCCCGACGAGGGCACGAACGGAATCGGCAAGCTCTCCGCCGCGGAGATCGACAGCCGGGCCAGAGCCGCGGCCGACGCCGCCACCGCCGTCCACCTCGCGGGCACCCTCATCAGCAAGGACGGCAGCTACACCCTCGACATGCGGCTCAACGCCGACGGCGGCACCGGCTCCGTCACCTCGAAGGAGAACACCTTCGCCGTGCTCCGGGTCGGCGACGACCTCTACCTCAAGGCGGACGCCGCCTTCTGGAGCGCCGAGCAGGACGGCACGGGCGGGGACGACGCGGAGGCCGCCGAGAAGCTCGACGGCAAGTACGTCAAGGTCCCCGAGGACGACCCCACGTACAAACGGCTGCGCGGCTTCACCGAGAAGGACACCCTGCTCGACGGGCTGCTGTCCCTGCACGGCACCGTCAACAAGGGCGACCGCGACAAGATCACCGGCGTCCCCGTCATCCAGCTCCTGGGCGGCAAGGGCGAGGGCGGTGCGCTCGACGTGGCCCTCAAGGGCACCCCGTACCCCGTCAGGGTGGCGCGCGGCGGCGGGGGCGGCACGGTCACCCTCGCCGACTGGGGACGCTCCTTCGAACTGGCGGCCCCGCCGCAGGACGACACCGTCGACTACGGCGGCCAGCTGCCGAAGAACTCCGGCTGAGCCGTTCGTACGACCGGGGCCGTTCGGCCGGTGCGGCGGCAGCCGCGCTCAGCTCCTGCCGCGCCGCTTCTTCAGCAGGAGCCGGGGCAGACCGGCCGGTACCGGCTCCCGGGTGATCGCCGGGGTGGCGAGCGGGCGGGCGGCGAGCGAGCCGTCCGGCAGGTCGGTGGTGTGCGCCACGGGCGTCAGCCGCACCACCCGGCAGCCGGCCGCCCAGCGCTCCGTCAGCCGCTCGGCGTCCGGCGCGTTCAGCCGCTTCCCCTTGAGCTCCGCGACCGCCGCCTCCCACTCCTCGGAGTGCGGGGCGAGTTCGGCCACCTCGGCGGTCCACGTCACGATCCGGCCGCCCTTGTCCTTGCTGCGCACCGTCACCTCGGCCCGCCCGCCGTCCGCCAGCCCCTCCGGGAGCGGCTGCTCGCCGGGGCCGCCGACGAGCAGCGCCGCGCCCTCGTGCCAGACGTGCCAGAGCGCCCGGGCGGCGCCGGAGGCGCGCACCCAGACCAGGCCGGACTTCTTGGTGGCCTCCTCGACGAGGGCCTGCCCGAGCAACGAGTCAGCAGTCATGGCGGAGAGCCTAGGCCCTGTCCGGGCATTCCCGCCGGGCGGGCGGCGACGGACAGGGCCTACAGCCAGCCGTTGCGCTTCAGCGTCCGGTGGATGGAGAAGCAGACCACCGCGATGACGCCCAGCACCATCGGATAGCCGTAGGTCCACTGGAGTTCCGGCATGTGCTCGAAGTTCATGCCGTAGACCCCGCAGATCATCGTGGGTACGGCGACGATGGCGGCCCAGGACGTGATCTTGCGCATGTCCTCGTTCTGGGTGACCGTCGCCTGCGCCAGATTGGCCTGGAGGATCGAGTTCAGCAGTTCGTCGAAGCCGAGGACCTCCTCCTGCACCCGGGCGAGGTGGTCGGCCACGTCGCGGAAGTACTTCTGGATGTCCGGGTCGATCAGCCGCATCGGCCGCTCGCTGAGGAGCTGCATCGGCCGCTGGAGCGGCGATACGGCCCGCTTGAACTCCAGTACCTCGCGCTTGAGTTGGTAGATCCGCCCGGCGTCGGTGCCGCGCGCGCTGCCCTTCGTCGGGGTGGAGAAGACGTCGATCTCCACCTCGTCGATGTCGTCCTGCATCGCGCCCGCCACCGCGATGTACCCGTCCACCACGTGGTCGGCGATGGAGTGCAGTACGGCCGACGGGCCCTTGGCGAGCAGCTCCGGGTCGTCCTGGAGGCGGTGGCGCAACGCGCGCAGCGAGCCCTGGCCGCCGTGCCGGACGGTGATCACGAAGTCCCGGCCGGTGAAGCACATCACCTCGCCGGTCTCGACGACCTCGCTGGTCGCGGTGAGCTCGGTGTGCTCGACGTAGTGGATGGTCTTGAAGACCGTGAAGAGCGTGTCGTCGTACCGCTCCAGCTTCGGCCGCTGGTGGGCGTGGACCGCGTCCTCCACCGCCAGCGGGTGCAGCCCGAACTCCCGCGCGATGACGGCGAATTCGGCCTCGGTGGGCTCGTGCAGCCCGATCCAGGCGAAACCGCCGCCCTCACGCACCCGCAGCATCGCCTCGTGCGGGGTCTGGCAGGCGGACGCCTCCATGCGGCGGCCGTCGCGGTAGACCGCGCAGTCCACCACGGCACTGGAGGCGGACGGGTCGCGGGTGGGGTCGTAACCGGTGTGCGGGACGGGTTCCTTGCGGAGGGACGGACGCAGGGAGGGGCGCACGGCGGCGCGCAGGTCACGGATCATGGACATGGCTGGCTCCTACACGAAAGGGCCGTGCGGTGCGCGCAGGCGGAACAGCCCGGAATGGAGACGTGTGAACCACGTCCGCAAAGCGGGCGGCACCGCGGAGCGGTGGCGACGGCGTTCGCTACAGACAGGCAAAAACGGGATGCTCTTCCGCCGTGCGACAAGCCACGAGCCCTGACCGAGAGGGCTTAAGAAATCACCGGGATACGGTGGAGACGGAAGAGCGCTTGGTACTGCACGGTCGACTTGGATCCATGGCAGTCCCCACCTCCTCCGGCCGGTCCCCCGTGGGGGACGACGTGCTGTCGGGACGGAGAGGGCGCCGCGTCGCGCGCTGTCCCGACCGGCGGCCAGGCTATCAGCCCGGCCAAGGGTCAATCCCGTACTTTGCCCGTTCGATACGCGTTCTATGCTCGCGACATGGAAGAAATTCTCGCGCTCGTCGAAGCCCGGCTGCGCACCGCTCTCGGGGAGCCGGACGCCCGCGCCGCAGTGACCTTCCTCGGCACGGACCGCATCGAGGTGCTGCGCTTCCTCGACGGCGACGTGGTCCGGTACGCCACCCTCGGCATGTCCGCCCAGCCCATGGCGGACCCCGCCTCACCGCTCGCCGACCCGGTCAAGGGCCCCCGCGCCGAGCTGGTGCTCTCCGTACGCGCCGGGCTCGCCGACACCGACCAGGTGCTCCGCCCGCTCGCCGTACTCGCGGCGTCCCCGCAGGTCGAAGGCGTGATCGTGGCACCCGGCGCGTCCCTCGACCTGGGCGACCCGCTCTGGCCGTCCGCCCCCTTCTCCTCCGTGCTGGTCGCCGAGTCCGGCGGGCTGGTGGAGGACCTGGAGCTGGACGAGCCGATGGACCCGGTGCGCTTCCTGCCGCTGCTCCCGATGACCGCGAACGAGGCCGCCTGGAAGAGGGTCCGGGGCGGCCAGGAGCTCCAGGAGCGCTGGCTCTCGCACGGCACGGACCTGCGGGACCCGCTGCGTACCTCCGTACCGCTGGACTGAATCACCCGTCCGTGTCCGTGCCGCGGCCGTACGAAGAGGGGCCCCGCCGGCCGGCGGGGTCCCTCTTCTCCTTTCCGTTCTCCGAGGTCGTCAGCCGGTGAAGGCCGAGACGCCGTCCTCGGTGGCGTGCCGGGGCCGGACCTCCTCGGCCTCGTGAGTGAGCGCGGAGCGGCGTATCCGGACGATCAGCGCGCCGGCCACGGCCGCGACGGCGGCGACCACGAACGGGATGTGCACATTGCTCCACTCCTCGATCTTCGGCGCGAGGTAGGGGGCGGCGGCCGCGGCGAACCAGCGGACGAAGTTGTAGCCGGCGCTCGCCACCGGCCGGGGTGCGTCGGAGACGCCGAGGGCGAGCTCGGTGTAGACGGTGTTGTTCATGCCGATGAACGCGCCCGAGACGATGGTGCAGACGATCGCGGTGACGTGGTCGCCGTACCCGAGGACCAGCAGGTCGGCCGCGAAGAGCACGAGCGAGGCGCCCAGCACCTTCAGCGAGCCGAAGCGCGCCTGGAGCCGCGGGGCGACGAAGACCGAGAAGACGGCGAGCAGCAGGCCCCAGGCGAAGAAGACCGCACCGGACTTGTACGGGGTCATGTCCAGCACGAACGGGGTGAAGGCGAGGATGGTGAAGAACGCGTAGTTGTAGAAGAACGCCGAGCCCGCGACCGAGGCCAGTCCGCCGTGGCCGAGCGCCCGGACCGGGTCGAGCAGCGAGGTCTTCCTGGCCGGCTTCGGCTGTTCCCTCAGGAACGCGCCGATGCAGACGAACCCGATCGCCATCAGGGCGGCGGTGCCGAAGAACGGGTAGCGCCAGCTGGCGTTGCCGAGCAGTGCGCCCACCAGCGGGCCGCACGCCATGCCGAGGCCGAGCGCCGCCTCGTACAGCAGGATCGCCGCCGCACTGCCACCGGCGGCGGCGCCGACGATCACGGCCAGCGCGGTGGAGACGAAGAGCGCGTTGCCGAGTCCCCAGCCGGCCCGGAAGCCCACCAGCTCGCCCACCGAGGAGGACGTGCCGGAGAGCGCGGCGAACACCACGACCAGCGCCAGTCCGGCCAGCAGGGTCTTCTTCCCGCCGATGCGGCTGGAGACGAAGCCGGAGACGAGCATCGCGACCGCGGTGATCAGGAAGTACGAGGTGAACAGCAGCGACACCTGGCTCGGCGTCGCATCCAGTCCCTTGGCGATGGACGGCAGGATCGGGTCGACCAGGCCGATGCCCATGAAGGCCACGACCGAGGCGCCTGCGGTCGCCCAGACCGCCTTGGGCTGGCGAAGGATGCTGGTGGCCCCTTCGTCGAACGGGTCCTCTCCCTGCATGGTGTTCCCACTCTCCTCATGGATGCGGTCCTGACGGCCGCGGTCCTCATGGATGCGGTCCTGACGGCCACGGAGTCCTGGCGCACGACCCGTGGCGCGCGGTCCGGGGCAGATGCCTGTGCGATACACAGAATAAGTTAGGTCGGCTAATAGATGCAAGCTACATCTATTACCCCTGGTGGGAGCCACGCTGCGGACGGGTGACCGTCCTTGACGTGGCGACCCGGGAGGGGGACCGTGGGTCGCTATGAGGGGCGAACCCAGTTGCCCGAAGTGCGGTGGCCGGGTCAGGGCGCCCGGTCTTTTCGCCGACTCCTGGCAGTGCCCCGCGCACGGGCCGGTCCATCCGATGCAACCGGTGGTCCCGCCCAGCGTCGAGGCCCTCGGAGTGGTGGTCCACCGCGCACAGGTGCCGGTGTGGATGCCGTGGCCGCTGCCGGTCGGCTGGCTGTTCA
Organism: Streptomyces sp. NPDC001770; assembly: GCF_053596135.1. Lineage (NCBI taxonomy): Bacteria > Bacillati > Actinomycetota > Actinomycetes > Kitasatosporales > Streptomycetaceae > Streptomyces > Streptomyces sp. NPDC001770. The sequence goes on along the minus strand of NZ_JBSFFN010000018.1, from coordinate 102,726 downwards.
CGGGCGTGGCGCACGCGGGCGACGACCGCAGCGGCGGCCGCGCCACCGCACTCGTCTGCTCAGGGCCAGGACCGCTCGGCGGAATGGGCGAGCTGCTGCTGGTCGCCGAGGAACTCGGCGTCGGGCTCGGCGCCCGCTACGCCGGGATCGAAGGCCCCGACCCCGGCCCCCGGATGCGCGTCGACGGTCCCCCCGTGGCCAAGGTGCTCGCCGCCGGGCGCCCGACCCCGCTCTGGCAGGTGCACGGCGTCCCCGAGGACCGTGCCGTCTTCGCGGGCGAGGCGCGCGGACTCTGGCTCTGGGCGATCGTCTGGCCCCAGCAGTCGGCGCTGCTCATGTACGACGAGCTGGTCCTCACCGACCTCCGCGACGCCGGCGCCGAAACGGACCTGGTGCCCTGCGGTGCCCTCACCCCGCGCCTGCTCGGCATCCCCGAGGGCCCGCCCCGGCAGGGCCCCGCGCCGCGCTGAGGGCGGTGGGCGCGCGCCGGGTGGTGCCCGGCGGGGCGGCCGGGTGCGGCCGTCCGGGTGAGGCCCGGGCGTTCGTTATCCTGGAGCGTCCCCACCGTCCGCCGCGAGCACAGGAGTCACCGTCGTGCGTATCGACCTGCACACGCACTCCACCGCGTCCGACGGCACGGACACCCCGGCCCAGCTGGTCGCCAACGCGGCCGCCGCCGGACTCGACGTCGTCGCCCTCACCGACCACGACACCGTGCGCGGCCACGCCGAGGCGCTCGCCGCCCTCCCCGAGGGCCTCACCCTCGTCACCGGAGCCGAACTCTCCTGCCGCCTCGACGGGGTGGGCCTGCACATGCTGGCGTACCTCTTCGACCCCGAGGAGCCCGTGTTCGCCCGCGAGCGCGAGCTGGTCCGGGACGACCGGGTACCGCGGGCCAAGGCCATGGTGGGCAAGCTCCAGGCACTCGGTGTGCCGGTGACCTGGGACCAGGTCGCGAGGATCGCCGGGGACGGCTCGGTGGGCCGCCCGCACGTCGCCGCCGCCCTGGTCGAACTGGGCGTCGTCCCCACCGTCTCCGACGCGTTCACCCCCGAGTGGCTCGCCGACGGCGGCCGGGCGCACGCGGGCAAGCACGAACTCGACCCCTTCGAGGCCGTCCGGCTCGTCAAGGCGGCGGGCGGGGTCACCGTCTTCGCCCACCCGGCGGCCGTCAAGCGCGGCTCCGTCGTCCCCGAATCCGCCATCGCCCGGCTCGCCGCGGCGGGACTCGACGGCATCGAGGTCGACCACATGGACCACGACGAGGCCACCCGCGCCCGGCTGCGCGGCCTCGCCGCCGAAGCGGGGCTGCTCACCACCGGCTCCAGCGACTACCACGGCAGCCGCAAGACCGTCGCGCTCGGCGAGTACACCACCGACCCCGAGATCTACGGCGAGATCACCCGGCGTGCCACGGGAGCCTTCCCGGTGCCGGGCGCCGGTGGAGCCCTCCGCCGCTGAGGGTCGCACCAACCCCTTGTTCTTTCCGGGCTCTCCGGCCGTCACAGCCGTGCCCGGCCGCACCCCGGTGCCCCGCGCCCTTCGCACCCTCCCCCGCCGTCACCGCACCCCGGCCGGTCCCGTAGCCCCGCGCTCCGGTGGGCCGGGGCCACCCGCGCGCGGCCACCCCCCGACCTGCTTGTTCTCTTCTCCCGCAAGGCTCACCGTGTTCGACGTCGCTGTTTTCGGTTCCCTCTTCCTCACCCTCTTCGTGATCATGGACCCGCCGGGGATCACGCCGATCTTCCTTGCCCTCACCGCGGGCCGCCCCGCGAAGACCCAGCGCAGGATGGCGCTCCAGGCGGTCGCGGTCGCCTTCGGGGTGATCGCCGTCTTCGGCGTCCTCGGCCAGCAGATCCTGGACTACCTGCACGTCTCCGTACCCGCGCTGATGATCTCCGGCGGTCTGCTCCTGCTGCTCATCGCGCTGGACCTGCTCACCGGCAAGACGGACGAGCCGACGCAGACGAAGGACGTCAACGTGGCGCTCGTACCCCTCGGCATGCCGCTGCTCGCCGGACCCGGCGCGATCGTCTCGGTGATCCTGGCCGTGCAGCACGCGCACACCGTCAGCAGCCAGATCTCGGTCTGGGCGGCGATCGTCGTCATGCACGTGGTGCTCTGGCTGACCATGCGCTACTCGCTGCTGATCATCCGGGTCATCAAGGACGGCGGAGTGGTGCTGGTGACCCGGCTCGCCGGGATGATGCTCTCCGCCATCGCGGTGCAGCAGATCATCAACGGCGTCACCCAGGTCATCCAGAACAGCTGAACCTGCCCCGGCCGCCCGGTACCGGGCCCCGGACGCACAGCGCCCCCGTACGGAGATCCGTACGGGGGCGACTCGTCATCTCATCAAGGCGTACTGCCGGAAGGTGTTACGAGGCCGGGCTTTCGGCCGGCCGAATGTAGATGCGCTGGCCCATTGCCGCGGCCTGCTGCACGATCCGGTTGACGGAGGCGGCGTCTACGACGGTGCTGTCCACGGCGGTACCGTCGACATCGTCGAGTCGCATGATCTCGAAGCGCACAGGGCTTCCCTTCGTCCGATCCTCCTGCTGGAGAACTACTGGTCGGACGGGGATTCCCGTCCGCAAGGATAAGGAAGCGAGGCCGCACGGTCCCGCTCCCTACGAGGGGTACAACGGCGCACCCCCCGGAAAACATTCCCTACGCTAAGGAAATTTTTTGGATGTCTAAGTACCCGCGGGCAGTCGCCCCGACACGGACGTCGGGTCGCCCATGACCGAAGCCGATTTCCCCACTACCCCGGACGACGTCCGTGAACGCCTGGACCTGACGAACCAACTGCTCCAGCGCGTCCTCGCCGAGGTCTCGAAGACCCCCTCCACCCACGCGATCTTCGTCGACGCGGGTTATGTCTACGCCGCCGCCGGACTCCTCGTCACCGGCACCGAGGACCGCCGCTCCTTCGACCTCGACTCCGGTGGACTGATCGAGGCGTTCATCGAACAGGCCCGCACGATCTTCGCGGACAGCAGGCTGCTCCGCGTCTACTGGTACGACGGCGCCCGGCGCCGCATTCACACCACCGAGCAGCAGTCCATCGCCGAACTGCCCGACGTCAAGGTGCGCCTGGGCAACCTCAACGCCAACAACCAGCAGAAGGGCGTCGACTCCCTCATCCGCACCGACCTCGAATCGCTCGCCCGCCACCGCGCGATCAGCGACGCCGCACTCGTCGGCGGCGACGAGGACCTCGTCTCGGCCGTCGAGGCCGCGCAGGGCTACGGCGCCCGGGTGCACCTCTGGGGCATCGAGGCCGCCGAGGGGCGCAACCAGGCCGAGCCGCTGCTCTGGGAGGTGGACAGCCAGCGCACCTTCGACCTGGACTTCTGCCGCCCGTACGTCACCCGCCGCCCGGTCACCACGTACGAGGACGAGGGCCCGGCGCCCTCCCGCGAGGACGTCCGCTTCGTCGGAGCACAGGTCGCCGCCGCCTGGCTCGCCGCCAAGGGCCGGGAGTCCCTGGTCGACCTGATGCCGGGCCACCCGTACCTGCCGGGCTCCGTCGACCAGGACCTCCTGGTCGAGGCGGAACGACTGCTCCAGCACTCCCTGCGCGGGCACGCCCCGCTGCGCCGGGCGCTGCGCGACGGTTTCTGGCAGCACCTCCAGGCGCAGTTCTAGCCGCAGACTCCGGGAATCCCGCAGGCTTCGGGGAGCCCGCGGACTGCGCAAATCCCGCAGGCTTCGGGGAGCCCGCGGACTGCGCAAATCCCGCAGGCTTCGGGGAGCCCGCGGACTGCGGGCAGCCCGCAGGCCTCTGGAAGCTCAGAGGCCGGACCAGAACGCCACCAGCGCCGCCGCCGTCTCCTCGGGGCGTGCGGTGTTGGGGGAGTGCTCCGCGCCCGCGACCGTGGTGCGGCGGGCGCCCAGCCGGCCGGCCATCGAGGTGAGCAACTCGACCGGCCACACGTCGTCGCGCTCCCCGGAGATGACGTGGACGGGCAGGCCGGTCGCGGCCAGCTCGTCCACCCGGTCCGGCTCCACGGACAGCTGGTGTCCGGTGGCGATCAGCTGCGCGGGGTCGTTCATCAGCCACCGGCGGCGCAGATTCTCGCCGCCGCCGGTGTCCGCGTCCTCCGGCGGGTCCAGTGCCCGTATCGCGTCCCACACCTGTTCCATGGTCAGTGCGGCCAGCGCGTCGCCGAGCAGCTTCACCTTGTCCCGCTGCCCGGCGGAGACCTCGGCCGGTCCGGACGACATCAGCGTCAGCGAGCGGAAGGGCGCGGGGTCGAGGAGCACGGCCGCACGGGCGATCTGGCCGCCCAGCGAGTGGCCGAGCAGGTGCGTCGGCGTGCCGTCGGCAGTGCCGAGCGCCAGCGCCTGCGCGAGGACGTCCCGGGCCAACTCGCCCTGCGCATAGGTTTCCTGACGGCCCGTACCCCGACTCTCGTACTGCCCCCGGCCGTCCACGGCGACGGCTCGGAAACCCGCGGCGGTCAGCGGTTCGAGGAGGGCGACGAAGTCCTCCTTGCTCCCGGTGTAGCCGGGGAGCATCAGGACCGTGCCGCGCGTGCCGGCAGGCGGCACGGCGTCCAGGACGGCGAAGTCGCCGCGCGGGGTGCGCAGTGCGCGGGCACGGGCACAGGGGGGCGGGGTGAAGGTCGGCGGCCGGCTCATGGGACGAGGTTAGGGGGTCGCGGGGACGCGGGGCGTGCCGGGCGGGCGCGTGGGCCGGTGGACGGTGCGCCGGAAACGCCGGACGGCCCCGTCCCCCGGTGTGCGGGGAGCGGGGCCGTCCGTTCGTGCGGAGCCGTGAGCGTCAGCTCTCGGTCGACGCCGTCTCGGCGGTCGCCGGGCGGGTCGTGCGCCGGCGGCGGGTCCGGGCCGGAGCCTCGGCCGCTTCGCCCACCACGGCCTCGGCCTCGGCGACCACCGCGGTCTCCGGCTTGGCGACGGCGCGACGACGGCGCTTCGGCTTCTCCTCCGCGGCGTCGGCGGCCGGTGCGGCCACGGCCGCCTCGGGCTCGGCCTTCACGGCGGTCTTCGGCGCGGCGGCCTTGCGGGTCCGGGGCTTCGTCTCGGCCTTCGTCTCCGTGGCCGGCTTGGCGGCCGTACGGGGACGGCGGCGCGGGCGGCTCTCGGACTCGGGCTCCGAGGGCGGGGCGATCTGGAAGTCGACCTCGTCCTCGGCGGGCTTCACGACCCGGGGGCGGCGGCGCGGCTTCGTCTCGGCCTTGACCTCGGCGGCGGGCTCTGCGAAGCCCACGGCGACGGCCGCCACCGTCTGGAACTCCGGCTCGGCCGGAGCCGCGGCACGGGTACGGCGGCGACGGGCCGGCTTGGTGGCCTCGACGGCCACGGGAGCCTCCACGACGACCTCGGGCGCCTCGGCGGCCGGTGCGGGAGCCTCCACCACGGCGACGGCTGCCGCCTCGGCGGCGACGGCCTCCGCGACACCGACCCGGCCACGACGGCGGCGGCGCGGCGTGCGCGGCTCCGCCGCCCCGGCGGTCTGGCCGCTGTCCGGGGCCGGTACGGCCTCGGCGGCGGGTGCGGGCACCGTGGCGGCGCCCTCCTCCTGGCCGGTTCCGCCGCGGGTGCGGCGGCGCTGACGCGGGGTGCGCGCGGGGCGCTCCTCGCGGGCCTCACGGGCGGGAGCCGAGGAGGCGGGAGCCTTGCGGCCCCGGCCACCGGTCTCGCCGAGGTCTTCGAGCTCCTCCGCGCGCAGACCCGCACGGGTCCGCTCGGCCCGCGGCAGTATGCCCTTGGTGCCCTCGGGGATGCCGAGGTCCGAGAACAGGTGCGGCGAGGTGGAGTACGTCTCCGGGGGGTCCGGGAACTTCAGGTCCAGCGCCTTGTTGATCAGCTGCCAGCGCGGGATGTCGTCCCAGTCCACCAGCGTGACGGCGGTGCCCTTGGCGCCCGCGCGGCCGGTACGGCCGATGCGGTGCAGGTACGTCTTCTCGTCCTCGGGGGACTGGTAGTTGATGACGTGGGTCACACCCTCGACATCGATACCGCGCGCCGCGACGTCGGTGCAGACGAGGACGTCGACCTTGCCGTTGCGGAAGGCGCGCAGCGCCTGCTCACGGGCGCCCTGGCCGAGGTCGCCGTGGACCGCGCCGGAGGCGAAACCGCGCTTCTCCAGCTGCTCCGCGATGTCGGCGGCGGTGCGCTTGGTGCGGCAGAAGATCATCGCCAGTCCCCGGCCGTCGGCCTGGAGGATGCGCGAGACCATCTCGGGCTTGTCCATGTTGTGCGCCCGGTACACGAACTGGGTCGTGTTCTTGACCGTCGTGCCCTCGTCGTCGGGCGACGTGGCGTTGATGTGCGTGGGCTGCGACATGTAGCGGCGGGCGAGGCTGATCACGGCGCCGGGCATCGTCGCCGAGAAGAGCATCGTCTGGCGCTTCGGCGGCAGCATCGTGATGATGCGCTCGACGTCGGGCAGGAAGCCCAGGTCCAGCATCTCGTCGGCCTCGTCGAGGACGAGCGCACGGATGTGGGACAGGTCCAGCTTGCGCTGGCCCGCCAGGTCGAGCAGCCGGCCGGGGGTGCCGACGACCACGTCGACACCCTTCTTCAGCGCCTCGACCTGCGGCTCGTACGCCCGGCCGCCGTAGATGGCCTGGACGCGGACGTTACGGACCTTGCCCGCGGTCAGGAGGTCGTTGGTGACCTGCTGGCAGAGCTCACGGGTGGGGACGACGACGAGCGCCTGCGGCGCGTCGGTCAGCTTCTCGGGCGCGGCGCGGCCCGCCTCGACGTCGGCGGGGACGGTGACGCGCTCCAGCAGCGGCAGGCCGAAGCCCAGCGTCTTGCCGGTACCGGTCTTCGCCTGGCCGATGACGTCGCTGCCGGAGAGCGCGACGGGGAGCGTCATCTCCTGGATCGGGAAGGGGGACATGATGCCGACGGCTTCGAGGGCCTCGGCCGTCTCGGGGAGAATCCCGAGGTCGCGGAAGGTAGTCAGGGTGCTGCCTCTTCTGTGAGACGCGGACCGAGGCGAACGCTGGGGGTCGTACCGTGCCGGGGTTGGTCATCCGGCCCTCGGGGAGGGCGCGGGTGGCGCGGGACCACTGCCGTCGCTCGAGCGCTCGTGCCGCTGAGGGGGCCCCTCATCTGCGGTCGTACGGTGTGTACGACCCGCGTGGAGGGCTGTCGGGTCGGAGCCGATCGGGCCACCGACCGGGCATCCTCATTCAAGGTCGCGCCCCTGGCATACGAAAATGCTCAGTAGGCGCAATACCACTGTACCCCGGATTCGCGCATGTGTGTTGGGCGAATTCATCGGAACGGTGTGATCTCGGCGGTGGACCGGGCCCTTACCACCAGGGCCGTGCGGGCTATTGTGCGCTCCATGGAGACGCCTGACAACGCCGCTCGCACGCCCGACGAAGCCCCCGCACCCACCGGCATCGCCGCCGGAAGCTGGTCGACGGCATCGGTCGACCCGCAGTACCGCGCCGCCGTGGTGGATCTGCTGGGCGCCCTCGCGTACGGGGAACTGGCCGCCTTCGAGCGGCTCGCCGAGGACGCCAAACTCGCGCCGACCCTCGGCGACAAGGCGGAACTGGCGAAGATGGCCTCCGCGGAATTCCATCATTTCGAGCAGCTCACCGACCGCCTCTCGACGATCGGCGAGAACCCGACCGGGGCCATGGAGCCGTTCGCCAAGGCGCTGGACGACTTCCACCGCCAGACCGCCCCCTCCGACTGGCTGGAGGGCCTGGTCAAGGCGTACGTCGGCGACTCGATCGCCAGCGACTTCTACCGCGAGGTCGCCATCCGGCTCGACACGGACACCCGGGACCTGGTGCTCGCCGTCCTGGACGACACCGGCCACGGGAACTTCGCGGTGGAGAAGGTACGGGCCGCGATCGAGGCCGACCCCCGCGTCGGCGGCCGGCTCGCCCTCTGGGCCCGGCGGCTGATGGGCGAGGCGCTCTCGCAGGCCCAGCGGGTGGTCGCCGACCGCGACGCGCTCTCCACGATGCTGGTGGGCGGCGTGGCGGACGGCTTCGACCTTGCCGAGGTCGGCCGGATGTTCTCCCGGATCACCGAGGCGCACACCAAGCGGATGGCCGCCCTGGGCCTCGCGGCCTGAGCGGCCGCGGCCGGCCAGAGCGTGCGGCCTGAGCGGCCGCAGCCGGCCAGAGCGTGTCGCGAAAGTCCCGCCGGACCCGCCCGCCGGGCGGACGGCGCTACTTTCGCGACACGCTTCAGCGCGCGGCCGCCGAGCCGGTGATCCGGCTCCGGCGGCGCGGCCGGATCAGCAGCGACAGCGTCACCGCCCCGACCACCAGCGCACCGGCCACCGTGGCCGTGGCGTGCCCGGAGTAGAGCACACCGTCCGTCAGATACGCCCCGAACAGGGCTCCCAGAGCACCGGTGGGGTACACCGCACGGGCCGACGGGAGCCGGCCGGGCAGGACGCGGAGGGCGGCCCAGGACAGGGCGAGACCGACCACGGCGGAGCCGAAGGATTCCCAGATCACGGAGCATCACCTCGCGGAGTTCGTCGGTTCGTCCCCGCAGGCGCGGGGGCGACGTGCGGGCCTGGCGGCCCGGGGCCCTTCGCCCGGACGATCCGGGCGGAAGGCCTTCCGCCGTCCTACCCGTGACCTGCGTCACGCAACCCTGCCGTGACACGGGGGAAACCTTTCGGCGGAGCCTCGCGTTCCGCCGGGCGGGCCGGGTCCGGCGTACGGGACGGTGCGCCGGCCCCCGGACGTACGGAGCGGCCCGGCGGGAAATCCCGCCGGGCCGCTCCGTCGTGCCGCGCCTGGTGCCGCTTACAGCGCGCCGAACCCGACACGCCGGGCCGCCGGCTCGCCGATCTCGACGTACGCGATCCGGTCGGCCGGCACGAGGACCTTGCGGCCCTTGTCGTCCGTGAGGCTGAGCAGCTGCGCCTTGCCGCCGAGCGCCTCGGTGACCGCGCTCTCGACGTCCTCGGCGGAAAGCCCGCTCTCCAGAACGATCTCGCGGGGCGTGTGCTGCACCCCGATCTTGACCTCCACGGCTATGTCCCTCCGACGGTCAGTCCCTGCGCGGTAGCCGCGCCGTACGCAGCCACATTAGCCCGGTGGGCCGAGCGCTCAGGGCCCGACCGGCCACGCCCGCAGCGAACACGCCGGGTACCGCTATTCGGCCCCGTGCAGCGGGAAGCCCGCGATGCCGCGCCAGGCGAGCGAGGTGAGCAGCTGCACCGCCGTGTCGCGCGGGATGCCGGAGGGGCTGGAGAGCCAGTAGCGGGCCACCACCTGCGCGACCCCGCCGAGCCCGACGGCCAGCAGCATCGATTCGTCTTTGGACTGGCCGGTGTCGCCCGCGATGACGTCCGAGATCGCCTCGGCGCACTGGAGGGACACCCGGTCCACCCGCTCGCGCACGGCGGGCTCGTTGGTCAGGTCCGACTCGAAGACCAGGCGGAAGGCGCCGCCCTCGTCCTCCACGTACGCGAAATAGGCGTCCATGGTGGCCTCGACGCGCTGCTTGTTCTCCGTCGTCGACGCGAGCGCGGTGCGCACGGCCTGGAGCAGCGACTCGCAGTGCTGGTCGAGGAGGGCCAGGTACAGCTCCAGCTTCCCGGGGAAGTGCTGGTAGAGGACCGGCTTGCTGACGCCGGCCCGCTCGGCGATGTCGTCCATCGCGGCGGCGTGGTACCCCTGTGCGACGAAGACCTCCTGGGCGGCGCCCAGGAGCTGGTTGCGTCGGGCGCGGCGGGGCAGGCGAGTGCCCCGCGGGCGCGCTGCCTCTGTCTGCTCGATGGCGCTCACGCCGCCTCCCAAATGTGTGTTCCGACACGGTGTCCACTGCTGACCGCGCCGCATGGCCATCGTACTTTTGGGTAACCCGGGTGCGCGCGGCGCGGACGCAGAATTTCACGGACCGGACAACTCCGGTAGCCATGGACCGGGGTCGCAACCTCGTCCGGGCCGGGACGAAGCGGTCCTGACATGCACGTTTCGTCGGTAATCATCCAGGGCGGGGCGACTTTCGGTCATTTCCCGGACCCTCCCTCCCGGCGGGCGGGCGGTCGGGCCCGGTCCGCCCCGGCACCGGCCGCGGTGGCGGCCGGTGGGGCGCGGGCTCAGCGGTAGTCGTCCTCGTCCTCGACGACCACCTTGGTCTGCTCCGCGACGTCCGCCGCGTCGGCCTCCTCGTCGCCGGCCTCCGTCAGCGGGTCGTCGTCCTCCTGCCGGACCTCCGTACGCTGCTCCGCGGCGTCCGCGTCGGGGGCCTCCAGTCCCGGCGGGTCCGGCTGCTCGTTCTCGAACGTCTCCGGGTCGCTCGGGTCGACCGTCATGGTGACTCCCTTCCGTCCCTCATCCGAAGCCTATGAGCTTGACTCCTGCCCCGCGATGCGGCCTGTGACCGCGAACACATGAATCAGCGCGTGATCGTCTCGTAACATTGCCGCATGTCTTCGACCGAGCTGCCGGGTGTCCAGGCCGCCGCCGCGGCGGTCGCCCCCACGGTCAGTGCCGTGCACGTCGGGTCCGGGGAGAGTCTGCGCACCGTCCCCCTGGCCGGGCTGAGCCTGACCGTCCGTTCCCGGCCCGGCGTGCGCGCCGGGCTCCCTCCGGCGCTGTACGTCCACGGGCTGGGCGGGTCCTCGCAGAACTGGTCCGCCCTGATGCCGTTGCTGGCGGACGTGGTGGACGGCGAGGCGGTCGACCTGCCCGGCTTCGGCGACTCCCCGCCGCCGGACGACGGCGCCTACTCGGTGACCGCGCACGCCCGGGCGGTCATCCGGCTGCTCGACGCGCAGGCGCGCGGTCCGGTCCACCTCATCGGCAATTCGCTGGGCGGCGCGGTCTCCACCCGGGTCGCGGCCGTCCGCCCCGACCTGGTGCGCTCCCTCACCCTGATCTCGCCCGCCCTGCCCGAGATCCGCGTCCAGCGCCCGGCCGTACCGACCGGGCTGCTCGCGCTTCCCGGGGTCGCCGCGCTCTTCTCCCGGCTCAGCCGGGGCATGACCGCCGAGCAGCGCACCCGCGGGGTCATGGCACTCTGTTACGGCGATCCGTCGCGGATCACCGAGGAGGGGTTCCGCCAGGCGGTGGCCGAGATGGAACGGCGTTTGGAACTGCCGTACTTCTGGGACGCCATGGCCCGCTCCGCCCGCGGCATCGTCGACGCGTACACGCTCGGCGGGCAGCAGGGACTGTGGCGCCAGGCCGAGCGGGTGCTCGCGCCGACGCTCCTGGTGTACGGCGGACGGGACAAGCTCGTCTCGTACCGGATGGCGCGCAAGGCCTCCGGGGCGTTCCGCGACTCGCGCCTGCTGTCACTGCCCGAGGCCGGGCACGTGGCGATGATGGAGTACCCGGAGGCGGTCGCCCAGGCGATCCGGGAATTGGTGGACGACAACGACGGGAGCTGATCCGGGGCGTGGGACGACACAGCCGAAGGGGCGCCGGGGCCGAAGGCCCGGCGGGCGAAGCCGCACCGGCCCAGGCCGGTGCGCCGGGGGCGGGCTCCGGCAGTGGCCGCCGCAGGCGGGCGCCCGAACCGGCGCCCGCCGGACGCGACGGGCAGCGGCCGGCCGACGCGGCCGCGGACACCCCGTTCCAGGGCGTCCCGCAGGTGCGCGGCGGCCATCCCGAACAGCGTGAACCCGGTGGCGGCTGGGGCACGGGACCGCAGCCGCGCTACGGCCGCGGCGAGGCCCCGCAGTCCGGACGGCCCGCACAGTCCGTCGGCCCGGCCCGGCAGCAGACACGTTCGGGCGAATTCCCGCCCGGCCGGCGGCCGGAGGGCGCTGCGCATGCGGCGGTCGGCCGGTCGGTGTCCCGGCCCGCGCCCGGTGCCACGCCGCTGATACCTGGCCCCCGGCCCGAGTTCGTGGAGGCGTTCGACGCCCCGTCCGTAGGACTTCCGGTGCGGCCCGTCCCCTCGCGGGTGTCCGCGCCCACCGAGGGGCCCGCGGCCGGGGACCGGCGCGACGACGAACCGGACGGCGGCCCGGACGGCGGCGCCGGAGACGGCGCGGGCGACGGCACCGAAGGCACCCCGGGCACGGGCGGCCGGGGCGGCAAGGGGCGGACGTTCACCGGTATCGCGGCGGCCGCGGTGACCACCGTGCTCGCCGTGATCGTGGCCGGACAGGTGGCCCGGGGGCCCGGCGGAGACGGCTCCCCGCAGGCGTCCGACACCCGGGGGAGCGGCCAGGGAGCCTCGCGCTCCGACACCCGCCCGACCCCCGGGACGGCCAAGTCCGCACCGCTCAAGGCCATGTCGTACGAGGAGAAGATGGCCACGCCCTACCCCCTCGCCGCCGACCTGGCGGGCGGCGGGAAGTTCGAGGTCGTCCCGGGCGCGGCGAAGGCGCCCGGCACCGGGCACAAGTACCGTTACCGGATCGACGTGGAGGCGGGACTCGGCCTCGACCAGGGTCTCTTCGCCGAAGCCGTGCAGAAGACCCTCAACGACGACCGCAGTTGGGCGCACCACGGGGACATGACGTTCGAGCGGATCTCCACGGGCACGCCCGACTTCGTCATCACCCTGGCGAGCCCCGGCACCACCGGAGTCTGGTGCGAGAAGTCCGGTCTGGACACCACCGAGGACAACGTCTCCTGCGACTCCGCGGCCACCGAGCGCGTCATGATCAACGCCTACCGGTGGGCCCAGGGTTCGGTCACCTTCGGCCCCGACAAGCTCCTGCCCTACCGGCAGATGCTCATCAACCACGAGGTCGGGCACCGGCTCGGACACAACCACGTGAGCTGCCGGACCCCGGGAACGCTCGCGCCCGTGATGCAGCAGCAGACGAAATCACTCGACATCGACGGCATCAAGTGCAAGCCCAACCCGTGGGTGTACCCGGTCAGTTGATTCAGCTTGTCCATATATTGGTACGACCGTCTCATTTCGCATTGACATGCCGATGAGCGGTCGTTCATATTTCTCCGCATGTCACGCATTCTGATCACCTCCGAGAGCGCCGCCCTGGAGCGCGCGCTCATCGGCGTGACCAGGCACTGCGTCGCCGACATTCTCTGTCGCTGACCCCTGCCCGGTCGTGCTCCGGCCGTCGTCCGCAGCCCCGAAGGGCATCCGGCACGGCGCTCCGGCCCACGTCCCCGGCACCCACCGGCCCGCAGGCGCGGCCCCTTCCGGCGGATGACCCGGGCCCGGTTCCTCCGGGCCCGGGCCCGGGTCCGCTTCCTCCGGGACCTGGCCCGATTCCCGACGCGCCGGGCGGCCGGGCGGACCTCCTTCCCCCAGGCCCTCGCGCGACGCGTACGGGCCCCCGGTGAAGCACCCGCGCTTCCGCGGCCCCCCGTGCTCCGGCGCCATCTCCCGACCGGCCGCCTTCCATCGCTTTCTCCTGCTTTCTCCTGCTTTCTTCAGCTCGCCGATCCGGCCGAGCGGTACCGAGAGGTCCTCTTCCGATGCGTCAACCGTCCGTCATATCCCGCCGCGTCGCAGCGGCCGTCGTGGTTCTCGTCGTGGGCTCGTCCGTCGCGGCCTGCGGCCCGAAGGAGAGCGGGAGCGACGCCGGTTCCGGTGCCTCCTCGGCCGCTCCCGCCAAGGGCGGCACCCTCAGCGTCCTCAACCGCGCCCCCCAGACGAACTTCGACCCGGCGCGTCTCTACACCTCCGGCGGCGGCGCCGTCCCCTCGCTGGTCTTCCGCACCCTCACCACCCGCAACCGCGAGGCCGGTGCCGCCGGCGCGGAGGTGGTCCCCGACCTGGCGACCGACCTGGGCACGCCCAGCGAGAACGCCACCGTGTGGACGTACACGCTCAAGGACGGGCTGAAGTACGAGGACGGCACCGCGATCACCAGCGCGGACGTCAAGTACGGCATCGAGCGCTCCTTCGCCGCCGAACTCTCCGGCGGCGCGCCCTACCTGCGCGACTGGCTGATCGGCGGCGCCGACTACGCGGGGCCGTACAAGGACAAGAAGGGCCTCGCGTCGATCGAGACGCCCGACGACCGGACCATCGTCTTCCACCTGAACAAGCCGGAGGGCGAGTTCCCCTACCTGGCGACGCAGACCCAGACCACACCGGTGCCGCAGGCCAAGGACACCGGCGCGACCTACGAGAACCACCCCGTCTCCTCGGGGCCGTACAAGGTCGTCTCCAACGAGGGCGACGGCGAGCACCTCGTCCTGGAGCGCAACCCCTACTGGTCCGAGAAGACCGACTCCGAGCGCAAGGCCTACCCGGACAAGATCGACGTCCGCTCCGGTCTGGACCCGGCCGTCGTCAACCAGCGCCTCTCCGCCTCGCGCGGGGCCGACGCCGCCGCCGTCACCACCGACACCAACCTGGGGCCGGCCGAGCTCGCCAAGGTCACCGGCGACAAGGCCCTCGCCGCCCGCGTCGGCGAAGGCCACTTCGGCTACACCAACTACATCGCCTTCAACCCGAAGGTGAAGCCGTTCGACAACCCGAAGGTGCGCCAGGCGATCTCGTACGCCGTCAACCGCACCTCCGTCATCAACGCGGCCGGCGGCTCCTCGCTCGCCGAGCCCGCCACCACCTTCCTGCCCGAGCAGAAGTCGTTCGGGTACACGCCGTACGACGCCTTCCCCTCCGGTGACACGGGCGACGCGGCCAAGGCCAAGGCGCTGCTGAAGGAGGCCGGTTACCCGAACGGGCTGACCGTCACCCTCACGCACGACAACGAGAAGAACTTCGCCACCAGCCCCGAGGTCGCCACCGCGATCCAGGAAGCCCTGAAGAAGGCCGGGATCACGGTCAAGCTCCAGGGCCTGGAGGACAACGCCTACTCGGAGACCGCGTACAACGTGAAGACCGAGCCCGGCTTCTTCCTCGCCGGCTGGGGCGCCGACTGGCCCTCGGGCGGCCCCTTCCTCGCGCCGATCTTCGACGGCCGCCAGATCGTCGAGGACGGCTACAACTTCAACACCGGCCGCCTGAACGACGCCTCGGTCAACAAGGAGATCGACGAGATCAACCAGCTGACCGACCTCGGCGCCGCCGCCGCGCGCTGGGGCGCCCTGGACAAGAAGATCGGCGAGCAGGCACTGACCGTGCCGCTCTTCCACCCGGTCTACCAGCGCCTCTACGGCGCGGACGTGAAGAACGTCGTCATCAGCGACTGGACCGGCGTCCTCGACATCGCCCTGGTCTCGGTCAAGTAGCCATGAGCGAAGCTCTGCTGGTCACGGAGGCGGGGACCGACACGGCCCCCGCCTCCGGGGCGCTCCCGTTCTGGCGCCGGCTCCGCGCCCGGCGCTCCGCACTCGTGGCGGCCGTCGTCGTCACGCTGCTCGCCCTCACCGCCCTGGCCGCCCCGCTGCTCGCGGCGGCCGAGGGCCAGGACCCCAACGCCTTCCACGCCGACCTGGTGGACTCCGCGACCGGCGGCGTCCCCCTCGGCTCCTTCGGCGGGATCAGCGCCGACCACTGGCTCGGCGTCGAACCCCTCACCGGACGCGACCTGTTCGCCCGCGTCGTCTACGGCGCCCGCGTCTCGCTCGGTGTGGCACTCGCCGCCACCCTGGTCCAGGCCGCCATCGGCGTCACCCTCGGCATGGCGGCCGGACTCGGCAACCGCCTCGTCGACCAGGTGATCAGCCGTGCCACCGACGTCGTCGTCGCCCTCCCCGTCATGGTCACCGCACTCGGCGCGCTCGCCGTGGTCCCCGCGGGCTTTCCCCGTCCCGTGCTGATCGCGGGCATGGTCGGGCTCGTCGGCTGGGCCCACCTCTCCAAGGTCGTACGCGCCCAGACCCTCGCCCTCAAACAGGCCGACCACGTCTCCGCCGCCCGGCTCAGCGGCTGGAGCGGCGCGCGGATCGCCCGGCGCGAACTGCTGCCCGGCCTCGCCGCACCCGTCATCACCTACGCCGTGCTGCTCTTCCCCGGCAACATCGTCATGGAGGCCGCGCTCTCCTTCCTCGGCGTCGGCATCAAGCCGCCCACGCCGTCCTGGGGACAGATGCTCAGCGACGCGGACACCTGGTACCAGGCCGCGCCCACCTACCTGCTCGTCCCCGCCCTGCTCCTCTTCGTCACCGTGCTGGCGCTGACGGTGCTGGGCGAGGGGGTACGCAACGCCCTCGACCCCCGGGTCGCCTCGCGGCTGCGGGTCGGCACCGGAACCAAGAAGGAGGCCGGCGCATGACCCGCTTCCTGCTGCGGCGTCTCGGCGGAGCGCTCCTCGTGCTCCTCGCCCTCAGCGTCCTCGTGTACGCCGTCTTCTACGTCGCCCCGGGCGACGTCGCGCAGATCGCCTGCGGCCCGCGCTGCTCGCCCGCCCAGGTCGCCCAGGTCACCGCGCAACTCCGGCTAGACGACCCGGTGTACGTGCAGTACGCCCACTTCGTCCAGTCACTCTTCACCGGCCACGACTACTCGACCGGCACCGGCACCGAGCACTGCCCGGCACCCTGCCTCGGCCGTTCCTACCGGGACGACGAGCAGGTCATGCGGCTGATCCTCGGCAAGCTCCCCGCCACCGCCTCGCTCGCCGCCGGCGCCTTCGTGCTCTGGATCCTCGTCGGAGTCGGCACCGGGCTGCTCTCGGTGTGGCGGCGCGGCCGGGCGACCGAGCGGATCCTCACCGGGGTGACGCTGGCGGGCATGGCCACGCCCGTGTTCGTACTGGGCCTGATGCTGATCATCGTCTGCTGCTCGACGCTGCAGATCCTCCCGTTCCCCGTCTACGTCCCGCTGACCGACGACCCCGAACAGTGGTTCTGGAACCTGCTGCTGCCCTGGGTCTCGCTGGCCCTCGTCTCCGCCGCCCCGTACGCCCGGATGACCCGCGCGGCGATGCTGGAGACCCTCGCCGAGGACCATGTGCGCACCTTCCGCGCCTACGGGGTGAGCGAACGGCGGATCGTCGTCCGGCACGCCCTGCGCGGAGCGCTCGCACCCGTGATCGCACTCGGCGCGGTGGACATCGGCACGATGTTCGGCGGCGCCGTGCTCACGGAGTCGCTCTTCAACATCCCCGGCGTGGGCCGGGAACTCGTCGACGCCGTCCAGACCGTCGATCTCCCCGTCGTCGTCGGACTGGTGCTCGTCACCGGATTCTTCGTCGTCCTCGCCAACGTCGTCGCGGACATCCTGCACGCGGCGGCCGACCGTCGGGTGGTGCTGTCATGAGCTTGGTCGATGTATCCGGTCTGACCATCGACTTCGGCGGCGTGCGCGCCGTCGACGACCTCTCCTTCACCCTGGAGAAGGGCGCCGCCCTCGGGGTCGTCGGGGAGTCCGGCTCCGGCAAGAGCGCCTCCGCGTACGCCCTGCTCGGCCTCCACCGGGGGACCGGGGCGGCCGTGGGCGGCTCGGTCACCGTGGCCGGGGTCGACGTACAGGCCGCGGACGACGCGGGACTGCGGGCGCTGCGCGGAGCCAAGGCCGCCATGGTGTTCCAGGACCCGCTCTCCTCGCTCGACCCCTACTACGCCGTCGGCGACCAGATCGCCGAGGTGTACCGGGTGCACCACCGGGTGTCCCGGCGCGCCGCCCGGGCCCGCGCGGTGGACGTCCTCGGCCGGGTCGGCATCCCGGACCCGGTACGCCGCTCGCGCTCCCGGCCGCACGAGTTCTCCGGCGGCATGCGGCAGCGGGTGCTCATCGCCATGGCGCTGGCCTGCGAGCCGGAACTGCTCATCGCCGACGAACCGACCACCGCCCTGGACGTCACCGTGCAGGCGCAGGTCCTCGACCTGCTCCACGACCTCCGCCGGGAGACCGGCATGGGACTGCTGCTCGTCACCCACGACGTCGGGGTCGCCGCCTCGACCGTCGACGACATCCTGGTGATGCGGGGCGGCCGGGACGTCGAACGCGGTCCGGTCGCCGAGGTGCTGGGCGCTCCCCGGCACCCGTACACCCGCGCGCTCCTGTCGGCCGTTCCCCGCGTCGACGCGCCGCGCGGCCCACGCGTTCCCGCGGCCCCCCGGGCCGGGGCCGCCGACGAGGGGGCCGCCGTCCCCGGGGCCGCCGACGAGGGGGAGCCGCTGCTCGAAGCGCTGGGCCTGCGGTGCGAGTTCGGCCGGGGCCGCGACCGGGTCACGGCCGTCGACGGAGTCTCGCTCACCCTCCGGGCCGGCGAGACGCTCGGCATCGTCGGTGAGAGCGGGAGCGGCAAGACCACCCTCGGGCGCATGCTGGTACGTCTTCTCGACCCGACCGACGGCCGGCTCCGCTACGCGGGCGCGGAGATCGGCGCGCTGTCGGCGAGGGAACTGCTCCCGCACCGGCGCGAGCTCCAGATGATCTTCCAGGACCCGGTCGCCTCCCTCAACCCGAGGCGCTCGGTGGGCGAGTCCGTCGCCGATCCGCTGCGCGCGGCCGGCGAGCGCGACGACACCCGCATCCGGCTGAGGGTCGGCGAACTCCTGGAGCGCGTGGGGCTGGACGCGGCCCGGTACGACAGCTACCCGCACGAGTTCAGCGGCGGGCAGCGCCAGCGGGTCGGGATCGCCCGCGCGCTCGCCGCCGAACCCCGGATCATCGTCTGCGACGAGCCCGTCTCCGCGCTCGACGTCACCACCCAGGCCCAGGTCGTCGCGCTCCTCGCGGAACTCCAGCGGGAACTCGGCATCGGCCTCGTCTTCATCGCCCACGACCTCGCCGTGGTCCGGCAGGTCAGCGACCGGGTCGCGGTCATGCGCCACGGACGGATCGTCGAACAGGGTGCCGTCGAGGAGGTGTACGGCTCTCCCCGGGACCCGTACACCCGGCAGCTCCTGGCAGCCGTGCCCGCTCTCGACCCGGGGGTGGCGGCGGCCCGGCGGGCCGCGCGCAAGGAGCTCACCGCGGCCTGACAGGGCGTGCGGCGGAGGCGCCCCGAGGGGTGTTTCGCGGCGAAACGCACAAAGAGCGGGAAAGTTACGCCGGTTCACCCCTTCTGGTGGCGTGACGGACAACCGTCCGTCGCGCCACCGGCGTATCCGCTTACGGTCGTCCCGACGCTGGTCACCGGCCAACGGTGGCCGCCCACATGGGAGATCGGGGGTGTACTCGTGCGTATCGGCCTGCTCACCGACGGCGGTTATCCGTATGCGGACGGTGAGTCCAGACTGTGGTGCGACCGCTTGGTTCGTGGTCTGCCCCAGCACGAGTTCGACCTCTACGCGCTGAGCCGCTCCGCCCACCAGGAGAAGCTCGGCTGGGTCAGCCTGCCGCCCCAGGTGGGGCAGGTGCGTACCGCGCCGCTGTGGACCACGCGGCCCGGCACTCCGGACGCGAGTGCGCGTCAGGACGAACGGGGCGGTCGCCTCAGCCGGTTCGTGACGGGCAGCGGGGGCGCCTACGGGCGCCGCGAGCGCCGGCGCTTCACGGCGCATCTGACGGCGCTCGCCACGGCGGTCGGCGCCTCCGGTGCCGGTGCGCCGGTGTCCGCCGGGTGCGACGCGCCGGGCGGGGCCGGGCGGGCGGCGGAAGGGCCGGCCGAGGTTTTCGGCGACGCTCTCTACGGACTCGCCGAACTGGCCCGGGAGCACGGCGGACTGCCCGCCGCACTCCGTTCCGAGACGGCCCTGCGCGTGCTGGAATCCGCCTGCCGCGCCCGTGGCACCGGCCGTACCGTGCAGCGCGCCACCGTCACCGACCACCTGGCCTTCGCCGCCGAACTCGCCCGTCTGCTGCTGCCGCTCTCCCTCGACTGGTACACCGCCGAGGCGCTCGGCGGCGTGGACGTCTGCCACGCGGCCTCCGGTGGCACCGCCGCCCTCCCCGGGCTGCTGGCCAAACGCTTCTTCGGTGTTCCCCTCCTGGTCACCGAGCACGGACTGCCGCTCCGCACGCACTACCTCTCCGCCTCGGACGCGCCGTTCGGTGCGCCGGTACGCGCCCTGCTCGCCAACTTCCACGCGCTCCTGGCGGCCGAGGTCTACCGCCAGGCCGCCGTCGTGACCCCCGGCAACACCCACGTACGCCGCTGGCAGCAGCGCTGCGGTGCGGACGCCGCGAAGCTGCGCACGGTGTACCCGGGCATGGAGACCGGGCGCTTCCCGCAGGTGGGGGAGGGGGACGGTGCCGGTCCGGACACCCTGGTGTGGGTGGGCCGGGTCGAGCCCGCCAAGGACCTCGTCGCCCTGCTGCACGCCTTCGCCGAGGTGCACCGGGCCGAACCCGGGGCCCGGCTGCGGATCTTCGGCGCCCCCGCCGAGGGTGCCGAAGGCGCCGCGTACCTCGCGCACTGCCGCGCCCTGGCGGAGCTGCTCTTCCCCGGGACCCTTGTCGGGGACGGGGACGGGGACGGGGACGGGGACAGGGCCGGAGACGAGGCCGGGGACGGGAACGGGGGCGGAGACGCGCGGGGGGCGGGGAAGCCCGGGGCCGGAGGACCCGGGGGCGTGGTGCGCCCGGTCACCTTCGAGGAGATCGGCGGGGCTTCCGGAGCGGACGATCTCGCCGGGGCGTACGCGGCGGGCGGGGTCGTCGTGCTGTCCAGCGTCGTCGAGGGCTTCCCGATCAGCCTGGTGGAAGCGATGTTCTGCGGCCGGGCCACTGTTTCGACGGACGTGGGCGCGGTGACAGAGGTCATCGGCGGCACCGGCCTCGTGGTCCCCCCGCGCGACACCCCGGCGCTCGCGGACGCCTGCCTGGCGCTGCTGCGCGACCCGGAGCGCCGTGCGCGCCTGGGTGCGGCGGCACGGGAGCGCGCCCTCGAACTCTTCACCGTGGAGCAGAACCTCGCCGCCTTCCGCGCGCTCTACGAGGAGCTGACCACGGGCCACCCGCCGCACCCGACGGGCACCGCGCCCGCCACCGGCCGCCCGGCGGCCGGGAGCGCACGGAGCGGCGGAACACCGGACGCCTCGGCGCCCCGCCCCTTCGCTGTCCCACCCGAGGAGTACGTACGCCACGGCCGCCCCCGTACCGAACCAGCGGGGCGACGGCCCGTCAGGGCCGCCGCCGGGCGGACCACGTCCTGGGCGGTGGCACCCGAGAAGGTCGGCGCCGCCGCGGCTGCCGGAGCGGGTGACGGCGATGCGTGACCCCCTCGACCACCTGTCCGCCCCGGGCAACGAACCGTACGGAGGAATCCTCATGGGCCGCGCGCCCGAAGCCCTCGACGTGCCGAACGGTCCCTCGCCCGCCCCCGCGTCGTCACCCGCCCCGGCGGCCGAGCGCGCTCCGGAGGAGAGCGCGGAGGCGGAACACGCGGAGCCGGCAGGCACCGCGGCCACGGACACCGCGCCCACGGACACCGCACCGACCGTCCCCATCGCGACCGTCCCCGTGCCGAACGGCCTCGCGCCGGCCATCCCCGACCCGAGGGCCGTCCCCACGCCGGCCGACCCCGTGCGCGCCCTGCTCCACCGCCACCGCGAGCTCTGCGAGCGCGCCGTCGACCCGCTGGAGATCGCCGCCGGTCTGGAGGCGCACGGGCTCACCGACCGGGCTGCCGCCCGCTACCGCCACCGGGACGTCTTCTCGCTGGCCGAGGAGCTCTACGCCCGGGTACCCCGGCCCGCCACCGGCCCGGTCCGGGCGGTGGCCGACCGGCGGACCGGGCACGATCCCGACCACCGTGCCGCCTGGACGCTGCACGCGCTGCTGCCCGGGGCCGCCTGCCTCGCCACCGTGGGGGCGCTCCGGGTGACGGAGGGGGCGCTCGGCACCGGAGCACGCAACGTCCTGACGGCTGCCGGCGTCCTGCTGGTCTTCCTCGCGCTGCGGTCCGCCCTGGCCACCGGCCCGCTGCACGCCCCGGCGGGCTCCGGCCGGACCGCCCGCTACACCTGCTGGCTCCTCGGCTACGCGGTGTACGGGGAGGAGCTGCTCGCCCAGGTCCTCAGCGGGGGCCCGGACGGCCACTGGCCCGGCACCCCGGCCCCGCTCCTCGGCCTCTCCCTCGCCGTGGTCCCGGCCGCCTGGTGCGCCCACCTCTTCGCGGTGCACGCCCGGCGCAAACTCGGCGGCAGCCGGGCGCTCGAGGAGTTCGGCGCGGGGGTGCGACCGGTGCTGCTGACGAGCGTCGCCCTCTTCCTCGCCGCCCTGCCGCCGCTCATGCTCCTCGCCGGCCTCGGGTACGGCGGACACGGCGTCCCGCTCTCGGCCTACGCCCTCGGACTGCTGCTCTTCCTGGCCAGGCTGGAGACGGCGCACGGCCTTCCGGTCCCCGCCGTCACCGCGCTGGCCGCCGCCTGCGCGGTCGAGGCGGTGGCCCCGCTCCTCGTGCTGAGCGGCCGGCTGCCCGGCCTCGGCCTCCTGGCCCGGCCCGTCGACCTGCTGGTGATGGCGGGCGGTACCGGCGCCGTGCCCGCCCTGGCCTGCGGCGGCGGGGCGCTCGGGCTGCTGGCGCACGCAGCCGTGGCGCTCTCCCGAGCCTCCGCCCACCACCGGCACTGACCCCCGCGCGCCGGCACCGGGCCCACCGGCCCCGGGCACCGAGTGCCGCGCGCACCGGCCGCGAGGGCCCCGCAGCCGGACCGTGCCCGGTCCGGCCGACGACCGCACCACCTCGTACCACCGCGCACCCACCACCCCCGTTCCACCGCGCACCGACCACCCCGTACCACCGCGCCCCACCCCGTACTTCCCACCGCCCGCGGAGCCGACGCCGCGGGAGATCCGTACCGCACACGCCTTTCCCATCAAGGAGAAACCGGACATGACCCGCCGACCCGCCGCACCGGCCACTCGCCGCCGGCACCCAGGGAGTGCACGATGAGGGTTCTGCTGCTCGGCGCCAACGGATTCCTCGGCCGCTTCGTCGCGGACCGCCTGCTGGCCGACCCGGCCGTCCATCTCACGGCCCTCGGCCGGGGCGACGACGCCGACGTACGGTTCGACCTCGCGGGCGGCAGCCCCGGGGCGCTCACCCGCTTCCTGGACGCCGTCCACCCCGGGGTCGTCGTCAACTGCGCAGGGGCCACCCGGGGCCAGGCCCGCGAACTGACCCGGCACAACACCGTCGCCGTCGCCACCGTCTGCGAGGCACTGCGCCGCAGCGGCTGCGGGGCGCGACTCGTCCAGGTCGGCTGCGCCTCGGAGTACGGGCCCTCGCAGCCCGGGTCCTCCACCGCCGAGGACGCCGTGCCGCGCCCCGGCGGCCCGTACGGCGTCAGCAAGCTGGCCGCCACCGAACTCGTCCTCGGCTCCGGGCTCGACGCCGTCGTGCTGCGGGTCTTCTCGCCGGTCGGCCCCGGCACCCCGGCCGGCTCCCCGCTCGGCCGGCTCGCCGAGGCCATGCGCCGCGCGATGCAGTCCGGCGACGGCGAGCTGAAGCTCAGCGGGCTCGGCGTCCAGCGCGACTTCGTGGACGTACGGGACGTGGCGCGGGCCGTGCACGCCGCCTCGCTCTCCGCCGCCCAGGGCGTCGTCAACATCGGTACCGGCCGCGCCGTCCGGCTGCGCGACGCCGCCGCGGTGCTCGCCCGGGTCTCCGGGTTCGCCGGTGTGCTCCACGAGCTGGAGGTGCCGCCCGGCCGCCTCCCGATCGGTGCCCAGCGCACCTCCGCCGAATCGGTGATGGAGCACCTCGCGGCCACCCCGTCGCCCTATCCGGACGGCTGCGGCGCCTGGCAGCAGGCCGATGTGCGCACCGCCCGGGACCGACTGGGCTGGCGCCCCCGGATCAACCTGGAGGAGTCCCTCGCCGATATCTGGATGGAGGCGGCGTGCCGCATCTGACCGGCACGGGAACGGCCCGCCGGGCGAGCGGCAATGAGCAGATGGGTTTCGGTGTGCCTGGATACGCTCACCCGTTGCTCGCTCCGACGGAGTGGGCGGAACTCACCCGGCCCGGCACACCGTTGCACTGGGCGGTCCTCAACATCGCGGACGGGCCGGGCACCCGGCCCGACCCGCACTGCCTGGAAGCGGCGGGAAAGCTGCACATCGCCCGGGAGCGCGCCCTGCAGGGGTGCGCTCCCGGCGCCGCCGCCACGGGCGGCCGGCTGCTCGGCCATCTCGATCTCGTCCACGGGGCACGGCCGTTCGGCGATCTCGTCGTCGACGCCAAGCGGTTCCTGGACTGGTACCGGGTCGGCGGCTTCTACCTCGGCCGCTGCCCCACCGAGCGGGCCGGCCTCCCGGCGGTCCGCCGGCTCACCGTCACCCTGCGCGAACTGGTCGCGCAGAGCGAGGTCGACCGCGGTGCCCCGGCGGGTGACGGCGGGCGGATCGTGCTGGGGCTCGGCACCCATCCGTACCCCGGTTACGCCGAGGCCGCCGACCAACTCGTCACCTTCCGGGGGTGCTGGCCCGACTACCGCTGGTCGCAGGTGGCCCAGTGGACGGCCGAGTACCCGCCCGAGCGGTTCGCGCACTTCGTCCACGGCGTCCCGCGCACCCACCTGGACGAGGCGATGCGCATCGCGCGGTGGCAGGGCGCCGGCACGATCTTCTTCACCGACCGGGATGGACGTAACCGACAAACCGATCCATTCGCGGCGCTGCCCGGTTACTGGGACGAAATCGTCTCGCGGATCGGACCGGGTATCTCGGAATGAGTGGGGGCGTGGCAGTGTTACCGGGAGAACAACCGTACGTAACTGAAGTACGTAGAAACCGACCACCTGCATTGTTGAGGTTCCTGTGTCGCTGCCACCCTTGGTCGAGCCGGCTGCCGAGCTCACCGTCGATGAGGTCCGCAGGTACTCCCGCCACCTGATCATCCCGGATGTCGGGATGGACGGACAGAAGCGGCTGAAGAACGCGAAGGTGCTCTGTGTCGGCGCCGGCGGCCTCGGCTCGCCCGCCCTGATGTACCTGGCCGCCGCTGGTGTCGGCACGCTCGGCATCGTGGAGTTCGACGAGGTCGACGAGTCGAACCTGCAGCGCCAGATCATCCACAGCCAGGCCGACATCGGCCGCTCCAAGGCCGAATCGGCCAAGGACTCCGTGCTGGGCATCAACCCGTACGTGAACGTGATCCTGCACGAGGAGCGGCTCGAAGCCGAGAACGTGCTGGAGATCTTCGCCCAGTACGACCTGATCGTGGACGGCACGGACAACTTCGCCACCCGCTATCTCGTCAACGACGCCGCCGTACTGCTGAACAAGCCGTACGTCTGGGGCTCCATCTACCGGTTCGACGGACAGGCGTCCGTGTTCTGGTCCGAGCACGGCCCCTGCTACCGCTGCCTCTACCCGGAGCCGCCCCCGCCGGGCATGGTTCCCTCCTGCGCCGAGGGCGGGGTGCTGGGCGTGCTCTGCGCGTCCATCGGCTCCATCCAGGTCACCGAGGCCATCAAGCTGCTCGCCGGTGTCGGCGACCCGCTCGTCGGCCGTCTGATGATCTACGACGCGCTGGAGATGCAGTACCGCCAGGTCAAGGTGCGCAAGGACCCCGACTGCGCGGTCTGCGGCGAGAACCCGACCGTCACCGAGCTCATCGACTACGAGGCCTTCTGCGGCGTCGTGTCCGAGGAGGCCCAGGAGGCGGCGCTCGGCTCCACGATCACTCCCAAGCAGCTCAAGGAGTGGATCGACGCCGACGAGAAGATCGAGATCATCGACGTCCGCGAGCCGAACGAGTACGAGATCGTCTCGATCCCGGGTGCCAAGCTGATCCCGAAGAACGAGTTCCTGATGGGCAACGCCCTCCAGGGCCTGCCGCAGGACAAGCGCATCGTCCTGCACTGCAAGACCGGTGTCCGCAGCGCCGAGGTCCTCGCGGTCCTCAAGTCGGCGGGCTTCGCCGACGCGGTGCACGTGGGCGGCGGCGTCATCGGCTGGGTCAACCAGATCGAGCCGTCGAAGCCGGTGTACTAGACCCGCGCGCCGAGGAGGGGCCGTGCCACGATCACACCGTGGCACGGCCCCTCCTCGCGTACCCGGACCCGTGTCCGTACCGCGTCAGGACGAGCAGACCGAGCCGTCCGCCGGAACCGTCCCGTCCAGGAAGTAGGCGTCCGTCTTCGCGGTCACGCAGGTGCCGTTGCCGTAGGAGCCGTGACCCTCGCCCTTGTTGGTGAGCATCACGCCGACGCCCTCGCCGAGCTCCTCCGCCATCCGCTTCGCGCCCTCGTACGGGGTCGCCGGGTCGCCGGTCGTCCCGATCACCAGGACCGGCGCCGCGCCCGGGGCGCTCGCCTCCGGGGTGGCGTGCTCCCCGGCCACCGGCCAGCCGGCGCACCAGCCGGCGGTGTCCCAGGCGAGGAACGGGCCGAAGACCGGCGAGAGCTTCCGGAACTCCGGCAGCAGCGCCCGGGCCTCGTCGGCGGTCGGCCGTGCGGTGCTGTCCGCGCAGGAGATGGCCCGCTGGGACTGCGACATCGTGTCGTAATGCCCGTTCTCGTCACGGCCGTTGTACGAATCGGCCAGCGCGAGCAGTGTGTTGCCGGTGCCGTTGTTCTCCGCCTCGTCGAGCGCCTGCGTCAGCGTCGGCCAGTTGCTCTGGGCGTAGAGGGGAGCGACGATGCCGGTGACGGCGAGCGACTCGCTGAGCATGCGGCCGGAGTCGGTCGGCAGCGGGTCCTTGTCCAGCTTCGCGAGCAGCCGGGCGATGCGCGCGCTCCCCGCCTCCGGGTCCTCGCCCCGGTCCTTCAGGTAGTTCTCCAGTGCGCGCTGGAAGCCGGTCGCCTGGTTCCGGGCGTGCCCGAGTGTGTCCGCCGTGGGGTCCACGACCGCGTCCAGCACCACCCGGCCGACGTTCTCCGGGAAGAGGTGGGCGTACGTACCGCCCAGCTCCGTGCCGTACGACATGCCGAAGTAGTACAGCTTCCGGTCGCCGAGCACCTGGCGGATCAGGTCCATGTCGCGGGCCGTGTTGGTGGTCGTCAGGTACGGCAGGACCTTGCCCGAGCCCTTCTCGCAGCCGGCGCCCATGTCCGCGCCGTCCTTCAGGAAGGCCGCCTCCTCCGCCGGCGTGTCCGGGGTCATGTCGACGCGTTTCAGGGCCGCTTCGGTCGCGCCGTCGCTCCGGCAGTCCACCCCCTCGCTGGCGGCCACCCCGCGCGGGTCGAAACTCACCAGGTCGTAACGGGCGTTGAGCTTCCCGTACGAGGTCGCGGCCTGGGGCAGGATGCTCACCCCGGAGCCGCCCGGGCCGCCGAAGTTGAAGAGCAGCGAGCCGATCCGCCGCCCGGTGGAGGTCGCCTGACGCTTGATCAGAGCGATGCCGATCGTCTCCCCGTCCGGCTTCCCGTAGTCCAGCGGCACCTGGACGGTGGCGCACCGCCAGCGACTGCCGGGGGCCTCACCGCCCTCGGGGGCCTCGCACTTCGTCCAGTCGGCCTTCTGCGAGGTGAGCGCGGTCGGCAGTGCGGTGGTGGCGGGTGCGGGCGTGGCGGTCGCGGAGGCGGCCGGAGTCCCCGCCGTCGCGCTGCCCTTGTCCGAGGGGGCGGCCTCCGTGGAGCCGTCGCAGCCCGCGAGCGCGACCGCGGTGAGCAGCGCCGCCCCGGTCAGAGCCGTGACGCGGCGAGCGCGTGGGTGCATGTACATGGTGTCGTCGTCCTCCCCGGTGCCCGGAGCGGCGGACCGCCCCGGCACGACATGTGTGCCGCCACGGTAGTGGGGACGCGGACACCGTCCGCCGCCGGGAGCCGTACGCGCACGCACTTCCGGCGGCGCACGCCCCTCGCTACAGCTGGCCCCGGCGCGTCAGCTGGTTGAAGCAGAGCCAGCCGGGCAGCACCGGCAGCCAGAGCGTCATCACGCGGAACAGCAGCACCGCCGGAGCCGCGACCTCCTTGGGCAGCCCGACCGCGATGAGACCGATCGTCAGCGCACCCTCCACCGCGCCCATGCCGCCCGGGGTGGGCGCCGCCGAACCCAGGGCGTTGCCCGCGAGGAAGACCACCGCGACACTCGCGTACGACAGCTGCGGCACGTCCGGCCCGCTGAACGCCCGGACCGACGCGTCCAGGCAGAGCACGAACAGCACCGTCAGCAGCAGCATCCCGCCGATGCCGGTGGCCAGCTTCTGCGGACGCTGCACCACATCCAGCATGCGCGGCACGACCCCCGCGAACAGCGACCGCACCCGCGTCACCACGAACTTCCGCAGGAACGGGATGGCCGTCACCACCAGCACCAGCACCGCGACCGTGAGCAGCCCGGCGATGACCGTACGGGACGGGGTCAGCGAGTCCGGCGTCTTCTCCGTACCCGTCAGATACCCGAACAGGGCCAGCAGCAGGATGTGGCAGCCCAGCCCGAACAGCTGCGAAGCACCCACACTCGCGACCGCGAGACCGGGCCGCACCCCCTGGCGCTGGAGGAAACGGGTGTTCAGCGCCACCCCGCCGACCGCCGCCGGGGCCACGATCTTCACGAACGACCCGGCCACCTGCGCCAGCACCGTCCGCCGGAACGGCACCCGCTCGGGCACGAAGCCCAGCAGGCTCATCGCGGCGGCCACGTAACTCAGCGCCGAGAAGCCCAGCGCCGCCGCCACCCAGCCCCACTCCGCCTCCTCCACGACCGTGCCGAAGTCGGCCTGGGTGATCTGCGAGATGACGAAGTACGCGGCGATGGACCCGGCGATGAAGCTCAGCAGGGTGCGCGGCTTGATGCGCTCCAGCCGGACCGGCTCGACCGGGGCCTGCGGGCGGATCAGCAGCACCTGGCGGCGGATCTGGGTGAGCAGGTCCTCCTCGCGGGCCTCCTCCCGTGCCTCGTCCAGGGCCCGCTTCTCGGCCTGCTTCTCCGTACGCACCGACTTCCGCTCGGACTTCCGCTCCGACTTCCGGTCGACGGGGGAGGCCACCGAGGAGGAAGCGGACTCCGCACGGTCCCGGCGGGCCGCGTCCGAGGCCTCCAGCGCCGCCTCGCGCTCCCGCTGCGCCCGCTCGCGGGCGAGCCTGCGCAGGGTCGCCCGGGTGGAGCGGGTCAGCGCGATCGGCTGGAGCAGCGGCAGACACCCGGCCACCGCGTCCGGCCCCAGCACGGCGAGCGCCGCGGCCACCGACCGCTCGGCCCCCACCCGCAGACCGAGCGTGGTCAGCAGCTGGGCCACGTCCATCCGCAGGATCAGGTCACCGGCCGCGATCTCGCCGCCGCGCAGATCGGTGACGTACACCTGGCCCTCGTCGTCCACCAGGATCGCGTCCCCCGCGAGCCTGCGGTGCGCGATCCGCCGCGACTGGAGCGACCGCACCTGCTCCCAGGCGCCGCGCACCAGCTCGTCGGTGATCTCCGCGTCCTCCAGGGCGTCCAGCGACCGGCCGCCGATGTGCTCGTACACCAGCATCACCGCGTCCGGGCCCAGCTCGGAGGTGGCGATCAGCTTCGGCGCGTTCGCCCCGGCCGCGATGGCCGCGTACGCGAGCAGCGCCTCCTGTTCCAGCGCCTGGCGCAGCGACTGGACGGTCCGCCGCTGGGTGATGCTGCGCAGCGTGATCCGCCGCCAGGCCCGGTAGAAGAACCCTTGCGCCTGTTGCTCCCGGTCCACGACGGTCACGTCGAGCGGCGGACCGTCCTCCAGGGTGACCCGGTAGCGCCGCCCCCGGTCGTTCTGGTCCGGGTTCTCGGGCGGCTCCTCGGCGCGCAGGGCGGCGACCGGCCGGAAACCGACGTGCCGCAGACCGGCCATCAGGTGCTGGCCGGTGGGCCGGACGTTCGGGGAGCCGACGCCGTACAGCGTTCCGTACGCGACGGTCCAGCCGATCAGCACGGTGAGGATGATCGAGAACGGGGTGGTGTACCCGCCCACCAGCATGGCGAACGCGTCGAGCAGCAGCACCACCCAGAGCACGACCCGCCAGCGCGGGCGCCGCGCCATGCCCACCGCCGTCATGTACGCGATGACGGGCGCGAGGTAGCCGTGCACCGGGTCGGTCAGCGCGTGACCGGGCTGCTGCTGGGTCAGCGCGTCCTGGATCGAGCCGGGGGCGGACCGGGAGACCCAGAGATCGGTGGCGAGGGTCACCCCGTGCGCGAGCACGGCGGCGAGCACCCCGTCCGCGATGCGGAGCCCGTCGCGTTTGATCAGGCGCTCGATGGCGAAGGCGACCGGGACGAGCAGCACCGCGATGCTCGACACCAGCCCGGCGATCTTGATCAGGAGGTCGGGCGCCTGCTCGGTGCCCCGGGAGATGTCGTCCTCCAGACCCGTCGTCGTGCCCTGGGCGAAGGCGGCGACGGCCAGCAGCACCGCGATGGCGAGCACGCCGACGAGCAGCCGCAGCAGGTCGGACGGGCGGTGCACCCGGGCGGCGAGCAGCGGCTCGTCGCCCGAGACGCGTTCGGTGGGACCCTCGCCGGTGCCCGCACGGGTCGAGCCGGTCAGGCGCGGCGGGCCGTCGGGGGTGGTGCCGGGTGCGGCATCCGGTGCGCCTGACGCGCCGGATGCCTCGCCGGTGTCGCCGGGGCTTTCGGTGGCCGCGGCCTTCTCCGTACGGGTGGGGTCACCGGTGGGATCCGGCGTGGAGCCGGAGCCGCCTGGCTGCGAGTCGGCATCGGAGGCGTCCGCCGCCCGGGATGGCTGCACGCCCTGCTCCTTCGTCGCATCTGGTCGATCTTCGTGTTCTCGTATCACCGGTCACCGCCCGCACGATGGTGGCACGGCGGGAGGACACACGGAGCCATCAGGGTGCACTGCCCGCGCGCGCGAGGGGGAGGATTCGCTCCTTTGCCCGGGCGCGCGTTCCCGGCCGGCGCGGTTCGCGCGCTCCCCGCCGGGACTTCCGGAAATGTCCGCACGGGCGCCCCGATGTCGGTGGCGTACGGCAAGATGGGACGGATGAGACAGGACCGGACGCCCCGGCACGGCGGCGCGGACGACGGCGCGGACGACGGTGTGGCCGACGCCACCTCCGGCCGGCGGGCGGCGGAGGGTGGTACGGCCGGTGCCCCGGCCGCGCAGGCCCACGCCGAGCTCCCGGAGTACGCCGAGCGGGTCCTCGACGTCGCCGACCTGATCCCGCCCGGCCACGTCATGACCTACGGCGACGTCGCCGAGTGGCTGGGCGACGGCGGACCGCGCCAGGTCGGCCGGGCGATGGCGCTCTACGGCTCCGCGGTGCCCTGGTGGCGCGTCGTACGGTCCGACGGCACGCTCCTGCCCGGCCACGAACTCCGCGCCCTGGGCCACTACCGCGACGAGGGCACCCCGCTGCGCGGTGCCGCCCGGTCGGCGGAGGGGCATCTGCCGCGGATCGACATGCGGCGCGCGCGGTGGGACGGCGGTACCGGGGAACCCGGCGGGACCGCCGGACCGGACAGGGGCGAGGAAGCTCACACCTGACAGCTTCGGCCATCGGAGCCCGGCAGTCGCCCTCCTCCGGTCCCCTGTCCCGCGCGTCGCCGGACGGGCCCGACGGAGCCGGGTACACCCCGGGCGGGCCCGCGCGAACCGCGCACGTGACGAGCGACGCAGCGGACCCGCGTCCGCCCGCGCCCCCACTGGCGTAGCGTCGATGCCCGGCGCGGAGCCGGGCCTCTGCCGTACCGCTTCCATCCGCGTACCCCTCCCACCTCTCCCGACCTCCCCCGACCCGCCCCGGCCGGTGCACCACCAGCCCGCGCGCCGGCATCAGTCCGGTGCACCACCAACCCGTGCGTCACCCGTCAGCGCACCACCAGCCCGTGCGTCACCCTTCAGCGCACCACCAACAGGACCGGCGAACCAGTGAGCTCCTCCTCCACCACCCGGCACGACCCGCCCCGCGAAACGCGACGGCGGGCGCCGGGCGCGTACCGGCTGGTGCGCACGCCCCCCGGGTCGGTGGAGCCCCCTGTGCTGGACGCGGCGCAGCGCGCGGTGGTTGATCACCCGGGCGGACCGCTCCTCGTGCTCGCCGGACCCGGCACGGGCAAGACCACGACGCTCGTGGAGTCCGTCGCCGCGCGGGTGGCCGCCGGTACGGACCCGGCCCGCATCCTCGTGCTCACCTTCAGCCGCAAGGCCGCCGTGGAACTGCGCGACCGGATGGCCGCCCGGCTCGGCGCGGCCCGCGGACCGCAGGCCACCACCTTCCACTCGTACTGCTACGCCCTGATCCGCGCCCACCAGGACGCCGACCTCTTCGCCGACCCGCTGCGCCTGCTCTCCGGGCCCGAACAGGACGTCACCGTCCGCGAACTGCTGGCGGGCCAGCTCGACCTGGAGAAGTCCGGCCGCACCCACATCCGCTGGCCCGACGAACTGCGGGCCTGCCTGACCACCCGAGGCTTCGCCGACGAGGTGCGCGCCGTCCTGGCCCGCAGCCGCGAGCTGGGCCTCGACGCGGATGCCCTGGACGACTTCGCCCGCCGCACCGGCCGCCCCGACTGGGGCGCGGCGGCCCAGTTCCTCGCGGAGTACCTGGACGTGCTGGACGCGCAGGGCGTCCTCGACTACGCCGAACTGGTGCACCGCGCGGTCCTGCT
This sequence comes from Streptomyces sp. NPDC001770, assembly GCF_053596135.1. Classification (NCBI taxonomy): domain Bacteria; kingdom Bacillati; phylum Actinomycetota; class Actinomycetes; order Kitasatosporales; family Streptomycetaceae; genus Streptomyces; species Streptomyces sp. NPDC001770. Next base: position 70,539 of record NZ_JBSFFN010000018.1, on the reverse strand, counting down.
CGCCGAACGCCCCGAGGTCGCGGAGCGGCTGGCCGGGGAGTACGACGCCGTGTACGTCGACGAGTACCAGGACACCGACCCGTCCCAGGTACGGCTGCTGCACGCGCTGGCCGGCAACCGCGTGGGGCGCACGCCGGCGGGCACGGGTCCCGGCGCGGGCGCACCGGGCGGAGCGGTACCGGGTGGAGAGGCGCCGGGCGGAGAGGCGCGGGGCGGCGGCCGGACGCTGATCGCGTTCGGCGACCCGGACCAGTCCATCTACGCCTTCCGGGGCGCCGACGTGAACGGCATCCTCGACTTCCCCGATGTCTTCCGGCGTGCGGACGGGGCCCCCGCGCCCGTGGGCGTCCTCACCACCTCCCGGCGCTCCGGCGCAGGCCTGCTCGCCGCGACCCGGCTGCTCACACGCCGGATGCCGCTCACCCGGCTGCCCGCCGACAAGGTGCGCGCCCACCGCGAACTCTCCGCCGTCCGCGAGGGCGGCCGGGCCGAGGCGTACACCTACCCGACCGCCTCCACCGAACTCGACAACATCGCCGACCTGCTGCGCCGCGCCCATCTGGAGGACGGCGTGCCCTGGAACGAGATGGCGGTGCTGGTCCGCGCCGGCGGGCGTTCGATGCCCTCCGTGCGCCGGGCGCTGACCTCCGCCGGGGTGCCGCTGGAGGTCGACGGCGACGACCTCCCGCTCCGCCACGAACCCGCCGTCGCCCCGCTGCTCACCGCCCTGCGCGCGGTGGCGGAGGCCGCCCTGCGTCAGCCACCGGCCGGCGACAGCGGCGACACCGGCGACACCGGCGACACGGACGGAAACGGCGCGGTGGCCGCGACCGTGACCGCTCCCGCGAAGAGCGTGCTGGACGAGGAGACCGCCCTCACCCTGCTCACCTCCCCGCTCGGCGCCATGGACGCCGCCGACCTGCGCCGCCTCGGCCGGGCCCTGCGCGACGACGAGCGGGCCGCCGGCAACCGCGTACCGCCGCCCTCCGGCGAGCTGCTCGCACTGGCCCTCGCCGAACCCGAGCGCCTCGCCACCCACGACCCCGTCTACGCCCGGGGCGCCCAGCGCCTCGGCACCCTGCTGGCCCGGGCCCGGACCCTCCTCCAGGAAGGGGGCACCGCCGAGGAGGCGCTCTGGACCCTGTGGAACGGCACCCCCTGGCCCGGCCGACTGGAGCGCGCCGCGCTGCGCGGGGGCGCCGGCGGGCGCAACGCCGACCGGGACCTGGACGCCGTGTGCGCCCTTTTCGAGACGGCGGCCCGCGCCGAGGAACGCACCGGCGGGCGCGGCGCGCTCAACTTCCTGGAGGAGGTGGACGCCCAGGACATCGCCGCCGACACCCTGTCGCGCCGGGTCGCCCGGCCCGACGCGGTCCGCCTGATGACCGCCCACCGCTCCAAGGGCCTGGAGTGGCGGCTCGTCGTGGTCGCCGGGGTGCAGGAAGGGCTCTGGCCCGACCTGCGCCGCCGGGGCTCCCTGCTGGAAGCCGACCGGATCGGCCGCGACGGACTCGCCGAACCCCTGACGCCCGGCGCGCTCCTCACCGAGGAACGCCGGCTCTTCTACGTCGCCGCGACCCGCGCCCGCGAACGCCTGATCGTCACCGCCGTCAAGGCACCCGCCGACGACGGCGACCAGCCGTCCCGGTTCCTGGCCGAACTGGGCGTCGAGCCCCGCGACGTCACCGGCCGCCCCCGCAGGCCGCTCGCCGTGGCCTCCCTCGTCGCCGAACTGCGCGCCACCACCGTGGACCCCGCCGCCTCCGACGCGCTGCGCGAGGCCGCCGCCCAGCGCCTCGCCCGGCTCGCCGCGCTCACCGACGACGAGGACCGCCCGCTGGTGCCCGCCGCCCACCCGCACCGCTGGTGGGGCCTGGACGAGCCGACCCGGTCCGCCGTCCCGCTCCGCGACCGGGACCAGCCCGTCGTGCTGTCCGGCAGCGCCCTCGACCAGCTCGCCCACACCTGTGCGCTCCAGTGGTTCCTCGGCCGCGAGGTCAAGGCCGACGCCCCCGCCACCGCCGCCCAGGGCTTCGGCAACGTGGTGCACGTACTCGCCGACGAGGTCGCCTCCGGCCGTACCCCCGCCGACCTGGACGTCCTGATGGAACGGCTCGACACGGTCTGGAACGGCCTGGCCTTCGACGCCCCCTGGAAGTCCGACCAGGAGAAGGGTCAGGCCCGCGCCGCCCTCGAACGCTTCCTCCACTGGCACGTCATGGACCGCTCCGGCCGCACCCCCGTCGCCGGGGAGCACGGCTTCGACGTGACCCTCGAGGCGGGGGAGTACGCCGTCCGCATCCGCGGCTCCATGGACCGCGTCGAACGCGACGCCGAGGACCGGGCGTACGTCGTCGACTTCAAGACCGGCAAGCAGGCACCCACCAAGGAGGAGGTGGCCCGCCACCCCCAGCTCGCCGTCTACCAGCTGGCCGTCCGCGAAGGCGCCGTCGACGAGGTCTTCGACGGGCGGCGCCCCGAACCCGGCGGCGCCGAACTCGTCCAGCTGCGCCGCCCCGCCCCCAAGAAGGAGGGCGGCGAGACCTCGCCCCAGGTGCAGGCCCAGCAGCCGCTCGCCGGGGAATGGGTCTCCGACCTGCTCGCCACCGCCGCCGGACGCGTCCTCGACGAACGCTTCACCCCCACCACCGGCACGCACTGCGGCCACTGCACCTTCCGCGCCTCCTGCAGCGCCCAGCCCGAGGGGCGCCACGTGGTGGAGTGACGGTGACCACAACCGCGCGCCGACCGCCGGACGTACGGCCCGGGCGACGGCGCACGTACGGCCCGGCCGACCGCGTACGTACGGCCCGGGCGACCGCGTACGTACGGCCCGGCCGACCGCGTACGTACGGCCCGGGCGACCGCGTACGTACGGTCCCGGGGGCGGTGGCCACGGTCCGGGACACGATGTCGGCGGGGCCGGTTACCGTTCTTGGGTGTCCTCACGTCTCACCGATCCCGAGCAGCTCAAGGAGCTGCTGGGCATCCCCTTCACCCCGGAGCAGACGGCCTGCATCACCGCGCCGCCCGCCCCGCAGGTGATCGTGGCCGGAGCCGGCTCCGGTAAGACGACCGTGATGGCCGCCCGCGTGGTCTGGCTCGTCGGCACCGGCCAGGTCGCCCCCGAACAGGTCCTCGGCCTCACCTTCACCAACAAGGCCGCGGGCGAGCTCGCCGAACGCGTCCGCAAGGCCCTGATCGCCGCCGGGGTCACCGACCCCGACGCCATCGACCCGGACAACCCGCCGGGCGAGCCGAGCATCTCCACGTACCACGCCTTCGCCGGACGGCTGCTCACCGACCACGGGCTGCGGATCGGACTCGAACCCACCACCCGGCTGCTCGCCGACGCCACCCGCTACCAGCTCGCCGCCCGGGTGCTGCGGGACGCCCCGGGCCCCTACCCGGCGCTCACCCACTCCTTCCCCACCCTCGTCGGCGACCTCCTCGCACTCGACGCCGAGCTCGCCGAGCACCTGGTCGAGCCCGACGCCCTCGCCGCGTACGACACCGGCCTCCTCGGCACCCTCGAAGGAGCCACGCTCTCCAACGAACAGCTGCGCAAACTCCCCGAGACCGCCCGGGCCCGGGGCGAACTCCTCACCCTCACCGAGCGGTACCGGCAGGCCAAGCGCGGCCGGGACCTGGCCGACTTCGGCGACCAGATCGCCCTCTCCGCCCGCCTCGCCCTCACCCGGCCCGAGGTCGGCGCCCTGCTGCGCGACGAGTTCCGGGTGGTGCTCCTGGACGAGTACCAGGACACCTCAGTCGCCCAGCGGCTGCTCCTCTCGGCCCTCTTCGGCCACGGCCCCGGCGGCACCACCGGCCACGCCGTCACCGCCGTCGGCGACCCCTGCCAGGCGATCTACGGCTGGCGCGGCGCCTCCGTCGCGAACCTCGACGACTTCCCCCGCCACTTCCCGCACGCCGACGGCACCCCCGCCACCCGCCACAGCCTCAGCGAGAACCGCCGCAGCGGCGGCCGCCTCCTCCAGCTCGCCAACGGCCTCGCCGAACCGCTGCGCGCCCGGCACGAGGGCGTCGAGGCGCTGCGCCCCGCTCCCGGGGCCGAACACGACGGCATCGTCCGCTGCGCCCTGCTCAGGACCCACACCGAGGAGATCGACTGGCTCGCCGACTCCCTCGCCCACCTCGTGCGGACCGGCACCGAGCCCGCCGAGATCGCCGTGCTCTGCCGCACCGCCTCCGACTTCCCGCAGATCCAGGCCGCGCTGGTGGCCCGTGACATCCCCGTCGAGGTCGTCGGGCTGTCCGGGCTGCTCCACCTCCCCGAGGTCGCCGACCTGGTCGCCGTCTGCGAGGTCCTCCAGGACCCGGGGGCCAACGCCTCCCTCGTCCGGCTGCTCACCGGCCCGCGCTGGCGCATCGGCCCCCGCGACCTCGCCCTGCTCGGCCGGAGGGCCCGCCACCTCGTCCACCGCACCTCCCCGGGCGACGGGGACGCCGACGCCGACCTGCGGCTCGCCGAAGCCGTCGAGGGCACCGACCCGGCCGAGGTGATCTCGCTCGCCGACGCCCTGGACACCTTCCTCGACCAGGGCGGCGACGAGGACGACGGGCTGCCCTTCTCCGCCGAGGCCCGGGTCAGGTTCGCCCGCCTCGCCGCCGAACTCCGCGACCTGCGCCGCTCGCTCGCCGACCCGCTGATGGACGTGCTGCACCGGGTCCTCGCCACCACCGGCCTCGAAGTCGAGCTCTCCGCCTCCCCGCACGCGCTCGCCGCCCGCCGCCGTGAGACCCTCGCCAACTTTCTCGACGTCGCGGCCGGTTTCGCCTCCCTCGACGGCGAGGCCACCCTCCTCGCCTTCCTCGGCTTCCTGCGCACCGCCGCCCAGTACGAGAAGGGGCTCGACAACGCCCTGCCCGGCGGCGAGAACACCGTCAAGGTGCTCACCGCCCACAAGTCCAAGGGGCTGGAGTGGGACGTGGTCGCCGTCCCCGGCCTGGTCACCGGCCAGTTCCCCAGCAGCCGCGCCCGCGAATCCTGGACCTCCCAGGCGCAGGTGCTCCCGCACGCCCTGCGCGGCGACGCGGCCACCCTCCCGGCGCTGGACACCTACGACGCCAAGGCGCTCAAGGCGTACCAGCGGGAGATGAAGGAACACCAGCACACCGAGGAACTCCGCCTCGGCTACGTCACCTTCACCCGCCCCCGCTCCCTGCTGCTCGGCTCCGGCCACTGGTGGGGCCCCTCGCAGAAGAAGACCCGGGGCCCGTCGGCGTTCCTGGACGCGCTGTACGAGCACTGCGCCGCCGGGTACGGCGAGATCGAGGTCTGGGCCGAGGAGCCGGAGGCCGACGAGGAGAATCCGGCACTCGCCGCCCAGGACGCCGACATCGCCTGGCCGCTGCCCCTGGACGCCGCCGCGACCGCCCGCCGCCGCGCCGCCCGGGACACGGTCCTCGCGCACCTGGACGCCTGGGCGGGCGCGGAGGCACTCCCGCAGGGCGGAGCGGAGCCTGAGCCGCCGCCCGCACCCCTCGAAGGAGAGGAGGACGCGGAGCTGTACGAGGAGTCGTACGAGGAGCCGTACGAGGAGCCGTACGAGGAGGAGCCGGACTGGGACGACTGGGACTCCCTCGCCACCGACCGGGCTTCCCTCGCCACCGACCGGCCCGGGGAGACCCCGCAGGCCGCCGTCGACGCCCCCGCCGGGCCCGCCGGTCCCCTCCCGTACGTCCCCGCCGCCCGGCCCCCCGGCGGGCCGGCCCCCGAGAGCGAGCTGACCCCCGAGAGCGAGCTGACCCCCGAGGAGAGCCGCACCCTCGCCTCCTGGGACCGCGACCTCGACGCCCTCGCCGGCGAGCTGCGCCGCGCCCGTGCCACCGTGCGGGACGTCGTCGTACCCGCCTCGCTCTCCGCCACCCAGCTCCTCCTCCTCGCCGAGGACCCGGACGCCTTCGCACGCGAACTGGCCCGCCCGATGCCCCGCCCGCCGCAGCCCGCCGCCCGCCGGGGCACCCGCTTCCACGCCTGGGTCGAGTCCCGCTGGGAAGAGCTCCCGCTGCCGATGCTCGGCTTCGACGAACTCCCGGGCGGCGGGGACTCCGACGCCGACATCGAGGACGAGCGCGAGCTCGCCGAGCTGAAGGAGGCGTTCGAACGGACCGAGTACGCCCGCCGCACCCCGTACCGGGTCGAGACCCCGTTCCAGATCTCGCTCGCGGGACGGACCGTCCGGGGCCGGATCGACGCGGTGTACCGCGCGGACGACGGCAGTCACGAGATCGTCGACTGGAAGACCAGCCGCCACCGCACCGCCGACCCGCTCCAGCTCGCCGTGTACCGGCTCGCCTGGGCCGAACTCCACGAACTGCCGCTCGACTCCGTGACCGCGACGTTCCTCTACGTGCGCACCGGCGAGACCGTCCGGCCGCGCTCGCTGCCCGGCCGTCCGGAGCTGGAGCGACTGCTCCGGGACGAGCCACCTTCGCGGGCCCGTTAGGCTCAATGGCATGAGCGACACCCCGGACAGCGCCGTCCACCCGTACATCGAGCAGCACCGCGAGTCCTTCCTCGACGACCTCGCGGCGTGGCTCCGCATCCCCTCCGTCTCCGCCCAGCCGGAGCACGCCGAGGACGTACGGCGCAGCGCCGCGTGGCTGTCCGACAAGCTCAGGGCGACCGGATTCCCGGTCTCCGAGGTCTGGGAGACGCCCGGCGCCCCGGCCGTCTTCGCCGAGTGGCCCTCCGACGACCCCGAGGCCCCCGTCGTCCTGGTCTACGGCCACCACGACGTACAGCCGGCCGCCCGCGCCGACGGCTGGCACACGGACCCGTTCGAACCGGTCGTCCGGGACGGCCGGATGTACGGAAGGGGCGCCGCCGACGACAAGGGCCAGGTGTTCTTCCACACACTCGGTGTCCGCGCGCACCTCGCCGCGACCGGCCGCACCACCCCGGCCGTCCACCTCAAGCTGCTGATCGAGGGCGAGGAGGAGTCCGGTTCCCCGCACTTCCGCGCCCTGGTCGAGGAGCGTGCCGACCGCCTCGCCGCCGACGCCGTGATCGTCTCCGACACCGGCATGTGGGACGAGGACACCCCGACCGTCTGCACCGGCATGCGCGGCCTCGCCGAGTGCGAGATCGAGCTGTACGGCCCCGAGCAGGACATCCACTCCGGATCGTTCGGCGGCGCCGTCCCCAACCCCGCGACCGAGGTCGCCCGGCTGGTCACCGCCCTCCACGACGAGCAGGGCCGCGTCGCCGTCCCCGGTTTCTACGACGGTGTGGCCGAGCTCACGGATGCCGAGCGCTCGCTCTTCGCCGAGCTGCCCTTCGACGAGGCCACCTGGCTGCGTACCGCCAAGTCCACCGCCGCCTCCGGCGAGGACGGCTACACCACCCTCGAACGCGTCTGGGCGCGCCCCACCGCCGAGGTCAACGGCATCGGCGGCGGCTACCAGGGCGCCGGCAGCAAGACGATCATCCCCGCCTCCGCCCTGGTCAAGATCAGCTTCCGGCTGGTCGCCGGCCAGGAACCGGACCGGGTGGAGAAGCTCGTACGCACCTGGGCCGAGAGCAGGATTCCGGAGGGCATCCGCCACCGGATGACCTTCGCGCCCGCGACCCGCCCCTGCCTGACCCCGCTCGACCACCCCGCCCTCCAGGCGCTGGCCCGGGCCATGGGAAGGGCCTTCGGCAAACAGGTCCTCTTCACCCGTGAAGGGGGCTCCGGCCCCGCCGCCGATCTTCAGGACGTGCTCGGCGCACCCGTCCTCTTCCTCGGCATCTCCGTACCGTCCGACGGCTGGCACGCACCCGACGAGAAAGTCGAGCTCGGCCTCCTCTTCAAGGGCGTGGAGACCACCGCCCACCTCTGGGGTGAGCTGGCCGCCGCACTCCGCCGAACCAACTGAGTACCCGATCCGCCCCGGGGGAGTAGGAAGCAGCACCTTGAGTACCTTCGACAACGACCACATCGACCGTCCCATCGGCCTCACCGCACCGAGCGGCATCGACCGCGCTGCCCACCACCGCCTGGACGAGGCGTGGCTCGCCGTCGCGTGGAGCCATCCCACCACCAAGGTCTTCGTCGTCTCCGGCGGCCAGGTCCTGGTCGACGACACGGCCGACGGCGGCACCGAGATCGTCATGACACCGGCCTTCGAGGCCCCGCTGACCGAGACCCACCGCTACTTCCTCGGCACCGACGAGGACGGCGTCAGCTACTTCGCCCTCCAGAAGGACTCCCTGCCCGGACGGATGGACCAGCAGGCCCGGCCGGCCGGACTGCGCGAGGCGGGCCTGCTCCTCAGCGCCCGAGACGCCGGTCTGATGGTGCACGCGGTGGCCCTGGAGAACTGGCAGCGGCTGCACCGCTTCTGCTCCCGCTGCGGCGAGCGCACCATGATCGCTGCGGCCGGGCACATCCGCCGCTGCCAGGCGTGCGGCGCCGAGCACTACCCCCGTACCGATCCCGCCGTGATCATGCTGGTCCTCGACGACCAGGACCGGGCCCTCCTCGGTCGCCAGGTGCACTGGCCCGAAGGCCGGTTCTCGACCCTCGCCGGGTTCGTGGAGCCGGGCGAGTCGATCGAGCAGTCGGTCGCCCGCGAGGTGCTGGAAGAGGCCGGGATCACCATCGGCGAGGTCGAGTACGTCGCCAGCCAGCCCTGGCCCTTCCCCTCCAGCCTGATGCTCGGCTTCTTCGCACGGGCGACCACGTCCAAGATCGACGTGGACGGCGACGAGATCGAGGAGGCCCGCTGGTTCTCCCGCGACGAGCTGACGGAGGCCTTCGAGTCGGGTGCGGTGCTGCCCCCGAACGGCATCTCGATCGCGGCCCGGCTCATCGAGATGTGGTACGGCAAGCCCCTCCCGAAGGCCCGCCCCCTGGGCTGAGCCCGTCGGGGCCCGCGGGGTCTTCGAGGCCTTCGGGCCGACGGGGTCTTCGAGGCCTTCGGGCCGACGGGGTCTCCGAGACCTTCGGGCCGAAGGGGGACCGCTGGGCCGTTGCAGGCGCTCAGGCAGCGGCCGATCACCCATCGGATGATCACACAGCGCACGAGGCCCCCGCCGGGTTCTTCACCGGCGGGGGCCTCGTGCGTCGCGTACGGCGGGTGGAGCGTGGCGGTCAGGCGCCGAGCGCCTGCTTGACCTGGGCCAGGCTCGGGTTGGTCATGACCACCTCGGAGCCGCCCTGCGCCGGAACGATCCGGACGGTGGGGACCGTCTGGTTCCCGCCGTTCGCCTTCTCGACGAAGGCGGCCGACTCCGGGTCCAGCTCGATGTTGATCTCGGTGTACCCGATGCCCTCGCGGTCCATCTGGCCCTTGAGGCGGCGGCAGTAGCCGCACCACGTGGTGCTGTACATCGTCACAGTGCCCGGCATGTCGCTGGTGCTCCTCTGGTCGTCTCGTCCGTTTCGCCGCACGCCCGACGCCGGAAAAGGCCGAAAAGGTGCGGTGTCCGGGTCTCCGCACGCCGCACCCGTGAGGAACGGCGAACGCGGGGCCCGCTCGCACAACGCTCGCACCCCTGCCACCATTCCCGGCCTGCCCCGGGCCGGCCTGCCCGGACCGTCCCGACCCTGGCCCCTGCCGTCCCGGTCCTGGCCCCTGCCGTCCCGGTCCTGGCCCCTGCCGTCCCGGTCCTGGCCCCTGCCGTCCCGGGCCTGGTCCCTGCCGTCCCGGTCCTGGCCCCTGCCGTCCCGGTCCTGGCCCCTGCCGTCCCGGGCCTGGTCCCTGCCGTCCCGGGTCTGGCCCCCTGCCGCCCCTGGCCGCTGCCGTCCCGACCGGGAGACCGCTCCGGTATGACGGATGGGTCACCCCTGTGGACAACAATTCCGGTGCCCTTCGGCGACCTGGCAGCATGGCAGGGTGACAGCAGCAACGCACTCCACTCTCTTCCCCCAGGTGCCCGAGTCCCCGGACGCGGTCCTGGACGGGCTCGATCCCGAGCAGCGCGAGGTCGCCCTCGCCCTGCACGGGCCGGTGTGCGTGCTGGCCGGAGCGGGTACCGGCAAGACCCGCGCGATCACCCACCGCATCGCGTACGGCGTCCGCGCCGGGATCCTCCAGCCCTCGACCGTGCTGGCCGTCACGTTCACCAACCGGGCCGCCGGGGAGATGCGCGGACGCCTCCGCCAGCTCGGCGCGTCCGGGGTGCAGGCGCGCACGTTCCACTCCGCCGCGCTGCGCCAGCTCCAGTACTTCTGGCCGAAAGCAGTCGGTGGCGAGCTGCCCCGGCTGCTGGAGCGCAAGGTGCAGCTGGTCGCCGAGGCGGCGGCCCGCTGCGAGGTCCGCCTCGACCGCAACGAACTCCGTGACGCCACGAGCGAGATCGAGTGGTCCAAGGTCACCCAGACCGTCCCGGCGGACTACCCGGCGGCCGTCGCCAAGAGCCTCCGCGACGCCCCCCGCGACCCGGCGGAGCTCGCCAAGATCTACGCGATGTACGAACAGCTGAAGCGCGACCGGTCGGTGATCGACTTCGAGGACGTGCTGCTGCTCACCGTCGCGATCCTCCAGGACCGCCGGGACATCGCCGACCACGTCCGCGCCCAGTACCAGCACTTCGTGGTCGACGAGTACCAGGACGTCAGCCCGCTCCAGCAGCGGCTGCTCGACCTCTGGGTGGGCGGCCGGGACAACCTCTGCGTGGTGGGCGACGCCAGCCAGACGATCTACTCCTTCACCGGCGCCACCCCCGACCACCTGCTGAACTTCCGCACCGCCCACCCGAACGCCACCGTGATCAAGCTGGTCCGCGACTACCGCTCCACCCCCCAGGTCGTCCACCTCGCCAACGGGCTGCTGAGCCAGGCGAGCGGACGGGCCGCCGAGCACCGTCTCGAACTCGTCTCCCAGCGTGAGAAGGGCCCGGAGCCCGTCTACACGGAGTACGCGGACGAGCCGGCCGAGGCGGAGGGCACCGCCCGCCGCATCCGCGACCTCATCGCCGCGGGCGTCCCGGCGGGGGAGATCGCCGTCCTCTACCGGGTGAACTCCCAGTCCGGGGTCTACGAACAGGCCCTCGCCGACGCCGGGGTGCCCTACCAGCTGCGCGGCGCCGAGCGGTTCTTCGAGCGCAGGGAGGTCCGGGAGGCGGAGGTCGCCCTGCGGGGTGCCGCCCGCGCCGGGGGGAACGACGCCCTGCTCGACGGCGCCGAGGGCCTGCCCTCCCAGGTGCGGGCCGTGCTCTCCACCCAGGGCTGGACGCACCGGCCGCCCGCCGGCTCCGGGGCGGTGCGCGACCGCTGGGAGTCGCTGGCCGCGCTGGTCCGGCTGGCCGAGGACTTCGAACGCGCGAAGCCCGGCGCGACGCTCGCCGATCTCGTCCGGGAACTCGCCGAGCGCGCCGCCGCCCAGCACGCGCCGACCGTCCAGGGCGTCACCCTGGCATCGCTGCACGCGGCCAAGGGGCTGGAGTGGGACGCGGTGTTCCTGGTCGGGCTGACCGAGGGCATGATGCCGATCGCGTACGCCAAGACCGACGAGCAGGTCGAGGAGGAGCGCCGCCTCCTCTACGTCGGGATCACCCGGGCCCGCTTCCACCTGGCGCTCTCGTGGGCGGTGTCGCGTTCCCCGGGAGGCCGGGCCGGCCGGCGGCCCACCCGCTTCCTCAACGGACTCCGCACCGGCTCCGGGAGCGCCCGGGGCGGCGCCGGAGGCGGCGGCGGCATCGATCGCGGTACGCGCACGGGGACCGCCACCACGGCCACCCGCGCGGACGGCACCGTCCAGCGCAAGAAGTGGGGGCCGGTGCGGTGCCGGGTCTGCGGCCGGACGCTGACCGAGGCCGGCGAGATGAAGCTGATGCGCTGCGAGGACTGCCCCTCCGACATGGACGAGGCGCTCTACGAGAGGCTCCACACCTGGCGGGCCGCCCGCGCCGGGGAACTCTCCCAGCCCGCCTGGTGCGTGTTCACCGACAAGACCCTGATGGCCATCGCGGAGGCCGTACCCGGCAGCGAACGCGAGCTCATCGTCATCGCGGGCGTCGGCACCCGCAAGATGAGCCGCTTCGGGAGCGACGTACTCGCCATCTGCGCAGGTGAGGAGGTGAATGAGGGAGATCACGAGGGTGTCGGGGAGGAGTGAGGAAAACTCGTCGGAAAAATAGTTTGCGCCCGCACCAGTCGTCACCATAGGTTCTTAACCACGGAAACAGCGGCTTCTCCGAAGCCCACCTTCCGTGCTGTACTTGTCTGTACCCATCCGAATACGCAGGACCGGCTCCGACCGGTCCCCCGAGACGCCGAGAGGAGGCGATTCCAGTGATCAGCATCATCAAGACCGTCAAAATGACCGATCGCCCCGTCGTCTCCGCATGCTCGCTCGGCCTCCTCGGCTCCTCGGATGTCTCGCTCATCAGCACCGGTCTGTCCGGCATTTCCGCCGCGCGTCCGCTGCCTCTGGCGTCCCTGCCCGTAGTCCGGGAGCGCAATGAGCGACCGATGCAGGCATCGGCGGCAGCAGGAGCGAAGGCGGAAAAGGCTCAGGCCTATGCCTTTGCGGCGGCCGGTGCCGGATTCGCAAGCAAGAGCCAGATGACGCACCACCACACGATGTGGGCCTTCCGTGGGCCTGAACCCTGGAGCGATCCAGCCTGATCCAGCATCAGGTCGGCACCTTCAGGGCCGCGGAACCCCACTCGGGATCCGCGGCCCTTTTGTTTTGTCCGAACGGATGAGACGGAACGAAGGAGCCTCGGGACAAGCAGTACCTGGTACCAGCCGATAACCGGCCAACAGCCGGAACGACCAGACGAGGACACCACTCACCGTGCAACTCGAAGCGCACGCCCCGTCCGTACCGCCTTCCGACATGATCGTCCCGCCTGGTTCCACGGAGGACCCCACCTTGTTCCCCCTCTCCACCCTCACCGCCCTCGACGACGCCATCGAGAATCTCGGCACTCCGGTGCCCTGCCGTTCCTACGACCCCGAGGTCTTCTTCGCCGAGTCGCCGGCCGACGTCGAGTACGCCAAGTCCCTCTGCCGGACCTGCCCGCTCGTCGAGGCCTGCCTCGCCGGCGCGCAGGAGCGCCGCGAGCCCTGGGGCGTCTGGGGCGGCGAGCTCTTCGTCCAGGGCGTCGTCGTCGCCCGGAAGCGGCCCCGGGGCCGTCCGCGCAAGAACCCGGTCGCGGCGTGACCGCCGACCTGGGAGCGATGTCTCCCGCAGTACTGCACCTGGTCGGCACCATCGACCGCCCCCACACTCATGACCCGCGAAATCAGGCACCCATGACCACCCCCACGAAGGAGCCCGTCGGCTCTGCCACCCCCGACGTCACCACCTCCGGCGCGAACGACTCGCGTCAGAACAGGAACCGCGAGATGCAACTCATCCCAGAAGCCATGGCTCGTGCGCATATGCACGACCGCCTGGCCGTCGCCGAGGCGGAACGCCTGGCCGTCCGCCTGGTCTACGCCCGGCGGATGCAGCGCAAGGCCGAGCGTGCGTCGCTGCGCGCCCGCCGCGCGCTCGCCATGGCGGTCATGCAGTAGAGGGCATGCGGCAGGAGCCGCGCGCACCCCGGAGCAGAGTGCCCCACGCACGAGCCACCGCACGTACGCATCACTCCACGCAGGAGTGACCACCCCGCCCGCCGGGGCCCGCCGAACAGGGCCGGCCCCGGCGGGCGGGCTCGTTTGCGCGCGGACGCGTGGACGGGCGGGACACGCACGCGTGCACGGGGGAGGCCGAGCGCGGAGGAGCCCCAGGAGCGGGGCAGGACGTGGGGTTTCGTCCATGTGTCGGGCGGACCCCGGTCTCGTTTCCGGCCGTGCGTTCTGCCGCGCCGCCCGTCAGCTGCGGAGTTATCGTCACGGCGTGGACGAGGAGACGTATCACCACCCGCTGCCGGAAGCCCCCCATGCGCACTGCGCGCGGTGCGGCACCACCGCCAGTACGAGCGCACCACCCACCTGGATGTGCACGGTGGAGCGGGGCGTGCGCCAGTACTTCTGCGAGAGCTGCGCCCGCACCCACATCCGGGCCATCGAAGGCCGGCTCGACCCCGCCTCCTGGTGAGCTCGATCCCCGAGCCCCGGTGAGCCCGCCCGGTCCCGAGGGCCGGGGCCCGAGGGCCGGGACCCGAGGGCCTGGACCCGAGCGCCTGGACCTGAGTGCCCGGTCCCGAGCGCCGGGTCCCGAGCGCCGGGTCCCGAGCGCCGGGATCCGAGGGCCGGGTCCCGAGGGCCGGGTCCCGAGGGCCGGGTCCCGAGGGCCTGGACCCGAGCGCCTGGACCTGAGTGCCCGGTCCCGAGGGCCGGGTCCCGAGCGCCGGCTCCCGAGGGCCGGGATCCGAGCGCCGGGACCCGAGGGCCCGGACCCCTGAGCGCCCCGGACCCCCCGAGGGCCCGGACCCCCGAGCCGCTGGGCGGCCGCGCCCAGGCACCGGGCCGCCCAGCGGCCGCTGTGGGCCCGGCCCTGGGGTCCCGTCACCTCGACAGAGGGGTGAAGGGCACTTCCACGCCCGCTTCCGCGCCTCCTCGATCTTCTACACCTCTTCGGTCTCCAGCTCCTTCTGCCCGTCCGCGGACGGGCGTCCGCCGGCATCCGCCCACGTCGGCCTCCCGTCCGCAGGGGCGACGGAGCCTCCGCCACCACCGGAACCCTCCGGACCGTCCAGGGCACCCGGACCGTCCAGGGCACCCGGACCGTCCAGGGCACCCGGATCACCCGGGCCGACCGGATCACCGGAGCCGACCGGATCACCCGGGCCGACCGGGTCAATGAAGCCGGGAAGCCACTCATCGAGCTCGTCCCGCAGGCGCACCGTCGCGCCCAGTTGGCACAGCACACCGATCGTGCTCAGCGTCACCCGGTGTATGAGGAGATAGGCCGGGGGGAGGTTCAACTGCCTCCCGAGCCGGTGCGCGGGGGACCGGGGGTCGGCGATCCGGGCCGCCTGCGTACGCAGCCACCCCCGGCTGAAGGTGAACGCCTCCAACTGCGCCGGTTCGATCACGGGGAGCAGGTAGTCCAGGACCGCATCGGGGTCGAGGTCCACCGACTCCGGTACAAAACCCGCCCGCTGGAGCAGTGCGTACACCTCCTCCGCCTCGCCGAGCAGCGTCATCCGCAGCGCCTCGCCGATGATCTCGGGCAGCCCGCCCGGCAACCGGTCGACCGTGCCGAAGTCCAGCACCCCGAGCCGCCACTCCCGCGCCTCGCCGGGGCAGGGCAGGTCCTCCGGCGACGCGGCGACAGGCATCTCCTCCCCGGCGGGCGGCAGGAGACGGAAGTTCCCCGGGTGCGGGTCGGCGTGGAGCAGTCCGGTCCGGGCCGGCCCGGAGAAGAGGAAACGGGCGAGCAACTGGCCCGCCCGGTCACGCTGCTCCGGAGTCCCCCGCTCGATCACCTCGGACAGCGGGACGCCGTCCATCCACTCCGTCACGAGCACCTGGTCCGACTGGAACACCACTCCCGGCACCACCACGTCGGGGTCGTCCGCGAACTCGGCCGCGTGTTCCTCCTGGGCCCGCGCCTCCAGGGCGTAGTCCAGCTCCTCCGACACCCGGTCGCGCATTTCCTTGATCAACGGCTTGATGTCCATGCCGGGGATCAGCGGCCCGAGGAGTCTCGCGAACCTGCTGAGCTGGGTGAGATCCGACAACAGCGCCTCCCCTGCGCCCGGATACTGCACCTTCACGGCGACCTCGCGCCCGTCGATCCAGACCGCCCGGTGCACCTGACCGATGGAAGCCGCGGCGGCGGGCTGGTCGTCGAAGGAGAGGAAGAGATCACGCCACTCCTCGCCGAGCCGCTCCGCGAGCACCCCGTGGACCGTGCGCACCGGCATCGGGGGAGCGGCTTCCTGGAGCTTCGTCAGCGCAGCGCGGTACGGACCGGCCACCTCCTCGGGCAGGGCGGACTCGAACACGGAGAGCGCCTGCCCGAGCTTCATGGCGCCGCCCTTCAGCTCACCCAGGGTCTTGAACAGCTGGTCCGCCGTGCGCTGCTGCACCTCCCGGGCCACCAGCTCGGCCGGTCTGCCGCCGATCCGCTTGCCAAGGCCCCACGTGGCCCGGCCGGCGAAGCCGAGCGGCAGCGCGGCCAGTTTCGCGGTGCGGGTGACCGCCTTGCGGGGAAGATCAGACATGTGCTCCTCCAATTCGCGAACTGCCGTGCCGGGGCGCCCTCGCGTCGATCCGACGACGGCGGTCACGGCGGTCACCCGGCCATTGTGTCGTGAGCCGGGCCCGAGGCGGGGGAAAGCGCCCCGGTGGTGCGAGCGGCGCCGCATACACATGCCTGGTGTGGCGCGATCCGTTCGCCGCGCCACTCCATGAGGGGCAGGGCGGCTTCCCAGCGGGTACCCGTGGTCGCCGGCAGTTCGCCGTCCAGGAAGGAGAGGGCGTGCGCAGCGGCGAGCCCGGCCACCGCGGCCGACAGCGCGAGGTCACAGGCCGGCACCGCACCCCGGCGCCCGGTCCGCCACTGCGCCACCATGCGTGGCCACTGGGGGTCCTGGTCCGCCCGGTGCAGCCCCAGGCAGCCCGCGCACCCCGTGCCTCCCGGCAGCACCAGCGGGCCGACCACCCCGGTGGCCTCGATCACCCCGGCGTACAGGTGGGGGGTGCCCGAGGAGATCCACGGCTCGGCCGTCCCCGGGTCGGGGGCGTACACCGCGAGGCCGTCGCGGGGTGCGACCACGACCAGGGAGAGGCCGGGGCCGCCGTTCTCCGTCCCCGCGCCCGCCTCCGTCGCGCGCGGGGGAGCACCGGCGGCCGACCGGTGCACCAGCCGGCGGGCCGAGGCGTCCCGGCGCTCCCCGACGGCCGAGGGCGGGAGGCCTCCGGGTGCCACGTCCCAGGGCTCCGTCAGGCCGCCGTCCAGCACGTCCACCCGGCCCACCCCCGACCCCGAGAGCAGAGCCGCGACGGCCGCTCCGACCCGTCCCGCACCCCGGACCTGCACGCGCATCGCCCGCCGCGCGGCGAGCCGGCGGACCGCGCTACCCGGTTCGGGATGCACCACGGAGAGCGAGGCGGCGTCCGGGCGCTGCCGGTCCAGCACATCGGCCCGGCGGCGTAAGGCCGCGGCCTCCGGGCCGCCCGCGTGCGGATCGTCCAGGAGCCCGGCGTCCGCCAGCCGCTCGACGAGCACGTCCACGTGGCGCTCCGCCAGGTCCAGGGAACGGGCCTCCTCCTTCAGCAGGGGCAGCCCCCGGGTTCCGTCGAGCAGCTCCAGGAAACTCCCCGTGGCGATATCCAGAGGGCCGAAGGTGACGGCGTGCGCGGGCGTGACTCCGAATTGCACGGTGCTCCGCCCTCGCCAAGCGCGGCGCAGTGCGGGCTTCAGCATCGGATGCATCTCTTTCTCCCTTTACGGTCCGGTCGTACTTCTGCGGTTGATCCTGTGGCTGTGGCTGATCGCAGCCATCAGCCGCAGCCCTGCGATCAGCCGCATCCCCCGGATCAACCGCATCCCGGGATCGTCGGGCCGGTCTTCTCCGCCCCTCTCCGCTCACAGAATGCCGCCGGAGCCCGAAACCCGCCGAAAGTTATCCACAGGGGATGGAATTAGTCGTTCAAATGGTGTGCTTCCTGGGGGGATCGGCGCGGAACACCGGGGAGGCAGGACTTCCGTCGGCAACAGCGGGTAACGTCGAGGCGTGCCCGCCGACCCGTCACCCGGCCTCGCCGGGGAGATTCCCGCGCGCTCCGCCACTGCCCTGCAGCGCGGTGCCACCCGCCCGGTCCGCCCCGCCGCGACGAGCCCGGTGGAGGTACGCAGGAGCGACCGGCGCCGCAGGACGGTCTCCGCCTACCGCGAGGGCGACCGCACCATCGTGCTGATCCCCGCCCGGATGTCGGAGGCCGAGGAACGCCGCTGGGTCGGGGTGATGCTCGACAAGCTGGCAGCCCAGGAGAGCCGCCGGGTGCTCGGCGACGGCGCGCTCGTCGAGCGTGCCGCGAGCCTGTCCGCCCAGTACCTCGAGGGCCGGGCCCGGCCCGCTTCGGTGCGCTGGGTCACCAACCAGAACACCCGCTGGGGCTCCTGCACGCCGGCCGAGGGCAGCATCCGCCTCTCGCACCGGCTGCAGGGGATGCCGGAGTACGTCGTCGACTACGTCCTGGTCCACGAGCTCGCCCACCTGCTCGTGCCCGGTCACGGGCCCGACTTCTGGCGCCTGCTGGAGGCGTACCCGCGTACCGAGCGGGCCCGGGGATACCTCGAAGGCGTGGTGGCGGCGGGCCGGTTGCCGCACCTGCCCACCGCGCGGGAGGAGTGACGGGTGGTGACTCTGTACCGAGTGTGTACCGACTTGGCTCAATGTCGTAGTTTGCGGATAGCCTGACGCGACGCATTCACATTCGGGATGGGGGACGGTCGTTACGCATGGCCAGGGAATTCCAACGCGGCCACAAGGCCAAGATCAGCGATCTCACGGCTGGGACGGATCTGTACGTAGGTGTGCAGATCGCAGGCCCGGGACTGACCTTCGACATCAGCTGCTTCGGCCTCGACGCCGATGAACAGCTGTCGGACGACCGGTATTTCATCTTCTTCAATCAGCCGAAATCGCCCGAGGAGTCCATTCAGCTGCTTGGCGCACAGTCCGGTGACACCGAGTCGTTCCGGGTGACGTTGGATCGTATTCCGGCCAACATCCACAAGTTGTCGTTCACCGCGACCGTGGACGGCGCCGGCCAGATGTCACAGGTCGGACCCGGATACATCCGGATCGTCGCGGGCGGCGAAGAAGTGGTGAGGTACGCCTTCACGGGCTCCGAATTCACCACCGAACGCGCGGTGATGCTCGGGGACTTCTACCTGAAGGACGTCTGGCGGTTCGCCGCGGTCGGCCAGGGATTCGACGGCGGACTCGACGCACTCCTGCGCAACTTCGGCGGCGAGGTCGCCGAGGAGGCGCCGGCCGCCCCGCAGCAGGGGGCGCCCTCCTTCGCCCCGCCGGCCCAGGCGTCCGCGCCCCCGGCCTTCGGCGCGCCCGCCGCCACCCAAACGCCGCAGCACGCACCGTCGTTCGGAGCCCCGGCCCCCGCCCCGGCCCAGCCGATGCACCAGGCGCCCACGGTCACCGCTCCCGTCGCACCGCAGGCCCCCTCCCCGTACGGCCAGCAGCCGCCGCAGTTCGGGCAGGTACCCGGGCAGGCCGCACCGCCGTTCGGCCAGCAGCCCCCGGCCCAGCCGTTCGGCCAGCAGCCCCCGCAGGCGTACGCGCAGCCGCAGTTCGGCCAGCAGCCACAGGCGCCGTTCGGCCAGCAGCCGCCCGGCGGCCTCCCGCAGGGCGTGCCCCAGGGTGTGCCGGCGACCGGAGCCGGACTCG
Source organism: Streptomyces sp. NPDC001770 (assembly GCF_053596135.1). Classification (NCBI taxonomy): domain Bacteria; kingdom Bacillati; phylum Actinomycetota; class Actinomycetes; order Kitasatosporales; family Streptomycetaceae; genus Streptomyces; species Streptomyces sp. NPDC001770. Next base: position 51,269 of record NZ_JBSFFN010000018.1, on the reverse strand, counting down.
CGGCGGCGCTCCAGCCGTACAAGGAGAAGCCGACCGGCCAGCGCTGGACCCCGCAGAACCAGCAGCTCATGCGGGTCGATCTCACCCTCGGCGGCAACCCCGTGCTGGCCCGCCAGGGCAGCATGGTGATGTACCAGGGCAAGGTCGACTTCGGCTACAAGGGCGCAGGTTTCACCGGCCGGGTGGTCGGCAACGCCACCGGCCAGGAGATGCAGCTCATGCGGTGTACCGGCCGCGGGCAGGTCTTCCTCGCCGAGGAGGGTGCCCACCTGCACCCCATCGAACTCCAGGGCGACGGCATCTGCGTCTCCGCGGAGAACGTCCTCGCCTTCGACGAATCGCTCCAGTACGAGGTCCGCAGGGTGGAGGGCCACGGCATCCCGGGCGGAGCCCTGTTCACCATGCAGTTCCAGGGCACCGGCACCGTGGTCGTCAAGACCCACGGGGTGCCGGTCGTCCTGCCGGTCACGCCGACCACCTTCGCCGACTGCAACGCCGTCGTCGCCTGGTCGTCGGCCGCCCAGGTCATCATCTCCAGCCAGGTCAGGCTGCGCCGCAACGCGTACCCCGGCCACAGCGGGGAGACCGTGAACCTCCAGTTCCGGGGAGCCCCCGGCAACTTCATCGTCGTCCAGCCCTACGAGGTCTGAGGGAGCCTGCCATGAACCAGCAACTCGCGGGCTACGCCCCGACCCCCGTCACCGCGCGGATGGAGAACCACGGCCACTCGATGCTCAAGGTGGCCATGGCCACCGGCCAGGACCTCTACGCCCGTACGGGTTCGATGGTGGCCTACGAAGGCTTCATCCAGTACGAACCCAACCCGCCCGCCGTCCGGCAGATCGCCTCCCAGTGGGTCACCGGCGAGGGCACCCCCGTCATGAAGTGCTCCGGCGACGGACTGCTCTACCTCGCCGACTACGGTGCCGACGTGGTCGTCATCAACCTCAACAACGAGTCGATCTCGGTCAACGGCACCAACCTCCTCGCCTTCGACGCCCACCTGGGCTGGGGCGTGGAGCGGGTCAAGGGGATGGCGAAGTTCGCCGGCCAGGGCCTGTGGAACGTGGTCGTGGAAGGCACCGGATGGGTGGCCATCACCTCCCGGGGCACGCCGATCGTGGTCGACTGCGGGCGGGGCGAGGACGAGACGTACGTCGACCCGGACGCGCTCGTCGCCTGGTCGCCGAACCTCAAGGTCAAGGGCAAGCGGAGCTTCAAGGCGAGCGCGCTCATCGGGCGCGGCAGTGGCGAGGCGTACCAGATGGCCTTCTCGGGCCAGGGCATCGTCGTCGTCCAGCCGAGCGAGGACAGCACCGACCGCCTCAGCGTCCGGTCCTGAAGGGAGGGAGAGACACCATGCAGAGTCCGCTTTTCGCCCACACCGAGCAGCAGTCCTCGGAGCGGTACACCATCCAGAACCCGCAGTTGCTGCGGGTCTCCCTGACGGGCAGCGACGCCGTGCTCGCCCGCAAGGGCGCCATGGTCGCCTACCAGGGGCTGATGGAGTTCGACGGTGAGTACCAGTCGAACTCGCAGCGCAACGCCCGCGCCCGCACGGGCGAAGGCCTCGACCTGATGCGCTGCACCGGCCAGGGCACCGTGTACTTCGCCAACCTCGCGCAGTACATCCACGTCCTCGACGTCGACCACGCGGGGCTGACGGTCGACAGCGCCTACGTCCTGGCGCTCGACTCCTCGCTGCACACCGAGGTCATCGCCGTGGACAGCCAGTACGGCATCTCCGGCACCGGCAAGTACCAGCTCAACATCACCGGCACCGGCAAGATCGCCCTGATGACCTCGGGCCAGCCGCTGATGCTCCAGGTCACGCCGGACAAGTACGTCAACGCCGACGCGGACGCCATCGTCGCCTGGTCCAGCTCGCTCCGGGTCCAGATGCAGGCGCAGACGCACTCCTCGGGCGTCATGCGCAGGCGGGGCAACACCGGCGAGGGCTGGGAGCTGAGCTTCCTCGGCGAGGGCTTCGCGCTGGTCCAGCCCAGCGAGGTCATGCCCCCGCAGAACGCCCAGATCGGCCAGGGCATCCGCGGCCAGTACGGCGTGGGCTCGCAGAACCAGAACCAGAACAACGCCTGGAACTGATCCACCGGCGGCCACCCGGCACGCGAACAGGGGCGGTCCCTCCACGAGGAGGGACCGCCCCTGCGGCGTACGCGACGGCCCTGGTCAGAGCGCGGCGAGGGCCGCCTCCAGCAGTTTGACCACCGAGGTGTCGGCAACGCCGGCGACCTCGTCGTACGCGAACCAGCGCAGGTCCAGCGACTCCTCGCTGATCCGCTGCGTGGCACCGGCCGGGGCCAGCGCCGCGTACTGCACGTCCAGGTGCCAGTGGCAGGGGGCCGGGATCGGGTGCCGGTCCAGGCGCACCGGGCCGCCCGCCTGCAGCACCAGGCCGTCGATCCCGGACTCCTCGGTGGCCTCCCGCAGCGCGGCGTCCGCGAGCGTGGCGTCCTCCGGCTCGCAGTGGCCGCCCATCTGGAGCCACATGCCGAGCTTCTTGTGCAGGGTGAGCAGCACCCGGCCCGCCGCCGGGTCCAGCACCAGCGCGCTGGCGGTCAGATGCCCCGCCCCGCACGCCTTCCACATCCCGTCGGGACGGGCGTCCAAGTGGTCGAGGTACGTCTGGCGGAGCTCCGCCTGACCGGCGTCCGCGCCGCCCTCGTACGCCTTGAGCACGAGGGCGGCGTCGTGGTGCAGGCTCACCGGTCCGTGTCGCCCTTCGAACCTGAGCCGTCCCGGCCGTCGCCTTCGGCGTCGTCGTCGGGCGTGGCGTCCTCGGCCGAGGTGTCCTCGGCCGTCGCGTCCTTGGCCGTCACGTCCCCGGTCGCCGCGTCCTTGGGCGCGGCACCGCCGCTCGCGGCCTCGCCGAGCATCCTGTCCAGCTCGGAGAAGTCCAGCTGCTCGTGGTGGACGAAGCCGTCCGGGTCGTCCAGATCCTGGGCGGTCGGCAGCATGTCCGGGTGCTCCCAGAGGCCGTCACGGCCCTCCATCCCCCGGGCGTCGGTGAGCGAGGCCCACAGGCGCGAGGCGTCCCGCAGCCGGCGCGGGCGCAGCTTCAGCCCGATGAGCGTGGCGAAGGTCTGCTCCGCGGGACCGCCGGACGCACGGCGCCGGCGCATCGTCTCGCGCAGGGCGTCCGCAGAGCCCAGACGGGGCTTGGCCGCCTCGTGGACCACCGCGTCCACCCACCCCTCGACCAGCGCGAGCGCGGTCTCCAGACGGGCCAGTGAGGCCTTCTGCTCCGGGGTGTCCTCCGGCTGGAACATGCCCTGCTGAAGGGCGTCCTGGAGCTGCTGGGGCTCCGAGGGGTCGAACTGCCCGACGACGTCCTCCAGCTTGGAGGTGTCGACCTTGATGCCGCGCGCGTACGACTCGACGGCGCCGTACAGGTGGGAGCGGAGCCACGGGACGTGCGCGAAGAGACGCTGGTGGGCGGCCTCGCGCAGGGCGAGGTAGAGCCGCACCTCCTCCAGCGGGACGCTCAGGTCCTTGCCGAGGCGCTCGACGTTCAGCGGGAGGAGCGCGGCCTTGCCCGCCGGACCGAGCGGCAGCCCGATGTCCGTGGAACCGACGACCTCGCCCGCGAGGACGCCCACCGCCTGCCCGATCTGCTGGCCGAACATGGCGCCGCCCATCGACCGCATCATGCCGATCAGCGGGCCGGCCATCGCCTGCATCTCCTCGGGCAGCACGTCGCCCATGGCCATGCCGACCCGCTCGGCGACCGGGTCGACCAGCTGCTGCCACGCCGGGAGGGACGCCTCGACCCACTCCGCGCGGCTCCAGGCCACGGTGGTGACCGCGCCGGAGGGCAGCGAGGTCACGCCGTCCAGCCAGTGGTCGGCCAGCCGCAGGGCCTCGTCGACGGCGGCGCGCTCGGCCGGACCGACGCTCGCGTCCTTGCTGCCGTCCTGGGTGCCCTGCGAGACCGTCTGGCGGGCGATCTGCTTGGCCATGTCCCAGTTGACCGGACCGCCCTCGTAGCTCAGCATCTGGCCGAGCTGCTGGAAGGCGGCGCCCAGGTCGTTCGGGTTCATCGAACCGAACATGGCCGCGAACGGGTTGTCCCCGGCGGCACCGGGACCGAAGCCGAACGGGTTCGCCGGTCCGCTCTGACCCTGCCCACCTTCGATGGGGTCCTTCTTCTTGCCGTCGCCGTTCTCCGGCTCCTCCGGCGGAAGGCCGAATCCGAATGGGGTGTCACTCACGGGTTTCCTCGGCTCGTAGGGCCGCCGGCTGGAACCGGCGGCGATGCCCGGCTTGTCACCATCCAGCGTAGACACCCGCTCCGGCTCAGGGGCTCAGTGCTTCGCCGGGACGCGGGCTGCGGCAGGATGGACGCCACCAGGTACGCACGCCTCACTCGGGTACGTACTGAAGACAACCGCTGGAGACGCCTGGTGAGTTCCCCAGATCCTCAGGTTCGCGGAGCGCGAAACCTGACCGACCCCACGACCGGCAGGAAGCCCGGGAAAAACATTTCCGGGAAGCGGGGCCCCGTCGTCGCGGTCACCGGAGCGGCCACCGGAGTGGGGGCGCTGCTGACCGCGCACCTCGCCGCGTCGGACGACATCGGGCGGGTCGTCGCGATCGACGAGCGGCGCGCGGACGTCCCCGGGGTGACCTGGCACGTCCTCGACGTGCGGGACCCCGCCATCGCCGAGAAACTGCGCGGCGCGGACGTCGTGGTGCACCTCGCCGTCGACCTCGACCTGGAGACCGACGCGGCGGCCCGTACGGCGTACAACGTGCGCGGTACCCAGACCGTGCTGACCGCCGCCGCGGCCGTGGGCGTCCACCGGGTCGTGCTCTGCACCTCCGCGATGGTCTACGGTGCCCTGCCCGACAACGACATCCCGCTCTCCGAGGACGCCGAACTGCGCGCCACGGCGGAGGCCACCGGCGTCGGTGACCTGCTGGAGATCGAACGCCTCGGCCGCCGCGCCCCGCGCGCCCACCCCGGCCTGAACGTCACCGTCGTCCGCCCGGCCGTCCTGGTCGGCGGTACGGACACCGCGCTCACCCGCTACTTCGAGTCGCCCCGGCTGCTGGTGGTGGCCGGATCGCGGCCCACCTGGCAGTTCTGCCACGTGGAGGACCTGGTCAGCGCCCTGGAGTACGCGGCGCTGGAATTGATCGACGGGGAGTTCGCGGTCGGCTGCGACGGGTGGCTGGAGCAGGAGCAGGTCGAGGAGCTCAGCGGGGTACGCCGGATGGAGCTGCCCTCAGCGGTCGCGCTGGGCGCCGCCGCCCGGCTGCACCGGATCGGGCTGACCCCCTCTCCGGCCGGCGACCTCGCCTACACGATGCACCCCTGGGTGGTCAGTGTGGGCCGGCTGCACGATGCCGGCTGGCGGCCCCGCTGGACCAACGAGGACGTGCTGGCCGCGCTCCTCGAGGAGGTGGAGGGCCGCCACACCCTGGCCGGCCGCAGGCTGGGCCGCAAGGACGCCACCGCGGCGGGCGCCGCCGGGGCGACGGTCGCGCTGCTCGGCACCGCAGCCCTGGTCCGCCGCGCCCGCAAGGCCCGCCGCCGGATCTGAGACGCGCGACGGAGCAAGCGCGACGGAGCGAGCGCGATGGAGCACGCGGCCTGCCACGCGCGACGGAACGCGGGGCAGAACACGTGTTTCCGTCGCGGTGGCCGCGTGCGGCACCATGGCCCCATGGCATCTCTCGACGATCACCCCGGCGAGCGCGCGGCGGCCGACCCCGTCCGGCTCCTCGCGATCCGCGACACCCCGCTCTCCGTCGACGAGGTCTTCCGGGCGGTGGGCGACGACGCGGCCGGCGGGATCGCGCTCTTCGCCGGCACGGTGCGCAACCACGACGGGGGCCAGGACGTCGGGGCGCTCGGCTACTCCTGCCATCCGTCCGCCGAGGACGAGCTGCGCAGGGTCGCCGAGAAGGTCGTCGCGGACTTCCCGGTCCGGGCGCTGGCCGCCGTCCATCGAGTGGGTGAACTGGACGTGGGCGATCTGGCGGTCGTGGTGGCCGTGGCCTGCCCGCACCGCGCGGAGGCGTTCGACGCCTGCCGGAAGCTGATCGACGACCTCAAGCACGAGGTTCCGATCTGGAAGCACCAGCGCTTCCTGGACGGCACCGAGGAATGGGTCGGTGCCTGCTGAACCGGCGGTACGACCGGTCCGAAGATCCACGACCGCAAACCGTACGGGCACGGATCAGGCCCGATTTGCGTAACCGCCCCCCTGCCACGAGCGTTGGTCCTGCCGCTGGTTAATCTGCAGACCGTCAGTTGCGGTCGCTCATGGGGTAGGGAGGTCGTAGTGGCAGCACTCGCATGGCTCTTGATTCCGCTTTTCGCCGCTCTCGGCGCTGCGATATGGGGAGGCTGGGCCGCACGCAATCGCACGACCGGTGATGTCACCGAACTCGCCGGGTATGCCCGCTTCCGAGAAGCGATGGAGAGATCGCACTCCGGTTCCGACGCCGTCTGACGCATGACGGCCACCGGAGTTGCCGCGCCGGACGTACGCGATCGCCAACCGGGCGTCGCCCCGCGACGCCCCCGCTCCCACCGCGCACGTCCCGCCCCACGAGCGGACCGCGGGCCTCCGCGCCGCCTCCCCGCCCCCGCCGACCCCGTACGGACCGGCCCCGGCGGTGGACTGACAGGTGCTTCCCGTACTGTCGTTCCATGCCACGCCGCACCGCGACGATGCTCGCCTCGACTCTCATCTTCATCGCGCTCGTCTGTGTGGGTCTGTTGCTCCCCGTTCAGTACGCGGAGATGTCTCCCGGGCCGACCGTCAACACGCTGGGGGACGCGAACGGCGATCCGGTACTCAAGATCTCCGGTCGCAAGACGTACCCGACGTCCGGACATCTCAATATGACGACGGTCCGCGTCACCGGAGCGGACTACAACATGAACCTGATCGAGGCCCTGTACGGCTGGCTGGCCCACGACAGCGTGATCGTGCCGCACGACACCCTCTACCCGGACGGGAAGACCGAGGAGCAGTCGACGCAGGAGAACGCCGAGGAGTTCAGCCAGTCCCAGGAGAGCGCCAAGGTCGCCGCCCTGAAGGAGCTGGACATCCCGGTGACCACCCGCGTCATCGTGTCGACCGTCGTGAAGGGCGGCGCGGCCGAGGGCAAGCTCCACGCGGGCGACGTGATCGAGTCGGTGGACGGCACCCGGATCAAGGACCCGGCGGACGTCGCCGGGCTGGTGAGCAAGCACGACCCGGGGCAGAAGGTGACGTTCACCGTGATCCCGGCCGAGCGGGCCGCCGCCGCCGAGAAGGCCGGCAAGGAGCCCGAAGGCACTCAGGACGTCACCCTCACCACCCGCAAGGCGGACGACGACGGCCGCGCGATCGTCGGCATCCAGGCCGGGACCGACCACACCTTCCCGTTCGACATCGACATCAACCTCGCCGACGTCGGCGGCCCCAGTGCCGGCCTGATGTTCTCGCTCGGCATCGTCGACAAGCTCACGCCGGGTCAGCTCACCGGCGGGAAGTTCGTCGCGGGCACCGGCACCATCGACGACGACGGCACGGTCGGACCGATCGGCGGCATCACCATGAAGCTGATCGGCGCCCGGAACGCGGGGGCGAGGTACTTCCTCACCCCCGACGAGAACTGCGCCGCCGCCGCGGCCGACACCCCGTCCGGTCTCACCCTGGTCCGGGTCAAGAAGATGGACGACGCCAAGAAGTCCCTGGACAAGATCCGCACCGGGGACACCGCGGCCCTGCCGAGCTGCTCCACGAACTGACCCCGAGGGCTGTCCCGCACTCCCCGGCGCGTGCCGCGGATGCCGGGACAGCCCGTCGGCTCCGGGGGCGCCGAGCGGCGGACTCCGGAGGACCGGCCTCAGGACTCGAAGGTCGCCGCCAGCGCGTCGGCCAGCCCCGGGACGAGCGCCGGGCCCGTGAGGACCTCGCTCGCGGAGTCCTTCTCCCGCAGCCGGATCGCGGACTCGCGCTTGCCGTTCCGCAGCACGGCCACGGTCATCCGGACCTCCTGCCGCTCCGGGTGCGCGGCCACCCACGCGGTCAGCTTCCTACCGCTGAGCCCTTCGGGTACGGAGGCCTCGGCGGACGGCGGCAGCATGAGCCGCTCCACCGTCAGCGCGCACCCCGCCACCCCGGCCGGCCAGGCGATCGTGGCGAGGAACTCGTCCAGCGGCTTGCCGGAGGGGATCTCCTCCTGCTCGACGGGGGTGAAGGCGGCGGGCACCTTGCCGTCCGCGCCGAGTCCGAGCTGAGCGGCGAGGCCCGGCTCCTGGACGCGCAGGCTGGCGGTGTCGACGAGGGCGAAGAGGCGGGCGGGTCGGTCCCATCCGAGGCCGGCTGTGTACTCGTCGATTTCGAGCACCGCGACGGTGAGGGGATTCGAGGCCATCGGAGGGCCTGAGGAAGAAACGTTGGGCATACCAATATCCTGCCTCCTTTCGCACCCGGAACGGGAACTAGGTAAAGCCTCCGTAAGTTGCAAGGAAGGGCTCTACGATCGCTGAGCCCGTTCCACACGACCCCGAAGTACGAGGTGCGCACGTTGGCTTTCCAGATGCCGGACCGCGGCGGAGGCCCGACCGGGCCACGGATCAGAGTCGGCCGCCCGTCCCGGCGTGCCCGTACCCTTCTCATGACGCTCGGCGTCCTCGCGGCGCTCGGTATGGCGTTCATCATGTTCGCCGGGTTCTGGACCGACTGGCTCTGGTACCGCTCGGTGTCGTACTCGTCGGTCTTCACGACGACCCTGTGGACCAAGATCGGCCTGTTCCTCGTCTTCGGGTTGCTGATGGCGCTCGCCGTCGGCCTCAACGTCTGGCTCGCCTACCGGCTCCGGCCACCGCTGAGCGCGATGTCGCTGGAGCAGCAGAGCCTGGACCGCTACCGCATGGGTGTCGCCCCGTTCAAGAAGTGGGTGCTCCTCGCGGTCACCGCGCTCATCGGGCTGATCTCCGGTGCCTCCGCCTCGGGCCAGTGGCGCACCTGGCTGATGTACGTCAACGGCGTCTCCTTCGGGCAGAAGGACCCCCAGTTCAAGCTGGACGTCTCCTTCTACGCCTTCGACCTGCCGTGGTACCGCTTCCTGCTCGGCTTCGGTTTCGCCGCGGTCGTGCTGTCGCTCATCGCCGCGGCCCTGACGCACTACCTCTACGGCGGCCTGCGGATCACCAGCCCCGGCGCCCGCGCGACCGGCGCGGCCACCGGCCACCTCTCGGTGCTGCTGGGCATCTTCGTCTCGCTGAAGGCCGTGGCGTACTGGCTCGACCGGTACGGACTGGCCGTGAAGTCCAGTGACTTCAAGGCCACCGACAACTGGACCGGCCTGCGGTACGTCGACGCAAACGCCTACCTTCCGGCGAAGACGATCCTGTTCTGCATCGCCGTCATCTGCGCCGTGCTCTTCTTCGCGACGCTCTGGCGGCGTACCTGGCAGCTCCCGGTGATCGGCTTCGGGCTGATGGTCCTCTCGGCCATCCTGATCGGCGGGCTCTACCCGGCGATCGTCCAGAAGTTCCAGGTCCAGCCGAACGAGCAGGCCAAGGAAGCCCCGTTCATCCAGAAGAACATCAAGGCCACACGCGACGCGTACGACATCGACGACGCACAGGTCGACGACTACGCGGGCAAGAGCACGGAGACCGAGGGCGCCGCGCTGCGCACCCAGGCCGACGCCGCCGCGAGTTACCGCGTGATGGACCCCAACGTCGTCTCCCCGGCGTTCCAGCAGCTCCAGCAGAAGCGGAACTACTACCAGTTCCCGGCGACGCTGGACGTGGACCGCTACGAGGAGGACGGCAAGGAGCAGGACACCGTCGTCGGTCTGCGCGAGCTCAACCTCGCGGGCCTGCCCAAGCGGAACTGGATCAACGACCACTTCACGTACACCCACGGCTACGGCGTCATCGCGGCCAAGGGCACCAGCACGGGCACCAACCCCGTCGGCTCCCCGGACTTCACCGAGTCCGGCCTGCCGACCACGGGCAAGCTCGGCGAGTACGAGCAGCGGATCTACTACGGCGAGAAGACCGAGCAGTACTCCATCGTCGGCGGGCCCCAGAAGGAGCTCGACTACGAGGACGACGGCGAGAAGACCACCAGTTACAAGGGTGACAGCGGGGTCAGCCTCGCCAGCGCCTTCAACCGCGCCGCCTACGCGGTCTCGTTCAGCGAGCCGCAGATCCTCTACTCGGGGGCCATCGGCGACGGCTCGCGGATCCTCTACAACCGCACGCCCAAGGAGCGCGTCGAGGCGGTCGCCCCGTGGCTGACCATCGACGGCGACGCCTATCCGGCGGTCGTCGACCACCGGATCCAGTGGATCGTCGACGCGTACACCACGACCAACGGCTACCCGTACGCCTCGCGTACGACGCTGGGCGACACGACGGCCGACTCGCTGACGACCAACCAGCGCGCGGTCGTCGCCCAGCAGAACCAGGTCAACTACATCCGCAACTCGGTGAAGGCCACCGTCGACGCGTACGACGGCACCGTCACGCTCTACGAGTGGGACACGAAGGACCCGGTCCTCAAGACCTGGCGCAAGGCGTTCCCCGGGACGGTGAAGGACAAGTCCGCCATCCCGAAGGAGCTCATGGACCACCTGCGGTACCCGCAGGACCTCTTCAAGGTCCAGCGGGAGCTGCTGACCCGCTACCACGTCACCAACCCCGCGCAGTTCTACAGCGGGAGTGACGCGTGGCAGGTGCCGGACGACCCGACCAACAAGGAACCGGGCTCCGTTCCGCCGTACTACCTCTCCATGAAGATGCCGGACCAGGACCAGCAGACGTTCTCGCTGACCACGACGTTCACCCCGAGAGGCCGTCCCGACCTGGGGGCGTTCATGGCGGTGGACGCCGACGCGGCCAGCGCCGACTACGGCACGATCAGACTCCTCAGAGTCACCAACACGGTGAAGGGGCCCGGGCAGGTACAGAGCGAGCTCAACGGCAACGACGACGTCGCCGAGTTCGTACGGAACCTCAAGGGAACCGACTCGGACATCGAGTACGGAAACCTGCTCACCGTGCCCCTGGACGGCGGGTTCCTCTACATCGAGCCGGTCTACACGCGCGGTGGCAACCAGAACTACCCGCTGCTGCGCAAGGTGGCCGCCTCGTTCGGATCGAAGATCGTCTTCGAGAACAGTCTCGGAGAGGCGCTGAACGCGGTCTTCGACGTGGACGGCGGTACGACCCAGCCGACCGAGCCCACCGAACCCACGAAGCCGACCGAGCCGACCAAGCCACCGGCCACCGGTGACGCGGCGCTCAAGCAGGCCATCGCGGACGCCCAGAAGGCCTACGAAGCCGCCCAGGAGGCGCTTCGGAAGCCGGACTGGCCGGCCTACGGCGAGGCCCAGGAGGACCTGCAGGACGCCCTGAAGCGGGCCGCCGAGGCCCAGTCCGGTGCGAGCGGCTCCGCGGCCGGCTCGGGCTCGGGCGGTACGGGCTCGGGCGGTACGGCCAGGGACACGGCCTCCTCGGCCGAGGGGGCCGCCGACCAGGGCAGCTGAGAAAACCCACCCCCGCGTCGTGGTACTGTTTGAACACAACGACGCGGGGTGGAGCAGCTCGGTAGCTCGCTGGGCTCATAACCCAGAGGTCGCAGGTTCAAATCCTGTCCCCGCTACTGAAAGACGAAGGCCCGGATCCACTGGATCCGGGCCTTCGTCGTGTCGTGGCGCCTTTGTGGAGAGTGGGCGTGAAGTGCGGTTCGCGGGGCACCAGTTGTCCGGGGCCGTGTTTGACTTGTCTCTCTGTGGGCATGTCGACAAAACGCTGAAGTGACCTCACTGTCCGCGATATACCAGGTGTACGCGGGTTACAGGTGGTGCGACGATGGTATTTATGGGGGACAGGGCAACTCTGTTGGAGACAGGGCGGTTTGTGCAACGGCGGACACGGGGCCCCAAGGGGGTGCCGGCCGCGGCGTCGGCCGTGGTCACCGCCGGGGCGGCGGGGGCCGCCGAGCAGGCCGTGAACAGCGACGACTTCACCACCGGGGCCACCGAGACGACGGGGGTCACCGTCACGCCAGGAAGCACGGACACCACAGCCGGGGCCTCGGGCACGGCCGGCATCACCGGGGCCAGGGACTCCGTGGACGCCGGGACCGCCGAGGACACCGCCGACGCGATCGGCACCACCGAGACCGCCGAGTCCGCGGAGGCCGAGGAGCGCCACCGGCGTGCCGCCGACGCGGGCGACACCGCCTCGATGAGCGTCGTCGGCGCGCTGCTGCTGCGCCGGGGCGAACTCGACGCCGCCGAACCCTATCTGCGCGGCGCCACCGCCGACGGGGACCGGGCTGCCGCCAACAACCTCGGCGTCCTGTTGCACCAGCGCGGCTACCCGGACGAAGCGGCCGGCTGGTGGCGCATCGCGGCCGTCGCCGGTTCCGCCTCCGCCGCGCACGCGCTCGGCCGCCACCTGCGCGAGCGGGGCGACGAGCCGGGCGCCGAGTACTGGCTGCGCCAGTCCGCCGAACAGGGCCACGCGCTGGGCGCCTACGCCCTCGCCGACCTGCTGGAGCACCGCAGCGACGTGGGCGCCGAACGCTGGCTGCGCGCCGCCGCCGAGCAGGGGCACCGGGAGGCCGCGTACCGCCTGGCCCGGACCATCGAGCGCAACGCCGTCGAGGACCCGCACCAGGCCTTCGGGCTCGGGCGGATGCGCGCCGAGGCCGTCGAGCCCCCGGTGAACGCCGTCGGTGCCCCCGGTGACGGCCCGGTCGCGGGCCCCGCCGAGGGACGCGTCGGCGAGGCCGAGCAGTGGTACCGGCAGGCGGCGGCCCGGGGCCACCGCCGCGCCGCCCTGCACCTCGGCGCCATCCTGGAGCGGCGCGGCGAGCTCAAGGAGGCCGGGCGCTGGTACCTCACCTCCGCACGGGCCGGCGAGGCACGCGCCGCGTGCGCCCTCGCCTTCCTGCTCCGTGACGTCGGCGACGTGGAGAGCGCCGCCGTGTGGTGGCTGCGCGCCGCGCAGGAGGGCGACGGCAACGCCGCCAACGCGCTGGGCGCCCTGCACGCCGACCGGGGCGAGCCGCAGACCGCCGAGCGGTGGTACCGGGCCGCCCTGGACGCGGGCGACGTGAACGGGGCGTACAACCTCGGGCTGCTCTGCGCCGCCCAGGACCGCACCCCGCAGGCCGAGCAGTGGTACCGCCGGGCCGCCTACGCGGGCCACCGCGAGGCGTCCAACGCGCTCGCCGTACTCCTCCTCCAGGCCGGGGACGCGACCGGCGCCGAACCCTGGTTCTCCAAGGCGGCCGAGGCGGGCAGCGTGGACGCCGCCTTCAACCTCGGCATCCTGCACGCCGGCCGGGACGAGGACCTCGCGGCGCTGAGCTGGTACAAGCGCGCGGCGGCCGCCGGCCACACCGACGCGGCGCTCCAGGTCGCCATGGCGCTGCTGCGCAAGGGCGAGGACCAGGAGGCCGAACGCCATCTGCGTACCGCCGCAGGCGGGGGCAGCGCCGAGGCCGCCTTCCGGCTGGCGGGGGTCCTCGACGCCCGGCGCCCGCCGCGCGCGACGCCGGTGCTCGGCGAGCCGATGCCGGAGAAGACCGAGTGCGAGGAGTGGTACGAGCGCGCCGCCGAGCAGGGCCACCGCCGCGCCCAGGTCCGGGTCGGCATGCTCTGCGCCGCCCGCGGCGACGTGGAGAGCGCCGCACGCTGGTACCGCGAGGCCGCCGAGGCGGGCAGCCGCAACGGGGCCTTCAACCTCGGACTGCTGCTGGCCCGCGAGGGCAGTGAGCGCGAGGCGGCCCTCTGGTGGAGCCGCGCCGCCAACGACGGCCACGGCCGGGCGGCGCTCCGCCTCGCGCTGCTCGCCGCCCGCCGGGGCGAGCTCACGGAGGGGCAGCGCTGGTGCGCCCGGGCGGTCGAGCTGGGGCCCGCCGAGGTCGCGGAGCGCGCCGCCCGACTCCAGGAAGCGCTGCACCAGGAGCTCACCGCGTAAGGGGGTGTCTGCCGGGGCGCGTCGCGCGCCCCGGCAGGTACCCCCTGCTGAATGGATTTGCCACGGCCGACCGGGTGACGTAATGTTGCATTCAACGACGCGGGGTGGAGCAGCTCGGTAGCTCGCTGGGCTCATAACCCAGAGGTCGCAGGTTCAAATCCTGTCCCCGCTACTGAAAGACGAAGGCCCGGATCCAGTGGATCCGGGCCTTCGTCGTGTCCGCGTACGCGCGCACCCGCGAGAGACCGGCCGGTGAGGAACCCCGGCCGGTCGTGGTGGGTCGATCAGGCGGTCGTCGACGCGCAGTTCGGACAGAGGCCGCGGTACGTCACCTCGACGCCCGACACCGTGAAGCCGAAGCGCTCCTCGGCCGGCAGATCCGCCAGCGGGTTGCCGGTCGGGTGGACGTCGCGGATCGCTCCGCAGCCCGCGCAGACCAGGTGGTGGTGCGGCCGGCGGGCGTTCGGGTCGTACCGCTTGGCGCGGCGGTCCGTGGAGACCTCCAGCACCTCGCCGAGCGACACCATCTCGCCCAGGGTGTTGTAGACGGTCGCCCGGGAGATCTCGGGCAGGCGGTCCACGGCCCTCGCGTGCACCTCGTCGGCCGTCAGGTGCACGTGTTCGCCGTCGAGGACCTCGGCGACCACGCGGCGCTGCGCCGTCATGCGCCAGCCGCGTCCACGGAGTCGTTCCAGCAGGTCACTCATGACATCAGCGTAACAGTGAGGGGAAGCGAGTCCCGAACTGATGTGACTTTGGATGTTTGCTTGACTTGGACAAAGTCCATTGTAGGATTAAATCCGGCAGGAGTCGAGGAACGGCCGTGCGTGCCGCCGGGAGACGGCGGGCGCGCGGCGCACATCACGCCAGGAGGCGCACGTGACGCAGGGACCGCTCACCACGGAGGCCGGAGCGCCGGTCGCCGACAACCAGAACAGCGAGACGGCGGGCATCGGCGGTCCGGTCCTCGTGCAGGACCAGGCGCTGCTGGAGAAGCTCGCCCACTTCAACCGGGAGCGCATCCCGGAGCGCGTGGTGCACGCCCGCGGCGCCGGCGCGTACGGCACCTTCACGCTGACCCGCGACGTCTCGCAGTGGACGCGCGCCGCGTTTCTCTCCGAGGTCGGCAAGGAGACGGAGACCTTCCTCCGCTTCTCGACCGTCGCCGGGAACCTCGGCTCGGCCGATGCCGTACGCGACCCCCGCGGCTTCGCGCTGAAGTTCTACACCGAAGAGGGCAACTACGACCTCGTCGGCAACAACACGCCGGTGTTCTTCATCAAGGACGCCATCAAGTTCCCCGACTTCATCCACACCCAGAAGCGCGACCCGTACACCGGCTCGCAGGAGGCGGACAACGTCTGGGACTTCTGGGGCCTGTCGCCCGAGTCGACCCACCAGGTCACCTGGCTCTTCGGCGACCGGGGGATACCGGCCACCCTGCGCCACATGAACGGGTACGGATCGCACACCTACCAGTGGAACAACGAGGCCGGCGAGGTCTTCTGGGTCAAGTACCACTTCAAGACCGACCAGGGCATCGAGAACCTCACCACCGACGAGGCCAACCGTCTCTCCGGCGTCGACCCCGACAGCCACCAGCGCGACCTGCGCGAGGCCATCGAGCGCGGCGACTTCCCGTCCTGGACCGTGCAGGTGCAGATCATGCCCGCGGCGGACGCGGCGACCTACCGCTTCAACCCGTTCGACCTCACCAAGGTGTGGCCGCACGGGGACTACCCGCCGGTCGAGATCGGAAAGCTGGAGCTCAACCGCAACCCGGAGAACATCTTCGCCGAGGTCGAGCAGTCCGTCTTCAGCCCCGCGCACTTCGTGCCCGGCATCGGCCCGTCCCCGGACAAGATGCTCCAGGGCCGCCTCTTCGCCTACGGCGACGCCCATCGCTACCGCGTCGGCATCAACGCCGACCACCTTCCGGTGAACCGCCCGCACGCCACCGAGGCGCGGACCAACAGCCGTGACGGCCACCTCTACGACGGCCGTCACGCCGGTTCGAAGAACTACGAGCCGAACAGCTTCGGCGGCCCGGCCCAGACCGGCCGGCCGCTCTGGCAGCCCGTCCCGGTCGACGGCACCACCGGCAGCCACGAGGCGCCGCGCCACGCCGAGGACGACGACTTCGTGCAGGCGGGCAACCTCTACCGGCTGCTCTCCGAGGACGAGAAGACGCGGCTGATCGACAACCTCGCCCAGTTCATCGCCAAGGTCTCGCGCGACGGGATCGCCGAGCGCGCGGTGAACAACTTCCGCCAGGCCGACGCGGACTTCGGCAAGCGGCTGGAGGACGCGGTCCGGACCCTGCGCGCCTGACCACCCATCGCATGGCACCGCATCGCGTGTGCGAGGACGGGCCGGACACCACGCACGGGTGTCCGGCCCGTCCTGCTGCCGCCTCCGCCGGGTGCGGCGGAACGGTCAGCCGGCCAGCTCGACCGGGTGGCGGCGCACCGGGGCCCAGCAGCGGATGATGTCGCGGACCGAGACCAGCCCGACCGGGCCGTCGTCGTTCAGCACGATCAGATGGCGGAACCCGCCGTGCGTCATGGCCTCGGCGGCCTCCTCCAGCGTCCAGGTGGGGGCGGCGAAGACCACGTCCGTGGTGGTGTGGCCGGCTACCGCCTCCCGGTCGGGGTCCTGGCCGAGCCCGACCGCGTCGAGGACGTCGCGTTCGGTGATGATGCCGACTCCGCAGGTGTCCGGGTCGTGGACGACGGCGGCCCCGACGCGGCGGGCCGACATCAGCGCGGCTGCCTGGCGGAGTGTGTGGGTGGGGCCGATGGTGAGCACCACGGTGGTCATGGCGTCTCGGACCAGCATGACGGGGGCACCTCCTTGGTGGACCGGCCGGAACGTGAGCCGATTCACAAGTTCACAAGCGGGGGTTTCAGGATGGCACCCCGCCCGGGACCCGACAAGGGGTGCGCGAGGCGGCCACAGGGCGTGCGCGCGCACACCCCACGGCCCCCGGGCGCCCCGGGCGCTCCGCCGACCGGGTCGGTACCCCCTGGCCCGGCGGTGCGACCTTCAGTAGCGCTGGTTGAGATAGCCCAGCAGTTCGTCATGGAGCAGGCCGTTCGACGCGGCCGCGTTGCCGCCGCCCGGACCGGGGACGCCGTCCAGGCCGGTGAAGCTGCCGCCGGCCTCCTGCACCACGATCGCGGTGGCCGCCATGTCCCAGAGCGACAGCTCGGGCTCCGCGCACATGTCCACGGCACCCTCGGCGACCATCATGTACGACCAGAAGTCGCCGTATCCCCGCGTCCGCCAGCAGGCCCGCGACAGGTCGAGGAAGCCGTCCAGCCGCCCCTGCTCCTCCCAGCCGGTCAGCGAGGAGTACGCGAAGGAGGCGTCCGAGATCTGCCCGACCTGCGAGACCTGGAGCCGGGTCGCGGCGGTGAGGCTGCGGCCGGAGAACGCGCCGGCCCCCTTCTCGGCCCACCAGCGCCGGTTGAGCGCGGGCGCGGAGACCACGCCGACCACCGGCTGGAAGCCGTCCTCGCCCGCCTCCATCAGCGAGATCAGGGTCGCCCAGACCGGCACCCCGCGCACGTAGTTCTTGGTGCCGTCGATCGGATCGATCACCCAGCGCCGGGGGCCGGTGCCCTCCAGCCCGTACTCCTCGCCCAGGATCGCGTCGCGCGGGCGGGCCCGGTGCAGATGGCCGCGGATCAGCTCCTCGGCGGCCTTGTCGGCCTCGCTCACCGGAGTCATGTCCGGTTTGGTCTCCACCTTGAGGTCGAGAGCCTTGAACCGGTCCATCGTCGCCGCGTCGGCGGCGTCCGCCAGTACGTGGGCGAGACGCAGATCATCGTGGTAGTCGGGCATGGCGTCACAGTATCCAGCCAGGTCCGAGCGGGGCCACACGGCCCGGCGCCACCCGGTCGGCGCACAGGTCTCCGCAGCGTTCAGTGCGCCGAGCCGGAGAGCTGGAGGCCGATCACGCCGATGATCACCAGCGAGATCGAGACGAGCTTCAGTACGGACACCACGTCGTCCAGGAAGACCATGCCGTAGATCGCCGTACCGGCGGCCCCGATGCCGGTCCACACCGCGTAGGCGGGGCCCACGTCGAGCTTCCGGAGCGAGAGGGTCAACAGGCCGAAACTGGCGAGCGCGAACGCGGCGAACGCGATCGTCGGCCAGAGCCGGGTGAAGCCGTGCGAGAGCTTCAGACACACGGCGAAGCCGGTCTCCAGCAGTCCTGCGACCACGACCAGCAGCCACGCCATCGTCCGTAGTCCTCCGCCTCGGTGACCGGTCCGCCTGCTCGCTGCGATTATGCCCCTACCACCGTCGCACGGTCGCAAACGTGCGCGAGTCGCGGCGGCGCTCCCCGGCGAACCCGGGCCTCAGTCGCCCTCGCGCCGTTCGCGCGTCGCCAGCAGCCGGCGCAGCGAGTAGAGCCGAGCCGGGTCGGCGTGTCCGCCGGCCACCCACGCGTCGAGCGCGCACTCCGGCGCGTTGTCGTCGTGGGTGCAGCCGCGCGGGCAGTCCTCGGTGCCGGGCTGGAGGTCGGGAAACGCGTTGATCACCCGGGACGGGTCGATGTGGTGCAGCCCGAACGAGCGCACGCCCGGGGTGTCGACCACCCACCCCATGCCGTCGGGCAGCGGCAGCGCCAGCGCGGACGTGGTGGTGTGCCGGCCCCGCCCGGTGACCGCGTTGACATGACCCGTCGTACGCCGCCGGTCCTCCGGCACCAACGCGTTGACCAGCGTGGTCTTGCCGACCCCGGAGTGCCCGACGAAGGCGGTGATCCTGCCGTTCAGCTGCTCGCGCACCCGGTCGGCCGCGTCGCCGTTCGCCAGCTCGTCCCGGTTGGTGACGATGAACGGCACACCCAGCGGGGTGTACGCCTCCAGGAGCTTGTCCGGGGAGGCCAGGTCGGACTTGGTGAGCACCAGGAGCGGGGTCAGCCCGCCGTCGTACGCGGCGACGAGGCACCGGTCGATCATGCGCGGGCGCGGTTCCGGGTCGGCGAGCGCCGTGACGATGGCGAGCTGGTCGGCGTTGGCCACCACCACCCGCTCGAACGGGTCGTCGTCGTCGGCCGTGCGCCGGAGCACCGAGCGGCGCTCGCCGATGCGGACGATCCGCGCCAGGGTGTCCTTGTCGCCGGAGAGGTCCCCGACGATCGACACGGTGTCGCCGACCACGGCGGCCTTGCGGCCCAGCTCGCGGGCCTTCATCGCGACGACCGTACGCCCCTCGACGAGGCAGGTCAGCCGGCCCCGGTCGACCGTGAGGACCATGCCGTCCTCGGCGTCCTCGTGCTTGGGCCGGGTGTGGGTGCGGGGGCGGTTGCCCTTGCGGTTCGGGCGGACGCGGATGTCGTCCTCGTCGGGGTTCTTCCCGTAGCGGCGCATTCTCTAGGCCCCGGCACCGAGCATGCCGGTCCACATGTCCGGGAAGTCCGGCAGGGTCTTCGCGGTCGTCCCCACGTTCTCGATCTCCACTCCGGGCACCACCAGGCCGATGATCGCGCCCGCCGTCGCCATCCGGTGGTCGTCGTACGTGTGGAACACCCCGCCGCGCAACGGGCGCGGCCGGATGTGCAGCCCGTCCGCAGTCTCGGTGACGTCGCCGCCGAGCTCGTTGATCTCCTTGGTGAGCGCCGCCAGCCGGTCCGTCTCGTGCAGCCGCAGATGGGCGACCCCGCGCAGCGTGGACGGGGAGTCGGCGAGCGCCGCGACGGCCGCGATGCCCGGCGTCAGCTCGCCGACCTCGCTCAGGTCCGCGTCGATGCCGTGGACGCGTCCCGAACCCGTGAAGGTGAGGCCCTGCGGAGTCAGCTCGCAGGAACCGCCCATCGCCGTGAACAGCTCGCGCAGCGCGTCCCCGGGCTGCGTGGTGCGCTCCGGCCAGTCGCGTACGGTGACGCGCCCGCCGGTCACCAGGGCGGCGGCCAGGAAGGGCTGGGCGTTGGAGAGGTCGGGCTCGACGGTCAGGTCGCGGCCGAGCAGCGCGGAGGGGGAGACCCGCCAGACGTCCGGCTCGCCGCCCGTCTCCGGCTCGTCCACCTGGGCGCCGACCGCGCGCAGCATCTCCACGGTCATCCGGATGTGCGGCATCGACGGCAGCGACGAGCCCACGTGCCGTACCTCCACGCCCTGGTTGAACCGGGGGGCGGAGAGCAGCAGCGCGGAGACGAACTGCGAGGAGGCCGAGGCGTCGATGCGTACCGGACCGCCCTCCAGCGCACCCGCGCCGTGCACCGTCAGCGGGAGCGAGCCGCGCCCGCCGTCCTCGATCCGGGCACCGAGCGCCCGCAGCGCGTCGATGACGCCGTGCAGCGGACGCTCGTAGGAACGCGGGTCGCCGTCGAAGTGGACCGGGCCGTCCGCGAGCGTGGCGACCGGGGGCAGGAAGCGCATGACCGTACCGGCGTTGCCGACGTCGACGGTGACCGGGCCGTGCAGCCCGGCCGGGATGACCCGCCACGCCTCGCCCGTGACGTCCGGGCCGCCGGTGGCCGACGAGCTCGACGAGACCGTCTCCTCGATGCCGACGCCCATCGCGCGCAGCGCCTGGGCCATCAGCAGGGTGTCGCGCGAGCGCAGCGGCCGGCGCAGCCAGCCGGGCTCGGCGGCGAGGGCGGCCAGGACCAGCGCGCGGTTGGTGACCGACTTGGAACCGGGCACGGTGACGGTCGCGTCGACGGGGCCGCTCGCGTAGGGGGCGGGCCAGAGGGCGGGGTGCACGGAACTTTCGGTCATGCCCTCACTTTAGGGCCTCTCGTCCGGCCCGTGCCGGTGGCGAGGGGCGGGGGGCCGGACGAGAGGCCCTGAGGGCCGGTCCGGCAAGCGGCTCCCGGACGGGCCGGGCCCCGGGCCCCGCACGCGCCGGTCAGACCCCCAGCAGCCAGCGTCCGCCGCCGATGAGCGAGCAGAGCGACACCGCGTGGAAGAGGAACACCCAGAGCCAGGCCGGGGCGTCCGTCAGCCGGGCCAGCTGGTCGGCGTCGGAGTCGGGAGCGCCGCCGTGCCGCCGCTTGGACTGGAGCTCGAAGACCGGCCGGACCCCGCCCATCAGCAGGAACCAGACCACCGCGTACGCGAACGCCGACTGCACGGCGGCCGAGGTCAGCCAGGAGACCAGCAGGAAGAGGGAGCCCGTGAAGATCACGGTCAGCGCCCCGTAGAGATTGCGGATCATCACCAGCATCACCGCGAGCAGCGCGGTGGCCAGCCACAGCAGCAGTGTGATGCGGCCGTTGGTCAGCAGCCAGGCGCCGCCGAGGCCGAGCAGCGAGGGCGCGGTGTAGCCGGCCGCGGCGGTGAGGATCATGCCGATGCCGGTCGGCTTGCCCCGGCTGACGGTCAGCCCGCTGGTGTCCGAGTGCAGCCGGATGCCGGAGAGCTGCCGCCCGGTGAGCAGGGCGATCAGCCCGTGGCCGCCCTCGTGGGCGATGGTGACCGAGTTGCGGGTCAGCCGCCACAGCACGCCCGGCACGACGGCGACGAGCGCGGCGGCCGCGGTCACCACCACCAGCCACTGCTCCGGCGCGGGCTGGGTGCCGAACACCCGGTCCCACAGGGCACCCAGTTCGTTGCTGTCCATTGCGGCTGGGACTCCTTGCGGCGGGGGCGGGGTTTCGTGGCAGGCTGGCAGACATGTGCGGACGTTATGCGGCGAGCCGGCGGCCCGAGGACCTGACGGGACTCTTCCAGGTGGAGCGGTGGGACCCGGACGAGACCCTGGACCCCGACTGGAACGTGGCGCCGACCAAGGAGGTCTACGCCGTACTCGAGCGTCCCCTGAAAGACGCGGCGGACCGCCGTCCGGTTCGCCAGCTCCGTACCCTCAAGTGGGGCCTCGTACCCTCCTGGTCCAAGACGCCGGAGGGCGCCGCGCGGATGATCAACGCCCGCGCCGAGACCGTCCACGAGAAGCCCTCCTTCCGCAAGGCCTTCCTCCAGCGCCGCTGCATCCTCCCCGCCGACGGCTACTACGAGTGGATGACCGGCGCCGACGAGCGGCAGCTGGAGGAGCAGGGGAAGAAGAAGCGGCCCCGCAAGCAGCCCTACTTCGTGACCCCCGCCGACGGGTCCGTCTTCGCGATGGCCGGGATCTACGAGTTCTGGCGCGACGCCACCCTCCCGCCCGACCACCCGCGGGCGTGGTGGGCGACCTGCTCCGTGCTCACCACGGAGGCGGAGACCACCCCGCTCGCCGTCGCCCCCGCCGAGGGCCCGTCCGCACTCGCCGACATCCACCCCCGGATGCCCCTGATGCTGACGCCCGACCGCTGGGACGCCTGGCTCGACCCCGCGCGCACCGACAGCGAGGAACTGCGCGCGCTGACCGCCCCGCCCGAGGGTGGACTGATGCGCGCCCATCCCGTCGCCACCGCCGTCAGCAACGTCCGCAACAACGGTCCCGAACTCCAGGAGGAGCTGGCCGCGCCCGAGGAGGCCACGCTGTTCTGACGGCGGGCCGGGCACCGGCAGGATGGGGCCCATGAGCAGCGAGCGAAACGCCCGGACCGGGCGGCCCGTCACCGTCACCACCCCCGCGGGGGAGGCCCGGATCACGTGGTTCCCCGCGCCCGGTGCCCGGCTGGTGCTGGCCCTCGGCCACGGTGCCGGCGGCGGCATCGAGGCGCGGGACCTGGCGGCCCTGGCCGCCGCCGCACCCGGGCACGGGGTGAGCGTCGCCCTGGTGGAGCAGCCCTGGCGGGTCGCGGGCAAGAAGGTCGCCCCGGCCCCGAAGACCCTGGACACCGGCTGGCGGGCCCTCTGGCCGGAGCTGGCCGCCCCCGGCCTGCCGGTCGTCGCGGGCGGGCGCAGTGCCGGGGCACGGGTCGCCTGCCGCACGGCCGGCGAGCTCGGCGCCCACGCCGTCCTCGCACTCAGCTTCCCGCTGCACCCGCCGGGCAGGCCCGAGAAGTCCCGCGCCGGCGAACTGCTGGGCACCGGAGTCCCCACCCTGGTGGCGCAGGGCGGCAACGACCCCTTCGGGCGCCCCGCCGAATTCCCCTCCGGTACGTACGAGATGGCCGAGGTCCCGCACGGCGACCACGGCTTCGCGGTGCCGCGGCGCTCGGGCCTGACGGAGGCCCAGGCGATGGA
Source organism: Streptomyces sp. NPDC001770 (assembly GCF_053596135.1). NCBI lineage: Bacteria > Bacillati > Actinomycetota > Actinomycetes > Kitasatosporales > Streptomycetaceae > Streptomyces > Streptomyces sp. NPDC001770. Next base: position 28,202 of record NZ_JBSFFN010000018.1, on the reverse strand, counting down.
GATCCTGGCCGGCGCCGTCACCGGCTGGCTGGACCGGCTTCCCGGCTGAGCCGGCCGGCCCTCCGGCGAGTGGTCCCTGTCACACCCCGCCACGGGCCCACGGGCGTGGGGAATGCGGGCCGAGGGGCCGCTGTTGTTCGGTACATCGGCGCCCGGTACGCCGAGGCGATCGGTACACCGGCACCTCCGGTACACCGGCACACGTCTTTTCTGGTTGTGGAGAGGGAGTCCGTCGCATGGGTTCGACCATCTGCCCGCGTCGCTCGAACGCCGCGGATCTGGAGTGGACGGTGCTCCACGCACCGAAGAGCACTCCCGGGCGCGTGCCGGGCGGAAGCGATCGACCGTACGCGCGGAACCAAGGTCGACTATTCTCCGAGGCGAGCGGGTCCGGTTTCGGCCCCGCAACAGCGTTGGAGGAGGTGGGTCCGGTCACTGGTAACGACACAGGGACCGACGACGGCCGCCCGGAGGAGACGACGGACGAGCGGAACGCACGTTTCGAGCGGGACGCGCTCGTCTTTCTCGACCAGATGTACTCCGCGGCGCTGCGCATGACGCGCAACCCCGCGGACGCCGAGGACCTGGTCCAGGAGACCTACGCGAAGGCGTACGGCTCCTTCCACCAGTTCCGCGAGGGCACCAACCTCAAGGCGTGGATGTACCGCATTCTCACCAATACCTTCATCAACTCGTACCGCAAGAAGCAGCGTGAGCCCCAGCGAAGCGCCGCCGAGGAGATCGAGGACTGGCAGCTGGCGCGGGCCGAGTCGCACATGTCGACCGGGCTGCGATCGGCCGAGTCCCAGGCCCTCGACCACCTCCCGGACTCCGACGTGAAGTCGGCGCTCCAGGCGATCCCCGAGGAATTCCGCATAGCGGTCTATCTCGCGGACGTCGAGGGCTTTGCCTACAAGGAGATCGCGGACATCATGGGGACTCCCATCGGTACGGTGATGTCCCGACTGCACCGCGGACGCCGCCAGCTGCGCGGCATGCTGGAGGACTACGCCCGCGAGCGCGGGCTGGTTCCCGCCGGCGCCGGTGAGTCGGACGATCGGAAAGGCTCGGCCTCATGAGCTGCGGAGAGCCGCACGAGACGGACTGCTCAGAGGTTCTCGACCATCTCTACGAGTTCCTCGACCACGAGATGCCCGAGGGCGACTGCACCAAGTTCGAGACGCACTTCGGTGAGTGCTCCCCGTGCCTGGAGAAGTACGGCCTGGAGCAGGCCGTGAAGAAGCTGGTCAAGCGCTGCTGCGGTCAGGACGACGTCCCGACCGACCTGCGCTCGAAGGTGATGGGACGGATCGACCTGATCCGCTCCGGCCAGGCCGTGCCGGACCAGGACGTGTCGCTGGGCGACACGGGCCGTCCGGCGGCCAACGCCGAATAGCCGAACAGCGAGAACGACGCCCGGGAGGCGCACCGCGCGGGACGCGGTGCGCCTCCCGGCCGTTCCGGGGGCGTACCGGTGGACGCCCGCCCGGTGAGGGCTTGAGGGGAAGCAACACCTCGATTCCCTGCGAGCCCCTCGCATTCGGCCCCGGCCGCATCACTCGAACGCGCTAATCAGGATCGTTGCGCCACCTGCGGTCCGTCCACTCGCTAGCGTGACGCCTCCATCGACCACGCGGGGGCGGGTGCACGCATGACGAGAACACCGGTCGCGGCACGCGCGTTCATCGCGGCCGTGGCGGTCTGCGCCCTGGGCTGCCTCGGTCCCGTGCTCACCCGGGTCCCCTGGACCGGACCGGAGAGCGCCGGGAGCGGCGGGGCGCCGGTGGCCTGGCACACGCTCGGCCTGCTGGCCGCGCTCTACCTGGCGGGCGAACTCCCCGGCCGCTGCCCCTTCTTCGGCGAGCGGGTGGCCGTCAGGGCCGGATCGTTCTTCCCGTTCCTGTTCGCCGCCGCCTTCCTGCTCCCGCCCTCGGCCGCCGCGCTCGTCGCCGTACCCGGAGCACTGGCCGGCCGGGTCGAGCACCGGCCGGCCGCCGCACGCCGGATCTGGCGGGCCGCGCAGCTCGCCGTCACCGTCTGGGCCGCCTCCTCGGTCTACGGGGCGCTCGCCGGTGCCGGCGCGCTGGGCGGTCCGCACGGACCGGGCGGGCAGCGGGGTGCCGCGCCCGACTTCCCGTACGTGCTGCTGCCCGCCTGCGCCGCGGCCCTCGCCTTCAGCCTCGTCCTCGCCCTGCTCGACGGCGCCATCCGGATACCGGCCGAACACCTTCCCGTCAGGAGCGCCTGGCACGGGCTGTTCGCCTCCTCGACCGGGCCGCACCTCGTGCACGCGCTCGCCGGGCTGATGATGGCGGTGCTGTGGCGCGGCCCGTACGGCCCGCTCTCCTCGCTCTTCGTCCTGCTGCCGATGTACATCTCCTGCTGGGTCTTCGCCCAGTACCACCGGGAGCACGCCGCGCACCGGGCCACCATCCGCGCCCTCGTGCAGGCCGTCGACATCAAGGACACCTACACGCGCGGCCACAGCGAGCGCGTCGGCCGCGCGTCCGTCCTCATCGCCCGCGAGATCGGCATGGCGCCCGAGCGGGTGGAGGCCCTCCGCTTCGCCGGCATCCTGCACGACGTCGGCAAGCTCGGCGTACCGACCCGGGTGCTGCGCAAGGACGGGCCGCTCACCCCGGAGGAACGGCGGGTCATCGAACTGCACCCCGAGTACGGCCACGAGATCGTGCGGGGCATCGACTTCCTCGACGAGGCCAGGGCGGCGATCCTCCACCACCACGAGCGGCTGGACGGAACCGGCTACCCGCACGGGCTCCGGGGCGCCCACATCCCCGAGTTCGCCCGGGTGGTCGCCGTCGCCGACGCCTTCGACGCCATGACCTCCAACCGCTCCTACCGGCGGGGGCGCCCGGTGGAGGCCGCCGTGGAGGAACTGCGCCGCTGCGCGGGCAGCCAGTTCGACCCCCGGATGGTGCGGGCCCTGGTGCGGGCCGTGGACCGGTACGGCTGGTCGGCGGCGACGGCCGCCGTGACCTCGGACGAGGCAACGCTGCCGCCCCCGCGCGGGCAGGCACCGGCCACCGGGGGCGCGGCGGGCTCGGCGGGCGCGGGCCGGACCGCCGAGGGCGACGGACGGAGCGAGCCGTGACCGGCTTCCCGGGGTTCTCCGGCTTTCCGGGCTTTCCCGGCCTCCCTGGCGTCCCCGGCGGCGGATCGCCGCGCGCCGTCCGCGTGCTGCACCTCGCCGCCCTCGCGCTGACGCTCGTCGCCCTGGTCCGCACCTTCCGGTCCGGGCTCGCCGAACCCGGTCACGCCCTCGCCTTCGGCGCGCTCGTCACCCTCGGCGAGCTGGCACCCCTGGTCCAGCAGGGGCAGGGTGCACGGGGGCGGGGGCCCGGCGAGCGGGAACCCGCGCCGCTCGGCGCCGCCGGCGCCCTCGCGTACGCCCTGCTCGGGCGCAGCGCCGGGGAGCCGACCGGGCAGGGGGTGCTCCAGGTGATCACCGTCGTCGTCGCGGCCCAGCTCCTCGCCGCCGTGCCGCTGCTGGTGCGCGGCGGCGCTCCCGAGCCCGACCGGGTGGCCCGACGGGTGCTGACGGTGGCCTTCGCCGCCGTCTGCTTCCAGCCGTTGCGCGATGCCGAGCAGTTCACCGGGGCGCTGGGGGAGGGGCCCGCGTACGCCGCCTTCCTGGTCGGGCTGCTGGGGCTGACGGCGCTGTGCGACGCGGTGCTCGCCGCGTTCGTGGAGGCGGCGCGGACCCGCTATCCGTACGGCTCGCACCTGCGCGACGAGCTCTGCGGCCTGCCCGGCATCGGGTCGGCGGTCTGCGCGACCGGCGCGGTGATGGCGCTCGGGGTGGCGGTCGCCGGACTGTGGGCGCTGCCCGTGGTGTGCGTCCCGCTCCTCCTCACCCAGGTCTCCTTCCGCCGGTACGCGGCGGTCCGCGCGACCTACCGGCAGACCATCGCCTCGCTGGCCCGCGCCACCGAGATCGCCGGGTACACCCCGCACGGCCACGCCCACCGGGTCGCCGAGCTCTCCACGGCGGTCGGGCGCGAGCTGGGGCTGGCGGGCAGCGAGCTGACCGTGCTGGAGTACGCGGCCCTGATGCACGACATCGGCCAGCTCTCCCTCGTCGATCCGCTGGCGGACGGGGCCACCGCCCGGCTGCCCGCCGCCGAGCAGCGCCGGATCGCGCTGCTGGGCGGGGCCGTGGTGCGGCAGACCGGGGTGGACGCGAAGGTGGCGGTGGTGGTGGAACGGCAGGCGGACCCGTACCGGGAGCAGCCGCTCACCGCGCGGATCGTCCGTACCGTCAACGCGTACGAGGACCTGCGCGGGGAAGGCGTGGGAGGTGCTCTGGAGGCCTTGGAGCAGTTGCGTATCGGCACCGGCCACGACTACCAGCCGCAGGTGGTCGAGGCACTGGCCGGCCTCCTGGCGAGGGGCGGCCCGCCCGGGTACGGACGGGGTAACCCATGGGTAATGAGCGGGCGTCCGGCCGGGCATGGTTGGATGCGAAAGAAGAGGGTGTCCATTCGGGACAGGCGGGAATCGTGAGGATCTTCGGGAAGGCACGGCATCGGCCGTCCGCCTCGTGGCGACAGGCCACGGACCGCGCGTTCACGCTCATCGGCGACGGCCGGTACGAGGACGCGGGAGCGCTGCTGACGCGCGCGGCGGACCTGGAACCCTGGCTCTCCGAGTCCTGGTTCAACCTGGCGCTGCTGCACAAGTTCCGGCACGACTGGGAGCAGGCACGGTCGGCGGGGCTGCGGGCCGTCGCGCTGCTGGACCGCGAGTCCGGCGCGCCGGACTGGTGGAACGTCGGTATCGCCGCGACCGCGCTGCAGGACTGGCCGCTGGCCCGCCGGGCCTGGCAGGCGTACGGGCTGAAGGTGCCCGGCACCGGGGCGCAGGGTGCCGCCGCCACCACCGAGCCGACCGGCATGGAGCTGGGCAGCGCCGCGGTGCGGCTGTCGCCGGAGGGCGAGGCCGAGGTGGTCTGGGGGCGCCGGCTCGATCCGGCCCGGATCGAGGTGCTGTCGATCCCGCTGCCGTCCTCCGGGCGCCGCTGGGGCGAGGTCGTGCTGCACGACGGGGTGCCCAACGGGGAGCGGGTGACCGCTGCCGGCCCGTCGTACCCGGTCTTCGACGAGATCGAGCTCTGGGCGCCCTCACCGGTGCCGACCTGGGTGGTGCTGCTGGAGGCGGCCACCGAGGAGGACCGGGACGCTCTGGAGAAGCTCGCGTCGGACGCCGGGTTCGCCGCCGAGGACTGGTCCTCGTCGGTGCGGCTGCTCTGCCGGTCCTGTTCGGAGAGCCGGATGGAGAGCGACGAGGGCGACGGCGAGCACCTCGACCCGCACGACCACAGCGAGCCCGGCCACCCCGGCCCGCTGGGCCACCGCACGGCGGGCGGTCTCTGGGCCCCCGAGCGCGAGTGCGGGCTCGCGGCCCCGGCCGGACTGGTGCGGGGGCTGCTGGACGGCTGGGTCGCCGACAGCCCGGACAGCCGCGAGTGGCGGGATCTCGAAGAGGTCTGCTGACCGTGCTCCCGGTCTCCCCGTAGGCTGTACCGGCACCGATTTTGCGCGGTGCGGATCTGCCCGGACTCGGGATTCCAAGGTTCACGGTTTGCAGGAAGGCGTACGGCGGACATGTCGCAGCAGGAGACGGACGAGCGCATCGGCGTGGACGACGAGGGTTTCGTCGTGGACACGGAGGACTGCGAGGAGCGTGAGGCGGCGTACCGCGAGCGCGGGACCTCCCGTCCGATCACGGTCGTGGGCAACCCGGTCCTGCACAAGGAGTGCCAGGACGTCACGGAGTTCGGTGACGAGCTGGCGCGGCTGATCGACGACATGTTCGCCAGCCAGCGGACCGCCGAGGGTGTGGGCCTGGCCGCGAACCAGATCGGCGTGGACCAGAAGGTCTTCGTCTACGACTGCCCGGACGACGACGGGGCGCGGCATGTGGGTGTCGTCGTCAACCCGGTCCTGGAGGAGCTGCCCCCGGAGGCCCGGGTGCTGGACGACTCCAACGAGGGCTGTCTGTCGGTCCCGACCGCCTACGCCGAGCTGGCCCGCCCGGACTACGCCGTGGTGAGCGGGCGGGACGCGCAGGGCAACCCGATCAAGGTGCGGGGCACCGGCTACTTCGCGCGCTGCCTCCAGCACGAGACGGACCACCTGTACGGCTACCTCTACATCGACCGGCTGTCCAAGCGCGACCGCAAGGACGCGCTGAAGCAGATGGCCGAGGGCACCCCGCGCTACGAGACCGTCCCCAACGCCTGATCCCTGCGGGTGCGTCGACGACAGGGGGCCCGGACGCCGGACGGAACACTTCGGCGGCCGGGTCCCTTTCGTGTGCCGGTGACTTCAACCAGGCCCTTTCCAGGGGGAGTTGACGCGCGTCGACCACTGCGTCAGGCTCGCTCCCACATCGCGGCGCGAGTCACATCGCACCGAGGGTCACCTGCGACCGCGAGCCACATTCCACCGCGAGAGGGAGCACCCCACATGCTCAGGCGTACCGCGCGTGTCCTGCTCGGATTTGTCATGACCATCTCACTCGCATGGGGCGGGGCCGTGCTCACGGCCGGAACCGCCCACGCGGACGGCTGTTTCACCTTCACCCGCACCCTGTCCTCCGGCGCCACCGGCAACGACGTCACCCAGCTCCAGATCCGGGTCGCCGGATACCCGGGCTACAACTCGGTGCTCGCCATCGACGGCTCGTACGGCCCCGCCACCGCCGCCGCCGTCAAGCGCTTCCAGGCCGCGTACGGCCTCACCGCCGACGGCATCGCCGGACCGGCCACCCAGGCCAAGATCTACGCGCTCCAGGACGACGACTGCACCCCGATCCACTTCACGTACCCGGAGCTGAACACCTGCAACAGCACCTGGGCGGGCGGTGCGGTCGCGGCCGGGACGGCGAAGGCCAACGCCCTCTCCAGCATGTGGAAGCTGGAGGCGCTGCGGCACGCCCTCGGTGACCAGCCGATCCGCGTCACCAGCGGCTTCCGGTCCACCTCCTGCAACTCGGCGGTGGGCGGCGCCTCGGGCAGCCGCCATCTCTACGGCGACGCGGTCGACCTCGGGGTCGGGGCGCACTCCCTGTGCACCATGGCGCTCCAGGCCCGCAACCACGGCTTCAACGGAATCCTCGGCCCGGGCTACCCGGACCACGGCGACCACGTGCACGTGAACCAGGGCCCGAGCCACTTCTGGTCGGCCTCCAACTGCGGCATCTGACCGAAGCCCGCCCCGCCCGCACGGACCCGCCCAACACGGACCCGCCCGCACGACTGCGGCGGGTCCGTGCGGGCGGCCTCACGCCATCTCGGGCACCTCGGACGGGCCCCGGAAGGTGCGCCGGTACGCGTTCGGGGTCGTCCCCAGCGAACGTACGAACTGGTGCCGCAGGGCTGCCGCGTTGCCGAAGCCGGTCTGCCCCGCGATGGCCTCCATCGTCTCGTCCGAGGCCTCCAGCAGATGCTGGGCGAGCAGCACCCGCTGCCGCAGCAGCCAGCGGTAGGGGGTGGTGCCCGTCTCCTGCTGGAAGCGGCGCGCGTAGGTGCGGGGCGACATGTGGGCGAGGGCCGCGAGCTGGTCGACGGTCATCTCCTGGTCGAGGTGGTTCTCCATCCACGCCAGGGTGTCCCCGACGGTGTCGCAACGGGTGCGCGGCAGCGGGCGCTTCACGTACTGCGCCTGGCCGCCGTCCCGGTGCGGGGGAACCACCATCCGGCGGGCGATGACGTTGGCGACGTCCTGGCCGTACTCCTGGCGCACCAGATGCAGGCAGGCGTCGATACCGGCCGCCGTCCCGGCCGAGGTGATCACCTGGCCCTCGTCGACGTAGAGCACGTCCGGCTCCACCCGGGCGAGCGGGTAGCGCCGGGCCAGTTCGTCGGAGTGCCGCCAGTGCGTGGTGCACCGGCGGCCGTCCAGCAGCCCCGCCGCCCCGAGGACGAACGCCCCGGAGCAGACGCTCAGCACCCGCGCGCCACGGTCCACCGCCCGGCGCAGGGCACCCAGGACCTCGTCCGGGTACTCCCGGGCGATGAAGTGACTGCCGGCCGGTACGGCGATGAGATCGGCCTCCTCCAGGCGTTCGAGGCCGTGCGGGGTGGTGATGGTGAACCCGGCGTGGGTGCGCAGCGCCGGGCCCTCCGCCGACACCACCGCGAACTCGTGCACCGGAAGACCCTCGTCGCTGCGGTCGAGGCCGAACACCTCGCACAGCACGCCGAGTTCGAAGGGATGTACCTCGTCCAGCAGCAGGGCGGCGACGTTTTTCAGCATGAGGGCAGTGTGCCAGGCATCTGGCAGTAATTCGATGGTTGGTGACAGTCCTGCCACTGCCGGGACCGGGTCCCGGCGGTCAGAGTGGAGCCATGAACACACTCCTGAACGTCCTCGGTGTCACCGTCCTCGCCGCCCTCGTCCTGCTCCCCGCCCTCGTCGGGTTGCGCCGGGAGCGCCGTATCTCCCGCGAGCTGCGCGCGGCTGAGCACGCCCGCCGCACCGACCCGCCGGCTCCGGCGGCTGCCCCGCCCCGGCGCGCCGCACGACGTCCGTACCTCAGGTCCTGGGCGCGGGTCTGACGGCGGGCCGTGCCGCCCCGCGAACGTGGGTGGCACGCGCGATCATGGGGGCACCGGCCGGCCGGACGGACCCGCCCGGCCGGGACTTCCCATGACCGGCCCACCCACGGACGAAGAGAGAACATGGCTTTCATCCACCGCACGACCATGAAGCCGGGCAAGCTCGAACTGCTCGGCGGTTGGCTGCCGTCCCAGCCCTGGTACGCGGGCGGCGGCTCCCCCGAACTGGCGAAGGCCGGCGGCTTCCGGCTCGACGACCCGGAGGGTGAGGTCGGCCTCGAGTTCATGGTGGTCACCGACGTCTCGACAGGCCGCCCGGTCCCGTACCACGTGCCCGTCACCTATCGGGGCGCCCCGCTCGAAGGGGCCGAAGCCGCCCTCATCGGCACCAGCGAACACGGGGTGCTGGGCACGCGTTGGGTGTACGACGGGGCCCGTGACACCGTACTGACCGACCGGCTCCTGGCCCTTCTGCACGGCCGCGCCGAACCACAGGCGCAGAGCGAGTCGGACACTCCCGACCCGACCGTGCACAGCCGGTTCATGGGGGACGACATTCCCGAGGGAGCGGTCGTCGAGGCCGTGCGGAGCGGCATGTACGGCACCGATGTCCTGCTGGCGGACCCCGCGGGGCCCGGAAGCTGGGTTCTGCGGGTGGTCCGGGCACTGAGGGGTGACGCCGAGGAGGCCAAGGGCGATGCGGGACCGCTGCACGGCGAGGTGACCGCGCTCTGGGCCCCGCCGGGAGCGGAGCCGGCCCGTGCCAGGTTCGCCGAGGTGCGTCCCTCGATGGAGGCCTGATACGCGGCGGCGGGCACCCCCTTTCCCGCTGGGAGTGCCCGCCGGACGCGCGGGTGCGGGAAGGCCTAGAAGTCGTCGTCGAAGCCGACCGTGCCCTCCACCGCGACCTGGTACGCGGACGGGCGCCGCTCGAAGAAGTTCGTCAGCTCCTGCACGCCCTGGAGCTCCATGAACGAGAACGGGTTCTCGGAGCCGTACAGCGCCGGGAAGCCCAGCCGGGTGAGCCGCTGGTCGGCGACGCACTCCAGGTACTGCCGCATCGACTCGGTGTTCATGCCCGGCAGGCCCTCGCCGCACAGGTCACGCCCGAACTGGAGCTCCGCCTCCACGGCCTCCTTCAGCATGTCCGTGACCTGCTGCTGGAGTTCGTCGTCGAAGAGGTCCGGCTCCTCCTTGCGGACGGTGTCCACGACCTCGAAGGCGAAGTTCATGTGCATCGTCTCGTCGCGGAACACCCAGTTGGTGCCCGTGGCGAGGCCGTGCAGCAGGCCTCGCGAGCGGAACCAGTAGACGTACGCGAACGCGCCGTAGAAGAACAGCCCCTCGATGCACGCCGCGAAGCAGATCAGGTTCAGCAGGAACCGGCGCCGGTCGGCCTTGGTCTCCAGCCGCTCGATCTTCTCCACCGAGTCCATCCAGCGGAAGCAGAACTGTGCCTTCTCGCGGATGGACGGGATCTCCTCCACCGCGTCGAACGCGGCGGCACGGTCGTCCGGGTCGGGCAGGTAGGTGTCGAGCAGCGTCAGATAGAACTGGACGTGCACGGCCTCCTCGAACAGCTGGCGCGACAAGTACAGCCGGGCCTCGGGGGAGTTGATGTGCTTGTACAGCGTCAGCACGAGGTTGTTGGAGACGATCGAGTCGCCCGTGGCGAAGAACGCCACCAGCCGGCCGATCATGTGCTGCTCGCCCGGCGTCAGCTTGGCGAGGTCGGCCACGTCGGAGTGGAGGTCGACCTCCTCCACGGTCCAGGTGTTCTTGATCGCGTCCCGGTAGCGCTCGTAGAAGTCCGGGTAGCGCATGGGGCGCAGGGTCAGCTCGAAGCCCGGGTCGAGCAGGTTCTTCTCGTTGCTGGGGTCGGTGGTGCTCATTACTGGCAGGCCTCGCAGGACTCGGGGTTTTCGAGGGAGCAGGCGAGGGCCTCCGCGTCGGAGTACGCCTGCTGCACGGGGACGGTGGCGGGGACGGGGGCGGCGGCCTTCGCGGTACCGGAGGCGGCGCGGGCGATCCGGGTCGCCGGGCGCGAACGCAGGTAGTACGTCGTCTTCAGCCCCTGCTTCCAGGCGTACGCGTACATCGAGGAGAGCTTCCCGATGGTCGGCGTCTCCAGGAACAGGTTGAGCGACTGGCTCTGGTCGAGGTACGGCGTACGGGCCGCCGCCATGTCGATCAGGCCGCGCTGCGGGATCTCCCACGCCGTGCGGTACAGCGCGCGCACGTCCGCCGGGATCCAGCCGAAGCCCTGCACCGAGCCGCTCGCGTCGCGCAGCGCCTCACGGGTCCGCGCGTCCCACACGCCGAGCAGCTTCAGCTCGTCCACGAGATACGCGTTGACCTGGAGGAACTCACCGCTGAGCGTCTCGCGCTTGAAGAGGTTGGAGACCTGCGGCTCGATGCACTCGTACACCCCGGCGATCGAGGCGATGGTGGCGGTCGGCGCGATGGCGAGCAGCAGCGAGTTGCGCATCCCGGTCTTCGCGATCCGGGCGCGCAGCGCCTCCCACCGCTCCGGCCAGGCCGGCGCCGTGTCGTAGTGGTCCGGGTGCAGCACCCCGCGCGCGGCCCGGGTCTCGCTCCACGCGGGCAGCGGCCCGGACTTCTCGGCGAGGTCGCAGGAGGCCTCGTACGCGGCGAGCATGATCCGCTCCGAGATGCGGGTGGAGAGCTCGCGGGCCTCGGCGGAGTCGAACGGCAGCCGCAGCTGGAAGAAGACGTCCTGGAGACCCATCGCGCCCAGACCCACCGGCCGCCAGCGGGCGTTGGACCGGCCGGACTGCCCGGTCGGGTAGAAGTTGATGTCGACGACCCGGTCCAGGAAGGTCACGGCCGTGCGCACGGTGGCGTCCAGCCGCTCCCAGTCGATCGTCCCGTCCGCCACGAAGGCACCCAGGTTGACCGAGCCGAGGTTGCAGACGGCGGTCTCGCCGTCGTCGGTGACCTCCAGGATCTCCGTGCAGAGGTTCGAGGAGTGCACGACCCTGCCCGGCTCGGCGGTCTGGTTCGCGGTGCGGTTGGAGGCGTCCTTGAACGTCATCCAGCCCTGGCCGGTCTGCGCCAGGGTGCGCATCATCCGGCCGTACAGCTCGCGCGCGGGGATCGTCCGGCGGGCCAGGCCCTTCGCCTCGGCGGCCCGGTAGGCGGCGTCGAAGGCGTCGCCCCACAGGTCGACCAGCTCGGGCACGTCCGCGGGCGAGAAGAGCGACCAGCTGGAGTCGGCGTCGACCCGGCGCATGAACTCGTCGGGAATCCAGTGCGCCAGGTTCAGGTTGTGCGTACGCCGCTGGTCCTCACCGGTGTTGTCCCGCAGCTCCAGGAACTCCTCGATGTCCGCGTGCCAGGTCTCCAGGTAGACCGCGGCGGCGCCCTTGCGCCGGCCGCCCTGGTTGACGGCCGCGACGGAGGCGTCCAGCGTCTTCATGAACGGCACGATGCCGTTGGAGAGCCCGTTGGTGCCCCGGATCAGCGAACCGCGCGAGCGGATGCGCGAGAACGACAGACCGATGCCGCCCGCGTGCTTCGAGAGCCGCGCCACCTCGTGGTAACGGCCGTAGATCGAGTCCAGCTCGTCCAGCGGGGAGTCCAGCAGATAGCAGGAGGACATCTGCGGGTGGCGGGTGCCCGAGTTGAAGAGCGTGGGGGAGGAGGGCAGGTAGTCCAGCCGGCTCATCAGCCCGTAGAGCGCCGCGACCTCGTCCACCGCGCGCGCCGAGTCGTCCTCGGCGAGCCCGGCCGCGACCCGCAGCATGAAGTGCTGCGGGATCTCCACCACCTGACGGGTGAGCGGGTGGCGCAGCAGGTAGCGGCTGTAGAGGGTGCGCAGGCCGAAGTAGCCGAACCGGTCGTCGGCGCCGTCCGTGAGGGCTTCCTCGACCAGCGCGTCCAGCCGCTCGGCGTGCAGCGTCACGAACGCTGCCGTACGGTCCGCGATCAGGCCCTCGCGGTGGCCGACGGCGACCGACGCGGAGAACGACACCGCGCCCTCACCGGCCGCCTCGGCGGCGATGGTGCGGGTGAGGAGCCGGGCGGCGAGCCGCGAGTAGGCGGGGTCCTCCGCGATCAGGCCGGCGGCCGACTCGGTGGCCAGGGTCAGCAGCTCCGCCTCGTCGGCGTGCGCGCTGCGGCCGCGCAGCGCGGCGGCGGCGACCCTCCCCGGGTCGGTGTCCGGCAGGTCCGCGGTGAGGGCGGTCAGGGTGCGCAGCAGCGCGGTCCCGGGGCCGTCGACGGGCTCGGTCGCTGCGCTGGCTGCGGGCACGGACGCCGGATCGGCGGGCGCGATGGTCACGGTGGTGCTCTCCCTCGCTCGGCTCTGGACCGGCGGGGGGAGGAGGTGAGGGCCGCGGGGCGCGCCACCTGGAGACGGGCAGCACCGCACACGGCGTCCACCGGCCCATCCGCGAGGCCCGGACGTACGGGCGTCCGGTTCGGGTGAGCCGGACGCGCTGTCGGCAGGTAGCCGGACTCGAAGGTGCGCGAAACGCGCGGTTCACACCGTTGCGGGACAGTTCCGGATTCGCACCGGATTCCCCTGCGACGACAGCGAGACGAGCATACATGTGGTGGCCGGGCCGCGAGAACGCCCCACATGTTGTGGCGGTGCGGGGCGGTGTTCCGGTACGCGGGAGGGCGCGGCGGGCCTTCGGGGGCGTGGCCGCGGCCCGTCCGGGGTGGGGCGGAGAGGGTTCCGGACGGGGGTGCGGCCAGGGCCGGGGTCTCTCAGCCGCCGCTGCCCAGGTCCAGCCGGTAGGTGAGCAGTGTCAGGCCCGGCACCGGCCGCCAGTCGCGTTCCGGGGTGCGCGTGAAGCCGAGCCGGTGGTAGATCCGGTGTGCCCCGGACATGGCGGGCTGGGTCGACAGGGCGAGTCCGGTGACCCCGGCGGTGGCCCGGGCCCGCGCGGCGCACGCCCGTACGAGCGCTTCCCCGGCTCCCCGGCCGCGCCCCGCCCTGCCCACCGCGAGCATCCGGAACTCCGCCTCGTCCGCCGCCGCGACGTCGCACATGGGGCTGCCGGGCGGGGCGTAGGTCACCCCGCCGAGCACGGTGCCGGTGTCGTCCGCGGCCACCAGCACCTCGGCCACGGCGGCCCGGCCGGGCACGTCCCGCAGCCTGGCGAGATACGGGTCGTCCTCGCCCCCGCTCAACAGGCCGTCGCCGAGGTACGCCTGGGCCGTTATCTCGCCGAGGAGCGCGTACTCCTCCGGCTCGGCCCTTCTGATCGTCAGGTCCATGACCGCCATTCTGCGCGCCGCGCGGACGGGCGGACAGGCCGGTCCGTGAGAAGGATCAACCGCTCACGCCCACCTCGTTGTTCGGGGCCCCGTCGCCCTCCGGCGGGAGGTCGCCACGCTCGATCGGCTGCGAGCCGGGGGCCTGGCCGAGGGGCGGGAGGATCCTGTCGAGTTCGGCGTCGTCCGCCGGGTGGGCGGCTTCGGCCGCCTCGCGCAGGGTGGCGCGGTCCACGCCGGGGAGTCCGGCGCTGACCGTCACGGAGACGCCGCCCTCGGTGCGGGCGTAGGCGTGGCCGAGGGCGGTCGCGCTGTACCAGCTCTCGCCCTCGCGCTCGCAGACGGTGTAGCCGGCCGAGCCGTCGGCCACCGGCTTCTTGCCGCAGTCGGCGGGGGAGTGGTCGGCGCGCTCCACACCGAGTTGGATCACGTGCCCCTTCCTGTCCGTGTAGGAGCTGCCGAAGCCGTCGTCGCCGAGCACGCCCACCGACTGCGTCGCCAGGGTGTATCCGGCCACCTCGGTGACGTACACGCGGTCCGCGCGGGTCTGGAGGGCCGTCGCCCGCGCCTCCAGTTCGGCGTGGTCCGGTACGTCCGCGGCGGGGGACGCGCCGCCCGCGCCGGCGTGCTCGGTGCCGCAGCCGGCGAGGGTGAGGACCAGCAGAGCGGGCCAGAGGCCGCGCAGCCGGGTGCGAGATGTCATGAGCACATCCTTACGTACGGGGGGCGGTCCGGTCGCGGGGCGGGTACGCCGCCGGGCCGCCGCCCCTCCCACTGGGGGAGGACGCGACGGCCCGGCGGACGGTTCGGCAGGCGGGTCCGGGTCAGTGGCCGCCCGGCGCCCCCACGACGGCCGGCGGCAGCTCCGCCTGCACGCCCTTGTCGCCGACGTCCGCGGTGTAGTCCTCCGGCGAGGTCTCGTCGATGCCCGCCGGGGCCTTGAGCGCGTTGAGGACGAAGGTCACCACGACCACGACCACGACGTTCAGCACGAACGCGGTGAGACCGATGTAGCCGATCTCGCCGATGCCCGGGATCTCCTTCGACGAGCCGCCGAAGTGCTTCTGGGTCGGGGAGGCCACGCCGTACGCGGCGAGGGTGCCGTACAGCATGCCGACCGCCCAGCCCGCGATGAGCGCCCAGCGGTGGAACCACCGGGTGAAGAGGCCGCCGACCAGCGACGGCATCGTCTGGAGGATCCAGATCCCGCCCAGCAGCTGGAAGTTGATGGCCACCGTCTTGTCCATGGTGAGCACGAAGACCAGTGCGCCGACCTTCACCAGGAGCGAGACCAGCTTGGAGACCTTGGTCTCCTGCTCGGGCGTCGCGTCCGGTTTCAGGAACTCCTTGTAGATGTTCCGGGTGAAGAGGTTCGCGGCGGCGATGGACATGATGGCCGCGGGCACCAGCGCGCCGATCCCGATGGCGGCGAAGGCCACACCGGCGAACCAGTCCGGGAACATGTTCTCGAAGAGCTGCGGGATGGCCAGCTGGCCGTTGCTGACCTTGACCCCGGCCGCGATGGCCATGAAGCCGAGCAGGGCCAGCAGCCCGAGCATCAGCGAGTACAGCGGCAGGATGGTGGTGTTGCGGCGGATCACCTCACGGCTGCGGCTGGAGAGCGTCGCCGTGATCGAGTGCGGGTACATGAAGAGCGCCAGCGCGGAGCCCAACGCCAGCGTGGCGTAACCCCATTGCCCGTTCACCCCGGGTACCACCCCGGCCACCGGCTTGCCCGCCGCCTCGTTGGCCGCGGAGAACTTCGCGCTCGCCCCGGCGAAGATGTCGTCGAAGCCGCCCAGCTTGATCGGGATGTAGATGATCGCCACCGCGATGACCAGGTAGATCAGCCCGTCCTTGACGAACGCGATCAGCGCGGGCGCGCGCAGGCCCGAGGAGTAGGTGTACGCGGCGAGCACCGCGAACGCGATCAGCAGCGGGAGGTCCTTGACGAACCAGTTGGTGTCCTCGCCGCCGCCGACGCCCATGACGTCCAGCACGGCCTGGATGCCGACGAGCTGAAGGGCGATGTACGGCATCGTGGCGAGGATGCCGGTGAGCGCGACCGCCAGCGACAGGCCCTTCGAGCCGAAGCGGCCCCGGACGAAGTCGGAGGTGGTGACGTACCCGTGCTTGTGCGACACGGACCAGAGCCGCGGCAGGAAGGTGAAGATCAGCGGGTACACCAGGATCGTGTACGGAACGGCGAAGAAGCCCGAGGCCCCCGCGCCGTAGATCGCCGCCGGGACGGCGACGAAGGTGTACGCGGTGTACAGGTCGCCGCCGAGCAGGAACCAGGTCACCCAGGTCCCGAACGATCTTCCGCCCAGGCCCCATTCGTCCAGGCTCAGCTCGTTGTCGGCGCGGCGCCAGCGGGCGGCCATGAAGCCGACCACGGTGACCGCCAGGAAGAAGAAGATGAAGACGCCGAGTGCGACGCCGTTCACGCCGTCCTTCATGCGGAGACACCTCCCTTGCGGGAGCGCTGGTCACGCTTCCACAGCGTGTACGCGAGCATGGTCAGCCCGGTCGAGACGACCACCCAGAGCATCTGGTACCAGTAGAAGAACGGGATACCGATGAAGGTCGGGTCGACCTTGGCGTACGAACCGACCCAGAGCAGCGCCACGAACGGCGCCGCGAGGCATATCGCGATGATCACCCGCGCCGGTGTCACCGTCGGGGGTGGAGTGGGCTCTGGCACTTCTGGCATGGACTGACTCCGTTCCTCGCTGGCCGCCGGTGGGTCCGGCCGGTGCCCCGGCCGGGCGCACCGGCCGTATGACTTCCCGGCAGCGGGACTGTTTCCGTCAACGGCACGGAGGAAGAACGGTTTTGGTTCATGCTTGGCTGGAAATGATCGCCATGTTTTTTCTCGGTGTCGCACACGGGTGAAATGGGTGCGACGGGCGGTACGAGAAGTGCGTGCGGTATGAAACGGTACGGGCGAGGAGGGCGCGGCCCGATCCGCTCAGTCGAGCGGACGCTTGAGCCGGGCCACGAATTTGTACCGGTCGCCCCGGTAGACCGAGCGCACCCACTCCACCGGCTCGCCCCGTCCGTCGAGGGAGTGCCGGGAGAGCATCAGCATGGGCAGGCCCACGTCGGTGCCGAGCAGCCCGGCCTCGCGTGGGGTGGCGAGCGAGGTCTCGATCGTCTCCTCGGCCTCCGCGAGCCGGACGTCGTACACCTCGGCCAGTGCGGTGTAGAGCGAGGTGTACTTCACCAGTGAACGGCGCAGCGCGGGAAAGCGCTTGGCCGAAAGATGGGTGGTCTCGATGGCCATCGGCTCCCCGCTGGCGAGCCGCAGCCGCTCGATGCGCAACACCCGCCCGCCGGCGGTGATGTCCAGCAGCCCGGCCAGTGCCTGGTCCGCCGTCACGTAGCCGATGTCCAGCAGCTGGGAGGTGGGTTCGAGGCCCTGGGCCCGCATGTCCTCGGTGTACGAGGTCAGTTGGAGCGCCTGGGACACCTTCGGCTTGGCGACGAAGGTGCCCTTGCCCTGGATGCGTTCGAGCCGGCCCTCGACGACCAGCTCCTGGAGCGCCTGGCGCACCGTGGTGCGGGAGGTGTCGAACTCGGCCGCGAGGGTGCGCTCCGGGGGTACCGGTGTGCCGGGCGGCATGGTGTCCGTCATGTCGAGGAGGTGGCGCTTGAGCCGGTAGTACTTCGGTACGCGCGCGGTGCGTACCCCCGCCCCCGTGCCGCCCGCGGGGCTGCCCTCACCGGCGCTCATGGTCCCTCTCTCCGATTGCTGTGCTGCCGTCACCGGCTCCTCCGTACTTCGCGGCTCACATGGTGGCACGGCCCGGCCGAGGGGGCGTCGACCTCCCCTTCGGGCCGTGTCGTTGGTACGCCGTCCCACTGGCGATCCAGGTATGGGCGCTTTCGATCAAAAGCCCCTAGGTGTCGGTCCTATAACGGACGCGAGTGCACTTCTTATACACCCTTGACACCCCTAAAGGTCTAGGCCAAGCTCCCGTTGCTGGTCTAAACCATTTAAGACCAGGTCCAGCCCCAGCAGTACTCGTCGAATGTCTTCGCGGTGGGCGGGGTTGCAGCATCCCTGAGGAGGGTTTGACGTGAAGCGCAAGCTCATCGCGGCCATTGGTGTCGCGGGCATGATGATCTCGATCGCGGCATGTGGCTCGGACGACACCGAGAAGGACACTGCCAAGGCAGCGGGTCCGGACAGCTACAAGGGCCAGACCCTGACCGTCTGGGCCATGGACGGCTCGACGCCCGACCAGTGGCAGAAGGACCTGAGCGCGGCCTTCGAGAAGAAGACCGGCGCGAAGGTCAAGTTCGAGGTCCAGAAGTGGGACGGGATCCAGCAGAAGCTGACGACCGCCCTCTCCGAGGAGAACCCGCCGGACGTCTTCGAGATCGGCAACACCCAGACCGCCGCGTACGCGAAGTCGGGCGGCCTCGCCGACCTCGGCGACGTGAAGTCGGAGGTCGGCACCGACTGGGCCGAGAGCCTCAACAAGGCGTCGGTCGTGGACGGCACGCAGTACGCCGCCCCGTGGTACTTCGCCAACCGCGTGGTCATCTACAACAAGTCCGTCTTCGCCGACGCCGGGGTCACCGAGGCGCCGAAGACCCGTGACGAGTTCTTCGCCGCGCTGGACAAGATCAAGGCCAAGGGCAAGGCCGAGCCCCTCTACCTGCCCGGCCAGAACTGGTACTTCTTCGACGGCCTCACCATCGGTCAGGGTGCCGACCTCGTGAAGAAGGACGGGGACAAGTGGGTCTCCAACCTCTCCGACCCGAAGATCGGTGCGGCGATGGACCTCTACAAGAAGTACCAGGCGTACTCCAAGGCCCCCAAGGACAAGGACGAGGCCACCCCGCAGCAGGCCGACGTCTTCGCCAAGGGCAAGACCGGCGCCTTCATCGGCATGGGCTGGGAGGCCGGCACGGCCATCGCCGCCAACCCGGCCATCGAGAAGGAGATCGGCTACTTCACCATCCCGGGTGAGACCGCCGACAAGCCCGAGGGCGTCTTCCTCGGCGGCTCCAACCTCGCCGTCGCCGAAGGCAGCAAGAAGAAGGACCTCGCCAAGGAGTTCCTGAAGCTCGCGCTCTCCGACCAGTTCGAGGGCCAGCTCGCCAAGCTGAACGGCGTCATCCCGAACAAGGAGTCGCTGAACAGCAACCTCACGGGCAACGCCGTCGCCGAGGCCGCCGCGCCGGCCGCCAAGGTCGGTGGCACCACGCCGCTGATCCCGGAGTGGGCCGCCGTCGAGAACGCGCCCAACCCGATCAAGACCTTCATGACCGCGGTCCTGAACGGCAAGTCGAACGAAGAGGCCGCCAAGCAGGTCGAGGCGGAGTTCAACAAGCGCCTCGCGCAGCAGCAGTAAGGCCGAGCTGCCGGGTGCGGACTCCCCCGAGGAGTCCGCACCCGGCAGCCGAGTTGTGTCCCATGGTGCCAAGAAAGAGATGGCGAGCATGACCGTGCAGACCGAACGGCCGCCCTCCGGTCCGGCGGAGGTTACGAAGCGGGCCGACCGCACACCGGCCAAGTCCGGTGGACGCGGCAGAAACACGCAGCTGGCCCCCTATCTGCTGCTGGCCCCTCCGGTGGCCGTGACCCTGGTGTTCCTCGGCTGGCCGCTGGTGAAGAACACCCTGCTGTCGTTCCAGAACCTCAACATGAGGCAGCTGATCCAGCACATCTCCGAGTGGAACGGCGTCGACAACTACAAGGAGATCCTCGGCAACGCGGACTTCTGGCACGTCACCGGCCGGTCGATCGTCTTCGCGGGCACCAACGTTGTCCTGATCATGATCCTCGGCACGCTGACCGGTCTGCTGCTCGCCAAGCTCGGCAAGCGGATGCGGGTCACGCTGCTCGTCGGCCTGGTCCTCGCCTGGGCCATGCCCGTCATCGCCGCGACCACCGTCTACCAGTGGCTCTTCGCCTCCCGGTTCGGAGTCGTCAACTGGGTGCTGGACAAGATCGGCTTCCACTCGATGGCCGACTACAACTGGACCGGCAGCCAGTTCTCCACCTTCTTCGTCATCACGGTGCTCATCGTGTGGCAGTCGATCCCGTTCGTCGCGATCAACCTGTACGCCGCCACCACGACGATCCCCAAGGAGCTCTACGAGGCCGCCTCGCTCGACGGCGCGGGCGCCTGGAAGAGCTTCACCTCGGTCACCATGCCGTTCCTGCGTCCCTTCCTCTTCGCGACCACGTTCCTCGAAGTCATCTGGGTCTTCAAGGCGTTCGCCCAGGTCTTCGCGATCAACGAGGGCGGCCCGGACCGGCTCACCGAGATCCTGCCCGTGTACGCCTACATCGAGGGCGTCGGCAACCAGCACTACGGCATGGGCTCGGCCATCGCGCTGCTCACCATCGTGATCCTGCTCCTGCTGACCTCCTCCTACCTCCGGATCGTTCTCAAGCAAGAGGAGGACGAGCTGTGAACCGCTCGGCTTCGTCACGTTTCGGCCGTATCTGGCCCAACGCCACGGCTCTCGTCATGGTCGTCGGCTTCGTCTTCCCCGTGTACTGGATGTTCGCCACGGCCTTCAAGCCGACCCCGGACATCGTGTCGGACGATCCGGTCTGGATCCCGACCCACATCACGCTCGACCACTTCAGGACCGCGCTCGACGCGGACAACTTCTGGACGATGGTCCGCAACTCCCTCACCGTCACCGTGGTGGCGGTGCTCCTCTCCCTCGTCCTCGCGCTGGCCGGCTCCTTCGCCCTGGCGCGGATGCGGTTCAAGGGACGCAAGGGGTTCATCATCGGCTTCATGGTCGCGCAGATGGCGCCCTGGGAAGTCATGGTCATCGCGATCTACTTCATCGTGCGCGACTCGGACATGCTCAACAGCCTGATACCGCTGACCTTGTTCTACATGGTCATGGTGCTGCCCTTCACGCTCCTGACGCTGCGCGGCTTCGTCGCCGCCGTGCCCAAGGAGCTGGAGGAGTCCGCGATGGTCGACGGCTGCACCCGCCCGCAGGCGTTCGTCAAGGTGATCCTGCCGCTGCTCGCGCCCGGTCTGATGTCCACCTCGCTGTTCGGCTTCATCACCGCCTGGAACGAGTTCCCGCTCGTCCTGGTCCTGAACAAGCAGGCGGAGGCCCAGACCCTTCCGCTGTGGCTGTCGCAGTTCCAGACCCAGTTCGGCGACGACTGGGGTGCCACGATGGCGGCCTCGTCGGTCTTCGCCGTCCCGATCCTCCTCCTCTTCGTCTTCCTGCAGCGCAAGGCCGTGAGCGGTCTGACCGACGGCGCAGTGAAGGGATAGTGCGGCCCCCATGACTACTCTCGCCTCCCCCACCGACACCATCACCCGCGACGCGCTGGCCGTCCTCCAGCCCGGCTTCACCGGCACCACCGCACCGGACTGGCTGCTGCGCCGCATCGGCGAAGGGCTCACCTCCGTCGGCCTGTTCGGCCGGAACATCGTCACCCCCGGACAGCTCGCGGCACTCACCGCCCAGCTGCGGGCCGAGCGCGACGACGTGCTGGTCGCCATCGACGAGGAGGGCGGCGACGTCACCCGCCTCGAGGTGCGCGACGGTTCGTCCTTCCCGGGCAACCACGCCCTCGGCTCGGTGGACGACACCGCGCTCACCCGGGCCGTCGCCCACGAGCTGGGCCGCCGGCTCATCGAGTGCGGCGTCAACCTCAACTGGGCGCCCTCCGGCGACGTCAACTCCAACCCGGCCAACCCGGTCATCGGCGTACGCTCCTTCGGCGCCGACCCGGCCCTGGTGGCCCGGCACACCGCCGCGTACGTCGAGGGCATCCAGGCCGCCGGAGTCGCCGCCTGCACCAAGCACTTCCCCGGCCACGGCGACACCGCCGTCGACTCGCACCACGCGCTGCCCCGGATCGACGTCGACCTGGAGACCCTGCACGCCCGCGAGCTGGTGCCCTTCAAGGCCGCCATCGCGGCCGGGTCGAAGTCGGTGATGAGCGCCCACATCCTGCTCCCGGCCCTCGACCCGGACCGCCCCGCGACGCTCAGCCCGCAGATCCTCACCGGTCTGCTCCGGGGTGAACTCGGGTACGAGGGACTCATCGTCACCGACGCGGTGGAGATGCAGGCCATCGCGGCGACGTACGGGATCGAGCGCGGCTCGGTCCTCGCGATCGCGGCCGGCGCCGACGCCCTGTGCGTCGGCGGCGGGCTGGAGGACGACGCCACGGTGGAGCGGCTGCGCGACGCGCTGGTCGCGGCGGTGCACGGCGGGGAGCTGGCCGAGGAGCGGCTCGCCGACGCCGCCGCACGAGTACGGGCACTCGCGTCCTGGACGCGCGGTGCGAGGGGGGCGGTCCCGGCGCCGGGCGCGGCAGTGCAGGAGGGGACCGCGCCCGGCACCGCGACCGGACAGCCCGACGGGCACGACGCGAACATCGGCCTCGTCGCGGCCCGCAGGGCGGTACGGGTGACCGGCGACGGACCCCGGCTCGGCGCCCCGGTCCACGTCGCCGCCTTCACCCCGATGGCCAACATCGCGGTCGGCGCGGAGACCCCGTGGGGGGTGGCCGCCGAGCTGACCCGTCTGCTGCCCGGTACCACCGCCGCGACCTACCGCCACGACGACGCGGACCCTGTGGCGGACGCGCTGCGGACCGCGGGGGAGCGGCGCGTCGTCGCGGTCGTACGCGACGCCCACCGCCACCCCTGGATGGCGGCGGCGGTCGACGCGCTGCTCGCGGCGCGCCCGGACACGGTGGTCGTGGAGATGGGCCTGCCGTACTCCGCGCCGAGGGGCGGGCTGTACGTGGAGACGCACGGCGCCGCCCGCGTCTGCGGCATCGCCGCTGCGGAGGCCCTCGTCGGGGCGTGACGGCGCGCATCGCGTGAAAGGGCGCGCATCGCGTGAAGGAGGGGCCGGTCACCAGGTGACCGGCCCCTCCTCGGCGTGTGCCCGCCGGTCCTACAGCCCCTGCCAGGAGGGCTTCGAGGCGAAGGTGTGCCGGAAGTAGTCGGCCAGTTTCAGCTTGGAGGCGGCGGCCTCGTCCACCACGACCGTGGCGTGCGGGTGGAGTTGGAGCGCGGAGGCGGGTACGACCGAGGCGACCGGCCCCTCCACGGTCTGCGCGACCGCGTCGGCCTTGCCCTCGCCGGTGGCCAGCAGGATCGCGTGACGCGACTCCAGGATGGTGCCGATGCCCTGGGTGATGACGTGGTGCGGCACCTGCTCGATGTCGTCGTCGAAGAAGCGGGCGTTGTCCACCCGGGTCTGCTCGGTCAGCGTCTTGATCCGGGTGCGCGAGGCGAGCGAGGAGCAGGGCTCGTTGAACCCGATGTGCCCGTCGGTGCCGATGCCGAGCAGCTGGAGGTCGACGCCGCCGGCCTCGGTCAGCGCCCGGTCGTACGCCGCGCAGGCGGCCTGGACGTCCTCGGCCGAGCCGTCCGGGCCCATGAAGGAGGACTCGGTCAGGCCGAGCGGCTCCACGACCTCGCGCAGCACGACCGAGCGGTAGGACTCCGGGTGTCCGGCGGGGAGCCCGACGTACTCGTCCAGCTGGCAGATCCGGGCGCGGGACGCGTCCACCGCGCCCGAGCGCACCTTTTCGGCCAGGGACCGGTAGATGGGCAGCGGGGTCGAGCCGGTGGCGACGCCGAGCAGGGCGTAGGGCTTGCGGCTCAGCAGCGCACCCATGGCCTCCGCGATGAGCTCGCCGCCTGCCGCTGCGTCCGGGACGATGACAACTTCCACGCTGTGCCTGCCGATCTGATCAGTGACGACGTATGTGGTATAGACCAATCTGGTCCAAATTTAACAGAGTCCGACGCCTCCGGAACAGGTGGTTTCCGCTTTTGATCATCGTCCTGGGCTCCGGTTGCGCGACACTGCGCGACCGAGGGTGACTTGTGTCAATTGTCCGCAGATGCGCAGGGTGCGCGACCCGGACGGAAGGCCCCTGGGGCGGGGGCGTACGGGGGAGCCGGCCGGGTGCTGGTGCGGGCGCCGGGGGGCGGGTGCCGGCGGGGGACGGAATCCGGGGCGCGGGTCCGCTGGGCCCGGGGTGTGCCCGCGGGGTCCGCGCCGGGTGCGGAGGGCCGCGCCGACCCGCGGGCCGCGGCACCGGGAGGGACCCTCGGCCCGCCCGGCACCGCAGCCCGGAGCTGCTCGGCCGGCGGTGTGCGGTGCCTCCGGCCGTACGAGGCACGGGCGCGATCAGGGCAGAGAGCGCGGGTGCCTCGGTCCGTCCTCCTGTGCGGGGAGGGCGGAGGTTCTTGTCCCCGTATTGTGGACTAGACCATTTGTCGGTGTCCATGCGTCTGCGGTATCGATTCTGCGGGCGCGGTACCGATTCTCGCGGCGCGGAGCCCTTCTGTACACGGGGCGCCCGCTCCCCGCCCCGCCCCGCCTCCTGCCCCGCCCCCGTCCCGTCCTGCCCCACTCTCCGCCGCCGGGCGGGACGGCGCTCGGTTCGGAACCTCTCGGTATCCGCGGGTACGCTCGCACATGTGCCCTCCATGAACGACCTCGTCCGCCAGCACACAGCCCTGAGCGACACCGATCTCGAATGGCTCCACCTGCTGGTCTCGGAGTGGCAGCTGCTCTCCGACCTGTCCTTCGCCGACCTCGTCCTCTGGGTTCCCACCCGGGACGGGACGCGGTACGTCTCCGTCGCGCAGATGCGCCCCAACACCGGACCGACCTCCTACCAGGACGACATGGTCGGCCACCTGGTGCCGCGCGGCCGCCGTCCCCTGCTGGACGCCGCCCTCGACGAGGGCCGGATCGTGCGCGAGGGCGACCCGGAGTGGCGGGAGGAGGTGCCGGTCCGGGTCGAGTCCATCCCGGTCCGCCGCGAGGGCCGGGTCCTCGGCGTCATCGCGCGCAACACCAACCTGCTGACCGTGCGGACCCCCTCCCGGCTGGAGCTCACCTATCTCCAGTCCGCCGCCGACCTCGCCCAGATGATCGCCACCGGGGCCTTCCCCTTCCCCGGCCAGCAGGTCGACATGGACGCCTCCCCGCGCGTCGGCGACGGTCTCATCCGGCTCGACGCCGACGGGATCGTCCAGTACGCCAGCCCCAACGGCCTCTCCGCCTACCACCGCCTCGGCCTCGCCTCCGACATCGTCGGGCTCCACCTCGGCCAGACCACCGCCGAACTCGCCCCGTCCCGGGGACCGGTGGACGAAGCCCTGGCCAAGGTCGCGAGCGGTTACGCGCCCCGCGAGTTCGAGGTGGAGTGCACGAGCGGCGTCATCCAGTTCCGGGCGATCCCGCTCAAGCCCAAGGGCGTCCGGATCGGCTCGCTGGTGCTGCTCCGCGACGTCACGGAACTGCGCCGCCGCGAGCGTGAGTTGATAACCAAGGACGCGACCATCCGGGAGATCCACCACCGGGTCAAGAACAACCTCCAGACGGTGGCCGCCCTGTTGCGCC
The DNA here is from genome assembly GCF_053596135.1 of Streptomyces sp. NPDC001770. Taxonomy (NCBI): domain Bacteria; kingdom Bacillati; phylum Actinomycetota; class Actinomycetes; order Kitasatosporales; family Streptomycetaceae; genus Streptomyces; species Streptomyces sp. NPDC001770. Next base: position 2,992 of record NZ_JBSFFN010000018.1, on the reverse strand, counting down.
TCCAGGCCCGCCGGATGGACTCCGTACGGGGGCGCGAGGCGCTCAACGAGGCGGTACGGCGCGTCGGTTCGATCGCCATCGTCCATGAGACGCTGTCCCAGAATCTGGACGAGCGCGTCGAGTTCGACGAGATCGCCGACCGGGTCATCTCCATGGTCGCCGAGATCTCGCCGGGCAAGGTCACCTGCCGGCGCACCGGGCGCTTCGGCATCCTCGACGCCGACGTGGCCACCCCGCTCTCGATGGTGCTGACGGAAGTCCTCCAGAACGCCCTGGAGCACGCGTTCAGCGAGGGGGACAGCGGCACGGTCGAAGTCTCCGCGGTGCGGGGTGGATCCTCCCAGGACGGCCGGCTGCTCATCACCGTGCAGGACGACGGCTGCGGCCTCCCCGAGGGCTTCGACCCGAGGAAGGCCGGAAACCTCGGCCTGCAGATCGTCCGGACGCTGGTCGAGGGCGAACTGGGCGGCACCTTTGACATGGTGCCCGCGCCGGAGCGCGGCACCCAGGTGCTGCTCGACCTCCCGGTCAGCGCGGACCGTTAGAGCTCCCGCCGGTGGCACACCGAAAGGCCCGGACCGTGGTAACGGTCCGGGCCTTTCGGTTCAAGCACGTTCTTCTGCGCTTCGGGGTACTGCGCGCTGCGACTCGAAGGCGGGGCTGTGCGTACGCTGCGTACGCGCCGCCGGGCTGAGGCTTGTCGCGGGGGCGTCGAATCAGGCGCTGGCGTTGCGCGCCCGGTTGCGAGCGGCGCGGCGCTTCATGGCGCGGCGCTCGTCCTCGCTGAGGCCACCCCAGACGCCGGAGTCCTGGCCGGACTCGAGCGCCCACTGCAGGCACTGCTCCATGACGGGGCAGCGACGGCAGACGGCCTTGGCTTCCTCGATCTGCAGCAGCGCAGGACCGGTGTTGCCGATGGGGAAGAACAGCTCGGGGTCTTCCTCACGACAAACGGCGTTGTGACGCCAGTCCATGGCTGCTACCTCTCCTTGGTATTACATGCTTGTTGCTTGTGAATGTGAACGCTTTCACGAATCCCCCCGCAGGTGAAGGGCCTACGCCCAGACGAACTGGTCGTGGTCTGCACAGTGGGAGGGGTTCTGGCTTTCAGTGGAGGCCGATGCTGCGGGCCGTCCCGATCGCCATGTAGAGATTCGCAAACCTCGGCGGCGGATACAACCCCTTCTGGAAAGTTTTTTTTGATTCCTCGGTGTCGGCTCCGTCACAGCCGTACTTCTAAGGGGTGGGAACCAGCCCAAACGTTCGAGTTAAAGGACTTTGGGCCCTTCCACTCACACAATCACACGCAGTGCACGGCGTACGCCTGTGAACGTCACGCTCGTACGCAGTCCCAGGTGGTCGCCGTCCATCTGGAAGGGGAGTGGGACCTTTGAATGCAAGGTGAAGTCCGTGAGGTCATGCCGTGAAACGACGTGCTTGCCGCGCGGGCCCTTGTCGGGGCTGGAAGTGAGCAGCTGGGTGCCGTAGCGGGCCACCTGTGTGGTGGAGAGCCGCTTCAGGCCGAGGATGTCCAGGCCGGTGTCGAACGACGCCTTCGGAGAGGCGTACATCGGGCGATTGCCCAGGTAGGTCCAGGGGGCGGTGTTGCAGATTATCGACAGCGCGAGCTCGTGCACCGGCTCCTGGCCGGGCTCCTCCAGCGTGATGACACCCTGCCGGCGGTGCGGCTCGTCGATGAACTGCCGGAGCACCTGGCGCACGTAGAGCGCGTGGGTCGAACGCTTGCCGCCCTCGCGCTTCTGTTCGACCCGGCCGATCACGCCGGCGTCGAAGCCGAGGCCCGCGCAGAAGGTGAACCAACGTTCGGGTACTGCCTCGTCGGCGGAGCCCGGCGTACCGAACGCACGTCCCAGTCCCACCGTCCGCGAACTGTTCTCGGCCAGCGCCTGGAGGATCGCCCCGGTCGCCTCCACCGGGTCATTGGGCAATCCGAGCGCCCGCGCGAAGACGTTGGTCGAGCCGCCGGGGACCACCGCGAGACTCGGCAGCCCGTCGTCGGGCCCCTGGTCCAGCAGTCCGTTGACGACCTCGTTCACCGTGCCGTCGCCGCCGAGCGCGACCACCAGGTCGAAGGCGCCCGAGTCCGCGGCCCGGCGTCCCAGGTCCCGGGCGTGACCCCGGTACTCCGTGGTCACGGCCTCGATCTTCATCTCGCTCGCCAGAGCGTGGATGAGCACGTCGCGCGTTCGCGCACTGGTGGTGGTGGCGGCGGGGTTGACCACGAGGAGAGCGCGCATGACTGCCAGCCTACCTACCGGACGGTACCGGGCAGCAGTCCCTCCCCATCGCCTTCACTCGGCGTGACCGCCCGTATCCCGGTCACACGGCGTGACCGGGTGTGCCGGGAAGCGGCGCACCGGGCCCCGGCTTCGCTTTCCGGGCGCGGGGATGCCAACCTGGCTGGCGTGAGTACTCAAGCGAACACGCCCTCCTCGTCTCCCGCGCCCTCGGCCGCGCCCGGGAAGCGGACCGGGAAGCCGGGGCGCATCGAGGCCCTCGCCGCGCTCACCGCCCTCGAAGGGGCGGCCCTCGTCGTCGGCGGGATCTGCATGCTGGTGATGGGGCTGCTCGGCCGGCCGGAGAGCCCCACGCAGGCGGTGACGGGCGGAGCCACCCTGATCGCGCTCGGCCTCATCCCGCTCGCGGGCGCCCGCGGGCTGCTGCTGCGCCGCAGCTGGGGCCGGGGGCCCACGCTCATCACGCAGATCATGGGGCTGCCCGTCGCCTACACGCTGCTCAAGTCCCACGGCGCGCTGATCCCCACCGGGATCGTGCTCGCCGCCGTCGTGATCACCGCACTGGTCCTGGTCTTCAACCCGGCGACCACCCGGGAGCTGGGCATCAGCAGGGGGCCGCTGCCGGCCTCCGACGACCGGTAGCGGCGCCCCCGGCACGACGAAGGGCCTTGGAGACCACCGCCGACCTCGCCGCGGCGGTCGACGGACTCCTCGGCGACGACGCACGCGCCACC